>NZ_CP029833.1:300000-544602 GCF_003233655.1 Azospirillum ramasamyi
CGTGCCACGACCGGATGCGGTCCAGCGCCGGCTTCAGCTGGGCCTCGTCGGGCGCGGTGCCGCGGCCGTGGATGATCTCCCAGGCCAGCGCCGCGAAACGGGCGGTGGTCCGCCCCTCCGGCGCGAAGATCGCCGCCGGCATGCGGCGGTAGGTGGCCTTCACCACATCCACGTCATAGGGGAAGGCGGTGCGGAACATCAGGTCGGGGAACTCGTTGCGCAGCTGGGTCAGCGATTCGCGTCCGACCTCGTCGTTGGTGATCGACAGCATCAGGATGCCGGCCAGCGACAGGTTGGGGTTCAGCCCGTTCTGGATATGCTCCACCACCTGCAGGGTGCGCCGCAGCCCGTCCAGCGCGTAGCGGCCGGGGAACACCGGCACCACCAGCCGGTCCGACGCCGCCAGCGCGCCGGCGGCCAGATGGCCGAGGGCCGGCGGGCAGTCGATGACGACGTAGTCGGGCGGGTTGCGCGAGAAATGCAGCGCCTTGCGCAGGCCGCGCTGCGACCCGCCGCGGCTGTCCAGCGCATGTTCCAGCGAATAGAGCTTGCGCGCGCCGACGATCATCGACAGCCCGTCGAAGGCGGTCGGGGTGATGGCGTCCTCGACGAAGGTCTCCTGCCGCAGCAGGTCGTTGATGCCGACCTTCGCCTTGTCGCGCAGCAGGAAGTTGCTGGTCGCGCTGCTCTGCGGGTCGAAATCGATCAGGACGACGCTCTTGCCCATTGCCGCCAGGGTCAGGGCGAGATTGACCGAGGTGGTCGTCTTGCCGACGCCGCCCTTCTGGTTGTAGACCGACAGGATGGTCGGCTGACGGGTCTCCGGCGTGTCGAAGACGTCTTCGTGACTGGTCATGTCCATTCCGCTTCGCCGTTTCTGCGGCAATCCCTCCACCCCGGACCGGAGGCGCCGGGCCGGAAGCGAGGGCGCACTATAAGCGCCGTGGCGCCTCAAGTCTTCCCACACGTTCGGGGGTTCCCCAAGCGGCCCCGCGGGGCGCCGGGGCCTTCACGGAACCGTCACTTGTCCCGCCCTGACATTTCGACTATTGTCGAATCATGGAAATGACAGCCGCCACCAACGCCTTCGCCGCCCTCGCCCAGGAAACACGTCTGGCCGTCTTCCGCCTGCTGATCACGGTGGGTCCGAACGGGCTGACAGCCGGCGACATCGCCCAGCAGGTGGGGGTCCCCGCCTCCACCCTGTCCCATCATCTGGCAACGCTGGAACGCGCCGGCCTGCTCCGCTCCTGGCGGGTGCAGCGGCAGATCTTCTACGCATCCGACTATGAGGGCACCCGCCGGCTGATCGCCTTCCTGATGGAGGACTGCTGCCAGGGCCGCCCTGAACTCTGTTCCGCCGACCTGACCCAGGCCGTCCCGTGTGGTCCCGTCGGATGTGACCACGACACCTGAGGCTCCGATCCCAACCGCCGCACTCCCCGCGGCCCGGAAAGGCAATCCAGCGATGACCGACCGCGTCTACAACGTCCTGTTCCTGTGCACCCACAACAGCGCCCGCAGCGTCATGGCGGAATGCCTGCTGAACCGAGAGGGCAAGGGCCGCTTCCGCGGCTTCAGCGCCGGCAGCCAGCCGTCCGGCCGCATCAACCCCTATGTCCACGACCTGCTGCAACGGCTTGGCTTCCCGACCGCCGAACTGCGCTCCAAAGCCTGGAACGAATTCGCTGCCCCCGGCGCCGCGCACATGGATTTCGTCTTCACCGTCTGCGACAACGCCGCCGGCGAGGTCTGCCCCATCTGGCCCGGCCAGCCGATGACGGCGCACTGGGGCTTCCCCGACCCGTCGAGTGCCCAGCGCAGCGACGCGGAGAAGGCAGCCTTCACCGCCACAGTGTTCGGGCATATCCAGCGTCGCATCCAGGCCTTCGTCAGCCTGCCCATCGCCTCGCTCGACCGGCTGGCGCTGAAGCGAAAGCTGGACGACATGGGGCAGGTGTCCGCCACCCCGGAGGAGGCGCGATGACGCCGGTCACCATCTATCACAACCCGGCTTGCGGCACCTCGCGCAACACGCTGGCGCTGATCCGCAACAGCGGCGTCGAACCGGCGGTGATCGAGTATCTGGAGACGCCGCCGACGCGCGCCGAGTTGGCCGACCTGATCCGCCGCATGGGCGTGCCGGTGCGTGCCGTCCTGCGCGAGAAGGGCACGCCCTATGCCGAACTCGGTTTCGGCGACCCGGCGTTGACCGATGACCAACTGCTCGACGCCATGACGGCGCACCCGATCCTGATCAACCGGCCGATCGTGGTGACGCCGCTGGGCGTGCGGCTGTGCCGCCCGTCCGAGGCGGTTCTCGACATCCTCCCCGATGCCCAGCGCGGCACCTTCGCCAAGGAGGACGGCGAGCAGGTCGTCGATGGCGCCGGACGCCGCGTCGGCAATGCCTCCTGACGGACACGGATCATGACCGCTGACATCCAGGCCGCCCCGGCGGCCCGCCCCTCCATGGGGCTTTTCGAGCGCTACCTCAGCGTCTGGGTCGCGCTGTGCATCGTCGCCGGCATCGCGCTCGGCCATCTGGTGCCGGGCGTCTTCCAGGCCATCGCCGCGGCGGAGGTCGCCAAGGTCAACCTGCCGGTGGCTGTGCTGATCTGGCTGATGATCGTGCCGATGCTGCTGAAGATCGACCTCGGTGCGTTGGGACGGGTGAAAGAGCATTGGCGCGGCGTCGGCGTGACGCTGTTCATCAACTGGGCGGTCAAGCCCTTCTCAATGGCGCTGCTGGGTACGCTGTTCATCGGAAACCTGTTCGCCCCGCTGCTGCCGCAGGACCAGATTTCCTCCTACATCGCCGGCCTGATCCTGCTGGCCGCCGCCCCCTGCACCGCCATGGTCTTCGTCTGGTCGAACCTGTGCGAGGGAGAGCCGCACTACACGCTGAGCCAGGTGGCGCTGAACGACATCATCATGGTCTTCGCCTTCGCGCCGCTGGTCGGCCTGCTGCTGGGCGTCGCGTCGATCACCGTGCCGTGGGACACGCTGCTGCTGTCGGTGCTGCTCTACATCGTCATCCCCGTGGTGGCCGCCCAGCTGTGGCGCCGCGGACTGCTGGCCAGCGGCGGCGAGCCCGCGCTGAAGCGGACGCTGAACCTGATCCAGCCGGTTTCGCTGGTGGCGCTGCTGACCACGCTGGTGCTGCTGTTCGGTTTCCAGGGCGAGCAAATCCTCGCCCAGCCGCTGGTCATCCTGCTGCTGGCGGTGCCGATCCTGATCCAGGTCTATTTCAACGCCGGCCTCGCCTATTGGCTGTCGCGCCGGTTCGGGGTGGCGTGGTGCGTGGCGGCGCCGGCGGCCCTGATCGGCGCCTCCAACTTCTTCGAGCTGGCGGTCGCCGCCGCCATCAGCCTGTTCGGCCTCGGCTCGGGCGCCGCGCTCGCCACCGTGGTCGGCGTGCTGGTCGAGGTGCCGGTGATGCTGTCGGTGGTGAAGATCGTCAAGACGACCAAACCCTGGTACGAGGGACGCACCCATGCATGATATCCATCCCGGCGAACACGACTCCCTCCCGAGCCTGGACGAGCCCTACTTCGAGGTACCCGCCCCCGACAGGCTGACACCGGCGCGGCCGTCGAAGCACCCGCCGCGCATCCTGCTGCTCTACGGTTCGCTGCGGGAACGGTCCTACAGCCGCTTCCTGGCCGAGGAGTCGGCCCGGCTGCTCCGCCGCATGGGGGCGGAAACCCGCATCTTCGACCCAAGCGGCCTGCCGCTGCCGGACAGCGTGCCGGCCGACCATCCCAAGGTGGCGGAGTTGCGCGCCCTGTCGCAATGGTCGGAAGGCCAGGTGTGGGTCAGCCCGGAACGCCACGGCACCATCACCGGCGTCCTGAAATGCCAGATCGACTGGCTGCCGCTGGAAAGCGGCGGCATCAGGCCGACGCAGGGGCGGACGCTGGCGGTGATGCAGGTCTCCGGCGGCTCGCAATCCTTCAATGCGGTCAACGCGATGCGGGTGCTGGGGCGCTGGATGCGGATGGTGACCATCCCGAACCAGTCGTCGGTGGCCAAGGCCTACCAGGAGTTCGACGAGGCCGGGCGGATGAAGCCCTCGCCCTACTACGACCGCGTGGTGGACGTGCTGGAGGAACTGGTCAAGTTCACCCTGCTGGTGCGCGACCGCGGCGATTATCTGACCAGCCGCTACAGCGAACGCCGCGAGGCCGGGCTGAAGGAGGCGAGCGAAGCGCAAGCCCTGGTCGCCGCGGCCATGAGCGGGGAGAAGGCCGACTGATCCCGCGGCACCGCGGTCCCGGCCCGCCGCCGGGACCCTTGCCGCATTCCTGCACAACCGTTGCGCAAAGTTTCGGGTCGATCCGAAGAGCCGGACAGGTCCACATGGTGACAAACAATCCCATGGGAGGACAATAGGATGACCACCGAACTTCAGCACCTGATCGGCGGCAAGCTGGTTTCCGGAACGTCCGGGCGGTTCGCCGACGTCTACTCCCCGATGACCGGCGAGGTGCGCGCCCGCGTGCCGCTGGCGAGCGCGGAGGAGATGCGCGCCGCGGTGGAGAACGCCAAGGAGGCGCAGCGCGGTTGGGCCGCGATGAACCCGCAGCGCCGCGCCCGCGTGCTGATGCGCTTCCTCGATCTCGTCCAGCGCGATTATGACGAGCTGGCGCTGCTGCTGTCGCTGGAGCATGGCAAGACCATCGTCGACGCCAAGGGCGACATCCAGCGCGGCCTGGAGGTGGTGGAGTTCGCCTGCGGCATCCCGCATTTGCTGAAGGGCGAGTTCACCGACGGCGCCGGCCCCGGCATCGACATCTATTCGATGCGCCAGCCGCTGGGCGTGGTCGCCGGCATCACGCCGTTCAACTTCCCGGCCATGATCCCGATGTGGAAGTTCGCCCCGGCCATCGCCTGCGGCAACGCCTTCATCCTCAAGCCGTCGGAGCGCACGCCGGGCGTGCCGGTCAAGCTGGCCGAGCTGATGCTGGAAGCCGGCCTGCCGCCGGGTATCCTCAACGTCGTCCACGGCGACAAGGTGGCGGTGGACGCCATCCTCGACGACCGCGACATCAAGGCGGTGGGCTTCGTCGGCTCCACCCCGATCGCCGAATACATCTACAACCGCGGCTGCGCCAACGGTAAGCGCGTGCAGTGCTTCGGCGGCGCCAAGAACCACGCGCTGGTGATGCCGGACGCCGACCTCGACCAGGCGACCGACGCGCTGATCGGCGCCGGCTATGGCGCGGCGGGCGAGCGCTGCATGGCGATCTCCGTGGTCGTGCCGGTCGGCAAGAGGACCGCCGACGCCCTGATGGAGCGGCTGATCCCGCGGGTGGAAGGCCTGAAGATCGGCCCCTCCACCGACGGCAGCGCCGATTTCGGCCCGCTGGTGACGCGCGAGCATCTGGAGCGGGTGAAGTCCTACGTCGACATCGGCGTCAAGGAGGGCGCGAAGCTGGCGGTCGACGGCCGCGAGTTCAAGATGCAGGGCTACGAGAACGGCTTCTACATGGGCGGCTGCCTGTTCGACGAGGTCAAGCCGGACATGCGCATCTACAAGGAGGAGATCTTCGGCCCGGTGCTCTCCGTCGTCCGCGCCGACAGCTACGAGGAGGCGCTGGCCCTGCCGAACGACCACGAGTACGGCAACGGCGTGGCCATCTTCACCCGCGACGGCGACGCCGCCCGCGACTTCGCCTCCCGCGTCGATGTCGGCATGGTCGGCATCAACGTTCCGATCCCGGTTCCGCTGGCCTACTACACCTTCGGCGGCTGGAAGCGTTCGGGCTTCGGCGACCTGAACCAGCACGGGCCGGATTCGGTGCGCTTCTACACCAAGACCAAGACCGTCACCTCGCGCTGGCCCTCGGGCGTCAAGGAAGGCGCCAGCTTCGTCATTCCGACCATGGAGTGATGAGGTATCCTTCCCTCTTCCGCCTCTCGCATGAACGACCTTTGTGCGAGAGGCGGAAGAGGGGGAATCGCAGGAGGTGACGCATGTCCTTTGAACTGACCGAAGACCAGGCCGCCATCCGCGACATGGCGCTGTCCTTCGCCCGCGACGAGCTGGCGCCGAACGCCGTCGAATGGGACCAGAAGAAGCATTTCCCGACCGACACGCTGCGCGCCGCCGGCGATCTCGGGATGGGCGGCATCTATGTGTCGGAGGACCATGGCGGCTCGGCGCTCAGCCGTCTCGACGCCGTGGTGATCTTCGAGGCGCTGAGCCAGGGCTGTCCGACCATCGCCTCCTACATCTCCATCCACAACATGGTGGCGGGGATGGTGGACAGTTTCGGCAATGACGAGCAGAAGGCTTACTGGCTGCCCAAGCTCTGCCGGATGGAATGGCTGGCCAGCTATTGCCTGACCGAGGCCAATGCCGGCTCCGACGCCGCGGCATTGCGCACCAGGGCGGTGCGCGACGGCGACAGCTATATCCTGAACGGCGCCAAGCAGTTCATTTCCGGCGCCGGCAGTTCCGACCTCTACCTCGTCATGGCCCGCACCGGCGAGGACGGCCCCGGCGGCATCAGCGCCTTCCTGCTGCCCAAGGACACCCCCGGCCTCTCCTTCGGCGCCAACGAGCACAAGATGGGCTGGAACGCCCAGCCGACCCGCGCCGTCATCATGGAGGACGCCCGCGTTCCCGCCTCCGCCCTGCTGGGGCAGGAAGGGATGGGCTTCAAATTCGCCATGAAGGGGCTGGACGGCGGCCGCATCAACATCGCCGCCTGCTCCATCGGCGGCGCCCAGGCGGCGCTGGACAAGGCCCTGACCTACATGGGCGAACGCAAGGCCTTCGGCCAGACGCTCGACCGCTTCCAGGCCCTGCAGTTCCGCATCGCCGACATGGCGACGGAGTTGGAGGCCGCCCGCACCTTCGTCCACCGCGCCGCCTCGGCGCTGGACGCCAAGAGCAAGGACGCCACCCGCCTCTGCGCCATGGCGAAGCGCTTCGCCACCGATACCGGCTTCGAGGTGGCGAACGACGCCCTGCAGCTGTTCGGCGGCTACGGCTATCTGGCCGATTACGGCGTGGAGAAGATCGTCCGCGACCTGCGGGTCCACCAGATCCTGGAAGGCACCAACGAGATCATGCGCCTGATCGTCTCGCGCAGCGAGATCGGGCGGATGGCGTAACGCAAACCAAAAACAAACGACGGGAGACGCGACGATGGCGGTGATCGGTTTCATCGGATTGGGCAACATGGGCGGCCCGATGGCCGCGAACCTCGTGAAGGCGGGGCATCGGGTGGTGGGCTTCGACCTGTCCACCGCCGCGATCGACGCGGCCGAGGCGGCCGGCGTCACCATCGGCGAATCCCCCGCGGCCATCGCGGCGGCGGCGGAGGTGGTCGTCACCATGCTGCCGGGCGGCAAGCATGTTCTGGGCGTCTATGACGGCGACACGGGCATCGTCGCGGTGGCGCGGCCGGGCACGCTGCTGATCGACTGCTCCACCATCGACGTCGACTCCGCCCGCAAGGCCCATGCGCTGGCCGCCGCCAAGGGGGCCGTCTCGCTCGACGCCCCGGTGTCGGGCGGCGTCGGCGGCGCGGCGGCCGGCACGCTGACCTTCATGGCCGGCGGCGAGGCCGAGGCCTTCGAACGCGCCCGCCCGATCCTGGAGGCGATGGGCAAGAAGATCGTCCATTGCGGCGGCCCCGGCGCCGGTCAGGCGGCAAAGATCTGCAACAACATGATCCTCGGCATCTCGATGATCGGCGTCTGCGAGGCCTTCGTCCTGGCGGAGAAGCTCGGGCTGTCGCATCAGGCGCTGTTCGACGTGTCGTCCACCTCGTCGGGCCAGTGCTGGTCGCTGACCAGCTATTGCCCGGTCCCCGGCCCGGTCCCCACCAGCCCGGCCAACCGCGATTACCAGCCCGGCTTCGCGGCGGCGCTGATGTTGAAGGATCTGAAGCTGGCCCAGGAAGCGGCGCAGAGCGCCGGCGCCCCCACCCCGCTGGGTGCCGCGGCGGCGCAGCTCTACGCCATGATGAACGCGCAGGGCGAAGGCGGCACCGACTTCTCCGGCATCATCCGCATGCTGCGCGGCGAGGGGTAGGCCGGAACCTATCAGGCCGCCGACGGGGGCAGGAACAGCGCCTGCTCCCGCCGGACCAGATCGGCGATGTAGTCCGCGGTCATGGCGATGCGGGCCAGCGACCGCAGATCCTCATGCACGATCAGCCAGAAGGACCGCGTGATCGTCACCTCATCCGGCAGGACCGGCACCAGATCGGGCTCTCCGCCGGCGATGAAGGCGGGCAGCATGCACAGCCCCGCCCCGGCCAGCGTCGCCTTCATCTGGGCGACGAGGCTGCTGCTCTTGATGCGCGGCGCCACCTCCCCGATCGTCTCGACATAGTCCAGTTCGGGCGCGAAGATCAGGTCGTCGATATAGCCGATGAAGGAATGGCCGCGCAGGTCGGCGCGGCTGCGGATCGGCGGCCGGGCCTCCAGATAGGCGGCGGTAGCGTACAGCCCCAGCCGGTAATCGGTCAGCTTGCGGGCATAGAGCCGCCCTTCCTGCGGGCGGGACAGGCTGATGGCGATGTCGGCCTCGCGCTTCGACAGGCTGAAGACGCGCGGCATGGCGACCAGCTGCACCTCCAGTTCCGGGTGGCGTTCGCACAAGGCCCCGATGCGCGGCGCCAGGAAACAGCTGCCGAAGCCGTCGGGCGCCCCGATGCGCACCGCGCCGGCAAGCGCCAGATCGCCGTCCGCCACCATGCCCTGGGCGAGAAAGGCCGCGCTCTCCATCACCTCGGCGGTCTGCTTCAGCCGCTCGCCCTGCGGCGTCAGGGTGAAACCGCTGGGTCGGCGCTCGAACAGGGTGACGCGCAACGCATCCTCCAGCGCCGAAATGCGGCGGCTGACCGTGGTGTGGTCGGCACGCAGGCGCTGGGCCGCCGTGGTCAATGTGCCGGCGCGGGCCACCGCCAGGAAGAATCGCAGGTCGTTCCAATTGAAATCGGCCATGTCCGCCGGCGCCGCCGTCCATTCTCGCTGGTGAAGCTGGGGCCGAACTGTCCCATCAACCCGCCCCTCTGACAAGAGCGCCAACCCGCCTCTGCGACAACGCCGCACCCGGCACGAAGCGAAGCACCGAAAGAACCTGCCCCGAAGAGGTACCGCATCTTTCGGGGGCCGCCCCCATTTCGCGCGGACGAAGCGCCCGCCTGTTGCGTTTATCTGTTGAGGGAAGCGGCGTTCCTGACGACTGCACACAAGGAAAGGACAGGCGATGCCGGGCGAGGGCCGGACGGGGAAGTGGTGCGGGGCATTGATGGCAACGACTGCGGCGGCGGCGCTCGTCGTCCTTGCCGCGGTTGCGGCGCTGCCGGTCGTCGCCGAACCGCTGCTCTCCGCGCCGGAGGCCGAGGCTCCCCCGCCCTCCCCCGCCCATACTCCGGCTCCGGCTGCTCCGGCGGCGGTCCCGAAGGTTGAGCCGGCAGCGGCCCCCCCATTGGAAGCCCCAATGGAACCGGCAATCGAACCCGTCGCGGTCCCGGCGAAGGAGCCGGCAGTTGAGCCGGTAATGGTGCAGGCGGCGGAACCGGCAGCCGTCGCACCGATGGAACCGGCAGCGGAACCCGTGACGGAACCGGCAGCGTTTCAGATTCCGGCGGTTCAGGTTCCGGCGGTGACGGTGCAGGCGCCGGCCATGCCCCAGACCGACGCCTTCGACTGCTGGCTCCTGGCCCCGGAGCAGCTGGACCAGGTGGTCGAGCAGGGCCTGTGCCGCGACGCCTTCGCCCGTGCGCCGGAAATCGCCTCCCTGCCCGACGCCCCTCCCCCGCCCGCGCTGACGCCGCCGCGCAAGCCGAAGGTCCCGGAACGGCGCACCCGCACGTCGAGCCGCAATTCCAGCCACAGCGAAAGCCATGCGATGGGCGCCTCGGCCGCACGGGTTTCCCGCAACGGCAGCGGCGACTTCTTCAGCAACTTCCAGCGCGATTTCCGCGCATTGACCGACCTGATCGGCGGCCAGTCGTCACCGCGCCGGTCCGGCGGCGACAGCATGCCCGGCTCCCACACGTCGCACCGGAACTGAGGCTCCTTTACGCCCCGTCATCCGCGCCGGTGCCGACATCCTCCGCCTCGACGTCGATGGTGACGCCGGTGCGCCCCCGGCCATAGTCATGCTCCGGGTCGATGCCGTGGTCGCGCCGCAGCTCGTCGCGAACCTCGGCCAAGCGGGCGCGCAGCCGGGCATATTCGGCCAGAAGCTGGCGGCGCCTGTCGTTCGGCGTCACGTCCTTCGGCGGGCGCAGAGAGCGCTTGAAGTCGATCAGCTGGCGGCGGGTCACGTCGGGACGGATCAGCCCCTGCGCCTTGGCGCGCTCCAGCTCGTCCGGTGTCATGGTGACGATCTGGTAGGCGACGCTTTCCGCCCCCGGCAGCACGTCCAGCGACAGCCGCCCGGTATCCACCGCCTCCGCCACCGCGCGGAAGCGGAAGGCGGTCTCGACCGAGAACGGCATGTCGCTCTCGATCATCGCCTCGAACTCGCCATGGGGCAGGATCTCCTTGGCGCGGTTCAGATAGCGGCCGATCGACAGGAACTCCTTGCGGCTGCGGTTCCAGTGATAGCGGATTTCCTGGGCGAATTCCTGCCGGGTGTGGCAGGGCACGATGGCGTCGCTGATGTCCGATGCCCGGCGGTCGGCCTTGGACGGCGCCACCGCCGCGGCGGTGCGGGCCGGCACGGCGGGCGCCGAGGGCTGGGCGGCCGGTGCGGGAGCGGCCTTGCCCTGCTCCGCCACCTTCTTCATGAAGGACTTCACGTTGGCCATGGTCAGATCCCCAACTCGTGCCGGATGAAGTACCAGGCGCCCAGGCATTCGTCGGCGCCGTTCACCGCGCCGACATCGACGATGGAGCAGCCGATGTCGTCGACCCGGTGCATGTCCTCGATGTCCGGCACCTCATGCGGCACCAGCCGGCCGACCCGGCCCAGCTCCAGCTTCGCTTCCCGCAGGCTGACCGACCGGCGCTTGACCCGGTTCAGCAGGAAGGCGGCGGGGCGGCCGTAATCGCGCAGGAACTCCATCCAGGGGATGACGCTCATCTTGTCGAAACGCCCCACGCCGGTCGGCACCAGCACGAGGTCGGCGCGGCGCAGCAGGATCTTGGTCGCTTCGGGATAAAGCTCCACCGAGGGCGGCGTGTCGATGAAGACCACGTCGTAGCGGGCGGGGTCGATCTGGGCGAGCGCCGCGTCGATCTCCTCCAGCGTGCCTTCATAATGGTCGATGACGGCGACCTCGTGCGGGCGGCGCAGTTCGTGCCACTGCCCCAGCGTGCGCTGCGGATCGAAATCCAGCGTCGCGACGCGCATTCCGTCCTTGGCGGCCGCCACCGCGGTGTTCTTGCAACTGGTGGTTTTTCCGGTTCCGCCCTTCGGCGCGCTGTAGACCACCCAGCGGGCGGGCTTCTGTGCAGCTTTCTGTACCGAATCGGCGGCATTCTGGCCCGCCTGCCTGCCGGTTGATTTACCTGCCGGTCTGCCTGCAGATTTCCGTGTGGCGACGGCGGTCGGATCGGCCATCTGTTCCCCCTGCAACGCGTGATGCCCTTCTTATTAGCGGATCGACCGCCGGCTCGAAAGGGCAAAGGCGGGACCTGAACCATTGAAATAGGGCATTTCTGTACCGGGGAGGCGTTACTGGTAACGCTTTCCGCACCGGTTCCGTTACCGGTAACGCTTCCGGCGCGACACACGCGCCATCCCGTATTGCGGCAACGAAACATTCCGTCACCACTTTCGGCATTTTCGCCTCGGTCGCACGTCGCTAAAATGTTTCGCATTCCAAGAATACGGACAGGGTATCGCCTTCCCACGGGCATCGGGGGCTTGCGCTGGGGAGTGGATCGGTGATGCGGGGATCGGGTGTGACGGACGGATCGGCGGGACAGGCTGTGGAGGCGCGGAGGGACCATCCCGGGACCGGACTGAGGCAGGCCCTGTGCCGCGGCACCGCGCTGGCGGGGGCGGCGCGTCTGGCGGTCATCGCCGCCGTGGCCGCCCTCGGCCTGCCGGCCCTGCCCGCCTTCGCCAACCCCGAGGGCGGCGTGGTCACCGACGGCAGCGCCGTCATCCAGTCCACCGGCCCCGGCCGGCTCGACGTCATCCAATCCACCCCGAAGGCGGTGATCGACTGGAAGCGCTTCGGCATCGCCGAGGGCGAGCACACCAACTTCCAGCAGCCCGACGCCAATTCCATCACCCTCAACCGCGTCACCGGCCCCGATCCCTCCGCCATCATGGGGCGGCTGACCGCCAACGGGCAGGTCTGGCTCGTCAATCCGAACGGCATCCTGTTCGGACCGAACGCCAGCGTCGATGTCGGCGGGCTGGTCGCCACCACCCACGACATCCGCAACGAAGACTTCATGGCCGGCCGCCACAGCTTCGAGGGGCGGGCCGGCTCCACCGCGACGGTGGAGAACGAGGGCAGCATCACGGTGGCGCAGGCCGGGCTGGCGGCGCTGGTCGCCCCCGGCGTCGCCAACCGCGGCACCATCCAGGCCCGCATGGGCGAGGTGACGCTGGCATCCGGGCGGCGCTTCGTCGTCGACCTGTTCGGCGACCAGAAGATCAACATCGCGGTGGACGCCAAGACCGACGCGCGGCCCGTCGGCGCCGACGGCAAGCCGGTGGACGCCCTGGTCAGCAACAGCGGCAGGATCTTCGCCGACGGCGGCCGGGTACAGATGACGGCCTCGGCCGCCAAGGGGCTGGTCGACCGCGTCGTCAACATGTCCGGCACCGTCCAGGCCCGGCGGGTGGAGCAGCAGGGCGGCGACATCGTCCTGCTGGGCGACGGCGGCGAGGTGGAGGTGTCGGGCACGCTGGACGCCAGCGGCAGGAATGCCGGCCAGACCGGCGGTTCCGTCAGCGTGTCGGGCGACCGCACGGCGCTGACCGGCAAGGCACGCATCGATGCGTCCGGCGCCGCCGGGGGAGGGGAGGTGCTGGTCGGCGGCGACGTGCAGGGCGGCAAGGCGTCCGCCGCCACGCTGGCCGGCTACGGCATCCGCCCGGCGCGCAAGCCGGTGCCGCCGTCCGCCGAGACGGTGGTGGCGCAGGCGGCCACCATCGCCGCCGACGCCACCGAGAGCGGCAAGGGCGGCAAGGTCGTGGTGTGGGCCGACGGCGGCACCCGCTTCGACGGCGCCATCTCCGCCCGCGGCGGTGCGGCCGGCGGCAACGGCGGCTTCGTGGAAACCTCCGGCAAGCTGTCGCTGCAGGTGCGCGGCCGGGTCGATGCCGGGGCATCGGCAGGGAAGGGCGGGTCCTGGCTGCTCGATCCGACCGACATCAGGGTATCGTCGAGCGGAGGGACCATCAGCGCCGCCACGATCGAAGCGTCGCTGAATACCGGCACCGCCGTCACGCTGCAGACCGACAGCGCCATCAGCGGTAACGGCGACATCACCGTCGACGAGGCGATCGTCAAGTCGTACGGCGGGGACACTTCGCTGACGTTGAATGCCTACCGGAACATCATCGTCAATGAAGGCATCCGGTCGGACTCCGGGGCGCTCACCCTCGTCCTGAACGCCGGAAACACCGGAGACGAGGATACGCGCGATGGTGCTGTTCGGATCGGTAAAGAAAGCGGAGCCATTTCGATCAACACCCGCGGCGGCTCGTTTCTGGTGGGCGGCGGCATCAATCCCTCGCTCTACGCGGCAACAGGACTGCCGCTCGCCGGCTACGCATCGGGCGTCAATCTCCTCAACGCCACCATCGATACCGGCGCCGGCTCCATCACCATCAGTGGGAATGGCGGGCTCTATGACGGCGGCGGAAACCACGGCATCGCGCTCCGCAACAGCCAACTGCTGACCACCAGCGGGGCCGTCACGCTCACCGGCGCGGGAGGAATCAGTAACTGCCCGGTACAGACCTGTGATCAGAACCTGTACGGCGGCGACAACCTCGGTGTTCTGCTCGACGCGGCGACGGTGCACAGCTTGAGCGGCATCGTCACGGTCACGGGCGCCGCCGGACACAACGACCAGGACTATTTCCCCGGCCATCCAATCGGCAATTCCTTGGGCGTCAGGCTGAGAGGTTCGAGGCTCGAGAGCGACAATGGCGCCATCATCATCGCGGGCTCGGGCGGGACCGACCGAAGCGAGAGCGGAGTCGGCAACCAGGCAATCGTGATCGAGGGCTCCTCTCAATTGATCGGGCTGGGCGGCACGTCGATCACCCTGACGAGCGGCGGCGGGTGGAACGACGACATCGTGCTGGACTCGTCGACCGTGACCACCCAATCGGGCGCCATCCGCGTTGACGCGGCGCGCGACCTGATAACGATGAACCTTGCGCTGACCGGCGGCGGCACGACGACGCTCAAGGCGGGGAGCGGCGTCTCGCTGATGTCCACCACCATCAATTCGTCCGGCACTCCGGTGGTCGTAAACAGCGGCGCGGACTCAAGCGGCCCGATCCTGATCGCCGGCAGCACGATCCAAACCCATGGCGGCGCCATCACCTTGGGCGGCGGGAACGATCCCGGAGCTTCGCCGGCGACCGGCAACGAAAAAAATGCCACCGGCGTAACCATCGAATCGAGCGAGCTGCTTTCCGACGGGGGCACGATCGCCATCACCGGCGAGGGATCGCACTATGATGGCGACGGCCATGGCGTGGCCATCATCGGACAAAGCAGGATCGGCTCCGGCACCGGGAAGATCGCCATCCGTGGCAAGTCCGTGTCCTATTCCGGCTGGAGTGCCGGCGTCATGATCGCCTCCGATGACGGCGGCAGGCCGATCCTCCAATCCGCCTCCACGGCCGCCGATGCCATTCTGATCGACGGCGACGCCTCCGAGGCGGACGCCGAGGAAGCCTGGGGAGCAAAAATCCAGGGTTCGGCGGAAATCAGGTCGGCAGGCGGCGTTGCCATCACCGGCAGGGCCGGTACATCTGCGGCCATCTCTGAGGTTGCCGGCATCGGCCTGGATGCCGAAACCGACGGCAACATCCAGATCGTGGCGGCCGCGGGAGAGGTGACCCTCCAGGGCACCGCCGGAACCGGTGAAAAGGCATCGGACGTGTACAGGAACGGCGATGTGACGATCAGCAGCACGCCGGCACCACCGCCGCCTCCCCCCCCGGTGACGCCGCCTCCCGTGACCCCGCCTCCCGTGACCCCGACGTTGCCGGAGGTGCCGGAGGTTCCGGCCACGCCGGCCACCCCCACGACACCGGCCGCTCCCACCACACCGGAAACCGGCGGTGGAGACGGGGGCGGACCCGGTACGCCGTCCACCGGCACGCCCGGAACGGATGCGTCCGGCACCAATCCGGAAGGAACCGGATCGACGGGAAGCGCCTCCTCGGATACGTCATCCTCCACCGGCCAATCCGCCCTGGCAGGCAACGGATCCGTACAGACGGTGCTGCAGCCGGTGGCGCAGATCATGGCAAGCCCGACGACGGCCACACCCCCGACGATCGCCCCGGCCACCGGAACCTCGGCCGCCGCAACCACCCCGCAGACCTTCCTGTCGGCGCTGGAACAGGGCACGGCCACCCAGAGCATGGTCCCCCGATCCGGGGAAGGGCAGGGCACCCAGACGACGGGCGGCAACTCGTCCTCCGGCAGCGCCCCGATCTCGCCGCCGCCACCGCCTCCCCCCGGTCCGTCGACGGTGGTGCTGCCGTCCGGCCGCTCCGTCACCTTCACGGCGGAGGCGACGCAGGCCTATGCCTCCGGCGCCACCCTGTCGCAACCGGGGCCCCAGCTGCTCGCCTCGCCCCAGGTCCAGGCGGCGGCCGGCTCCATCATCCAGGCCGCCGGCAGCGGCGGCATGGTGCAGGCGGTGACGGCGCTGGCGACCGGCGGCCTGTCGCTGCCGGAACAGCGGGCGGTGCTGGCCAGCGTCCCCGTCCCCACCCTGATCGGCGGCCTGACCGCCAGCAGCGATCCGGTGGCGGTGCTCGTCGGCGGCATCCTGCAGAACAGCGCCGCCGGCCAGCCCGGCGGCTATGCCCAGGTGCGCGCCACTGTGACCCAGGCCAACCTGCCGCCCCAGGTCGTCCGCACCTACCTCGCCATGGTGCAGCGGGTGGAGCGCGAGCAGCGCACCCAGGCCTTCGCCGGCGCGCTGCGGCAGCTGGTGGCGAACCCTGCGGCGGCGGACATGTTGGGCCGGCCGACCGCCTCCTCGGCTCCGCCCGCCCTGCAGCAGGCGCGCGGCGGCCGCACCCGCGGCGGCACCATGACCCTGCGCGGCATCGTCGCCGACAGCGCCAATCTGGCCGAGGCGCGGGTGAACGGCCGCTGGGTCTTCATCGACGAGCAGGGGCAGTTCCGCACCAGCATCCCGGTGGAGCCGGGGGCGACCGAAGCCACGCTGACCATGACCGACGAGACCGGCAAGACGACCGAGCAGCGCATCGCCATCGATGCCGCCGCCGCGGCGCCCGATCCCGCCGCTCCGCCGAAGCCGCGCAAGATCGCCCTGATGATCGCGGTCGACACCTACCGCGACACCGGCATCCCCGCCCTGGTCACGCCGGAGGCCGACATCAAGGCGGTGGGCAAGGCGCTGAACGACCAGCTCGGCTACGAGACGCGGGTGCTGCGCAATCCGACCAAGGCCCAGATCGGCGAGGCGCTGCGCAAGCTCGGCCGCGAGGTGAGCGAACAGGACCAGGTGATGGTCTATTACGCCGGCCACGGCTATGAGCTGGCGGAAACCGGGACCGGCTATTGGCTGCCGGCCGACGCGGAGACGACCAGCGCCCGCAACTGGGTGTCGAACAACGACATCGGACGCTTCCTCAGCCGCATGCCGGCCAAGCATGTGATGGTGGTGTCGGACAGCTGCTATTCCGGCGCCTTCACCAAGGAACAGAAGGTCGACGCCAGCCGCATCGCCAGCGAGCAGGAGATCCGCCAGCGCCGCTCGGTGATGGCGCTGTCGTCGGGCGGCGACGAGCCGGTGGCCGACGGCGACGTGAACTCCCCCTTCGCCGCCGCGCTGAAGAAGCGGGTGCTGGCGCTGCCGAAGGACAGCAACGGCTACGCGCTCTACCAGGAGGTCCGCGACGACGTGACCCGCGACGCCCCGCAGACCCCGCAATACGGCGTGATCCGCACCGCCGGCTACGACGAAGGCGGCGACTTCCTGCTGGAACTGCCCGACCGTCCGATGAACTGACGGGGCACCGACAGCAACCGCTCCCCCAATTTCCACTAGCGCATAGTTTCAAAAGAAACTATATGAGCGACAAATGGTCGCGCCCGGCCCCACGCCGGCCGCATCCCCCGGAAAAGGGAGCTGCCCGCATGACGTCCCCCGCCTTCACCTACCGGTCCGGCTTCGGCAACGAATTCGCGACGGAGGCCCTGCCGGGCGCGCTGCCCGTCGGCCGCAACTCGCCGCAACGCCCGCCCTACGGCCTCTATGCCGAGCAGATCAGCGGCACCGCCTTCACCGCGCCGCGCGCGCACAACCGCCGCTCCTGGCTGTACCGCATCCGCCCGGCGGTGGTGCACGAGCCGTTCCGGCCGATGGACTCCGGCCGGCTGACCAGCCGCTTCGACGAGATGCCGGCCCCGCCGACGCAACTGCGCTGGAGCCCGCCGCCGATGCCGGATGCGCCGACCGACTTCGTCGCCGGGCTGGTGACCATGGGCGGCAACGGCGGACCGCAGGCGCAGACCGGCTGCGGCATCCATCTCTACGCCGCCAACCGGTCGATGGAAGGGCGCTTCTTCTACGATGCCGACGGCGAGCTGCTGATCGTGCCGCAGCAGGGCCGCCTGCGCCTGTTCACCGAGCTGGGCGTGCTGGAGGTCGAGCCGCAGGAGATCGCCCTCATCCCCCGCGGCCTGCGCTTCCGCGTCGAACTGCCGGACGGCACGGCGCGCGGCTATGTCTGCGAGAATTTCGGCGCGCCGTTCCGCCTGCCGGATCTCGGCCCCATCGGCTCCAACGGGCTGGCCAACCCGCGCGACTTCCTGACGCCCGACGCCTGGTACGAGGATGTCGAGGGCGCCTTCGAACTGGTGGCGAAGTTCGACGACCAACTGTGGAGCGCCCCCATCGGCCACTCGCCGCTGGACGTGGTGGCGTGGCACGGCAACCATGCGCCCTGCAAATACGACCTGCGCCGCTTCAACACCATCGGCTCGATCAGCTTCGACCATCCCGACCCGTCGATCTTCCTGGTGCTGCAATCGCCCAGCGACACCCCCGGCGTCGACAGCATCGACTTCGTCATCTTCCCGCCGCGCTGGCTGGTGCAGGAGGACACCTTCCGCCCGCCCTGGTTCCACCGCAACGTCGCCAGCGAGTTCATGGGCCTGATCCATGGCGTCTACGACGCCAAGGAGGAAGGGTTCCTGCCCGGCGGCGCCAGCTTGCACAACTGCATGAGCGGCCACGGACCCGATGCCGAGACCTTCGCCAAGGCCAGCGCCGCCGACACCACCCGGCCGCAGCGGGTCGGCGACACCATGGCCTTCATGTTCGAAACGCGCGCCGTCATCCGTCCGACGCGTCACGCATTGGAAACCGCCGAGCTTCAGCACGATTATTACCGCTGCTGGCAGGGACTGACCAAGCGCTTCGACCCGACCCGGCCGTAAGGGGGCAGGGCGGCAGCGGCAGCACCCGCCGCCCGCCCCCTGCGACAATTTGTCTCGACGGCGCGCCTGCGGCATTTCACACTGTGTCCTTGCCGATCCGTGGAGCGCAGGGGAGGGGCAGATGGGGACCGCCAGGGGCACCGAGATGGAATCCCGGTCGCTGCTCGACCGCATGATCGATCGGATGACGGTGCAGCGCAACGCGCTGGGCTGGGCCGGGCGCGCCGTGGCCGGCCGCGACGGCATGGTGCTGGAGGTGGGGCTGGGCAAGGGCCGCACCTTCGACCATCTGCGCCACCTTTTCCCGCCGCGCGACATCCTGGTCTTCGACATGTGGGTCCGCGTGCCGCCGGACCTGACGCCGGACGAGGACCGCCTGTTCGTCGGCGATTTCCAGGAAACCATGCCGGCGGCGGCGGAGCGGTTCGGCCGCTGCGCCCGGCTGGCCCATGCCGATTTCGGCAGCACCGACCGCGGCCACGACGCCCGGCAGGCGGCATGGCTGGCGCCGCTGATCGACGCGCTGATGCTGCCGGGCGGCGTCGTGCTGTCCGACCGGCCGCTGGAGCGTCCCAACTGGACGCCGCTTCCCCTGCCCGCGGACGAACGCTGGCCCTACCACGCATGGCGGGTGGACGGCTGAGCGGCGCCGCGCCTATGCCGGTGGGGCAGGCGTAAGGCCGGCAGTGGAAAACGGCCCGGCTCCCGCCAATCTTCAGTCCCTTCCGCCCGCAGGGATGCCGGCACCGGCGCCGGGCTCCACCGGGGCGGACGACACCGGCACGGATGACGCTGGTACGAATGACGGGCGCGACGCGGAAGGCCATTGATGGACCGCAATATTTTCCAGTTCATATGGAAGCACAGTGGCCGACAGCAGATCCTGCTCGCCCTGTTGACGATCGCCTCGTTCCCGGTGCTCTACGCATCGCTGGAATTGCCGAAGATCATCATCAACCGGGCCTTGTCCGATCCCCAGCCGGAACGCGAGATCCTGGGCGTCACCTTGGGGCCGGTGGCCTACCTGATGGTGCTGTGCTTCACCTTCCTGGCGCTGGTGCTGGCCAACGGCGCCTTCAAGATGCGCATCAACACCTTCAAGGGGGTGGTCGGCGAACGGCAGGTGCGGCGGCTGCGCTTCATGCTGCTGGACCGCCTGCTGCGCTTCCCGCTGCCGCATTTCTCCAAGGTCAGCCAGGGAGAGCTGATCTCCACCGTCGCGGCGGAAACCGAACCGCTGGCGGGCTTCATCGGCGATTCCTTCGCCCAGCCGCTCTACCAGGGCGGCACGATGCTGACGATCCTGCTGTTCCTGTTCATCCAGCAGCCGACCATCGGGCTGGTGTCGATCGCGCTGATCCCGGTGCAGGCCTACATCATCCCAAAATTGCAGATCAAGGTGAAGCTGCTGGGGAAGGAGCGGGTGCGCAAGGTCCGGCAGCTGTCCGAGCGCATCGGCGAAAGCGTGGAGAATGTCCGCGAGGTCCGCGTCAACGGCACCGTCCGCTACGTCCTGGCCGAATTCTCGCAATATCTCGGCAGCATCTATTGGATCAGGATGGAAATCTACAAGCGCAAGTATTTTGTCAAGTTCCTGAACAACTTCATCAACCAGATCACGCCCTTCTTCCTGTTCTCGATCGGCGGTTATCTGGTCCTGGACGGCGATCTGACCATCGGCGCGCTGGTGGCGGCGCTGTCGGCCTTCAAGGATCTGACCACCCCCTGGAAGGAACTGCTCGACTATTACCAGAACATGATCGACGCCCAGATCAAGTACGAGCAGATCGCCGACCAGTTCTCGCCGCCCTTCCTGTTCGACTGGGCCCCATCGACACCCGCCACGCCGGCCGACCTGAAGGCGCCGCTGCGGCTGGAGGCGGTGACCTGGGCCAACGAATACGGCGACCGCATGCTGCAGCGGCTGACGCTGGAAGTGCCGCCGGGCGCTCTGGTCGGCATCGCCGGCACCAACGCGCTGGCGCTGCGCCGGCTGGCCGAGGTGCTGGTGCGCCTGTCGCCGCCGACCTCCGGCCGCATCACCATCGGCGACCACACGCTGGATCAGCTGCCGCTCGACCTGCTGGGGCGCCGCATGGCCTATGCCGGCCCGGAACCGCGCATGTTCACCGGCAGCATGATGCAGAACATCACCTACGGCCTGCGCCACCGCCCGCCGCCCGACGACCCGGAAACGATGAGCCCCGCCCGAAGGCGCGAGATCGTGGAGGCCGAGGCGTCCGGCAACTCCACCGACAGCATGGAGGGCATCTGGACCGACTTCGCCATGATCGGCGCGACCGACTGGGCCAGCATGCGCCCCTGGTTCATGCAGTGTCTGGCGGCGACCGGCGGCGAGGCGGCCGTCTACCAGCGCGGCCTGCGCGAGGTGTTCGACCCCGAAGACTATCCCTTCGTCGCCCAGCCGCTTCTGCGCGCCCGCCACTGGCTGCGCGACGCCATCACCGAACGCGGGATGGACAAGCTGCTGGCCCGCTTCGACCGCGACCGCTTCAACCCCTATGCCAGCCTGGCGGAGAACATGCTGTTCGGCCTGCCGGACGGCAAGCGGCTGACCGTCGCCCGCATGGTCAGCGACCCCACCATCCGCGCCCTGATGGAGGAGCACGGGCTGTGGGACTCCGCGGTGCATCTCGGCCGCCGCTTCGCCATGCGGGTGGTCAGCGTCTACCGCGACAGCGACAACGGCGACGTCATGATCATGCGCTATCCGCACATCGACGACGCCCTGTTCGAGGAACTGGTGGAGGCGGTCACCCGCCTGAAGCGCCGGTCCGAGCGGCCCCATCGCCGCCACCACGACGCGGACACGCTGCTGTTCGCCACCATGTTCCTGATGATCGTGCCCAAGCGCGACGGCATGGACTTCGCCCCGGAGCCGGAGCGCGAGGCGGTCATGGCGATCCGCCGCCGCCTGCTGGAGGACATGCCGGATGAGCTGAGCGGCAAGGTCGCCATCTTCGATCCGGACCTCTACCACCCGCGCCTGAACGTGATGGACAACCTGCTGTTCGGCCGCATCACCACGGAGGATCCGCGCGCCATCACCCAGCTGCGCGCCCTGGTGGACGAGGCGCTGGAGCGGACCGACGCGCGCGCCTTCGTGCTGATCCTGGTGGCGCTGGGCGAGGTCGGCATCGGCGGCTCGCTGCTGCCGATCAGCGTGCGGCAGCGGGTGCAGCTGCTCCGCGGCCTGACGAAGAAGCCCGACATCTTCGTCATCTATCAGGCGCTCAACAGCTACGACCCGGAGGAACGGCTGCGCATCTTCCTGCGCATGAAGGAACTCCTGCCGGCCATGACGATGATCGTGCTGGAGGAGCGGATCACCGACAACCCGGCCTTCGACGCGATCTACGACCTGGAGGACGGCCGGCTGGTCCGGCGCGGCCAGAACGGCACCGAACAGCCGGAGGACACGGTGCCCGGGGAAGGGGAGGGCGCCGACGAGCCGGCCCTGCGGCTGCTGTCGCGCTCTCCCGTCTTCTCCGACATGCCGGAGGCGGTGCTGCGCCGCATGCTGGCGGCGTCGGAATGGCGGACGGTGTCCGCCGGCGACTTCATCTACCGCAGCGGCGAGCAGTCCGAATTCGTCTTCGTCCTGGCGGACGGGGAGGCGGAGCAGGTGCGGCTGATGCCCGACAACCAGCCGCCGCTGCACATCGCCTACATCAAGCCGCCGGAGGTGATCGGCGAGGTGGAGCTTCTCGCCGGCGTCCGCCGCTTCTCCTCCATCCGGGCGCGCAGCGACCTGCGGCTGCTGCGGCTCGACGGCGCGGCGATGCTGCGGCTTCTGCCCTCGGCGCCGGAGCTGCCGATGCGGGTGCTCCAGCAGATCGGCAAGCGCCTGACCAGCGAAGGCCCCTCCGGCTCGGCGCCCATCTCAACGGCCGCCCTACCGGCTACCGAACCGGCCCCCGAAACCACCGGCGACAGTCGATCCGCAACACAACCATGATGGAGTGATCGCGATGAGGCAGGGGGGAGAGGAATCCCCTCTCCCCCCCGGGGAGAGGGTCAGGGTGAGGGGAAAGCGCGGCGAGGATTCCCGCGGAGCCACGCACAGCATCCCCCTCGCCCCATCCCTCTCGCCGGGGCTGCGAGGGAGTGACGGCAACCCTCACCGGAACGGGAATGGCTTGGCGAGCGGCCGGGAGACGCAACGATGCTGAAGGTGGAGAGCCTGACGATCCGTTTCCGCAATGCGCCGGTCGACCGTCCGGTCGTCGACGGCGTCGGCTTCTCGATCGGGGCGGGGCAGAGCGTGGCGCTGGTCGGCGAATCCGGCTCCGGCAAGACTCTCACCTGCCGCAGCATCCTGGACATCCTGCCGCGCGGGGCGAAGGTGGCCGGCGGCTCCATCCTGTTCGGCCGGGGGGCGGAGGCGGTCGATCTGCTGCGCCTGCCGCGGTCGGGCCTGCGCGACATCCGCGGCAGCCGCATCTCGATGATCTTCCAGGAGCCGATGAGCGCGCTGTCGCCGCTCCACAGCATCGGCGACCAGACCATGGAGGTGCTGCGGCTGCACGGCAACTGCAACCGCCGAAGCGCCCGCGACAAGTGCCTCGCCATGTTCGAGCGGGTGGGCTTCCCCGATCCGCTGCGCGCCTTCCGCTCCTACCCGTTCCAGCTGTCGGGCGGCCTGCGCCAGCGGGCGATGATCGCCATGGCGATGGTGGCCCGTCCGCAGCTGCTGATCGCCGACGAACCCACCACGGCGCTGGACGTGACGCTGCAGGCCCAGGTGCTGGCGCTGATCAAGGAGCTGCAGGCGGAGACCGGCATGGCGGTACTGCTGGTCACCCATGACCTGGGTGTGGTCGCCAACATGGCCGACGCCGTGGTGGTGATGCGCGCCGGCCGGGTGATGGAATCGGGCTGCTGCGCCGACGTGCTGGGCCGGCCGCTGCACGGCTACACCCGCAAGCTGATGGCCGCCGCCCCCTGCATTCCCGGGATGGCCCGCGCGCTTCCCGCCGCCGCCGGGGACGCCGCTGAGGACTCCGCCGCCGAGTCCGCCGGGGACGCCATCCTGGAGTTCCACGGCGTCGCCAAGACCTACGAGCGCGGCCCCACCCGCGTCCGGGCGCTGGACGGCATCGACCTGTCCGTGCGCCGTGGGGAGACGCTGGCCATCGTCGGCGAGTCGGGATCGGGCAAGACGACGCTGGCGCGCCTCGCGATGCTGGCGGAGCGGCCGGACCCCGGCGGCCGCCTGCTGTTCCGGCCGTCCGCCGGGCAGCCGCCGCTCGACCTCCTGTCCGCCGCGGGGCCGGAGCTGACCGCCTACCGCCGCCGCGCCCAGTTGGTGTTCCAGGATCCCTATGCCTCCCTCAGCCCGCGCATGAGCGTCGGCGAGATCATCGCGGAGCCGCTGGTGATCCACGGCGTCTGCGACCGCGGCGAACGGTGGGAGCGGGTGCGGGCGCTGATGGCGCAGGTCGGGCTCGATCCCGCCTGGGCCTGCCGCTATCCCCATGCCTTTTCCGGCGGCCAGCGCCAGCGCATCGGCATCGCCCGCGCGCTCGCCCTCGACCCCCAGCTGCTGATCTGCGACGAGCCGACCTCGGCGCTCGACGTATCGGTGCAGGCGCAGGTTCTCGACCTGCTGGAAGCGATCAAGCGGCGGCTCGGCCTCAGCCTGATGTTCATCTCGCATGATCTGGCGGTGGTGGCGCGGCTGGCCGACCGGGTGGCGGTGATGCGCGCCGGCCGGGTGATGGAGCAGGCGCCGCCCGCCGTTCTGTTCTCCGCCCCGCTGCATCCCTACACTCGCGCGCTGATCGCCGCCTCGCCCGAACCGGATGTCGGCCGCCCGATCGACGTCGCCACCGTGGCGCTCGGCGCCGGCGCCCCCGACCTGTGGCCCGCCCCCTTCCGCCCCACCCCCGACGGCGCCCCGCCCCCGCTGGTGGAAACCGCACCCGGTCATTTCGTGAGAGGCCGTCTCGCAAGGCGGGCGGCATGAGGACGATCCTTCGCCCCGGCGGCTCGGATCACCCTCTCCCCCCCGGGGAGAGGGTGGGGCCACGCCGCTTCGCGGCGGGGTGGAGGAGGGGGACGCGCGGCGGGATGCTCGCGAAAATCCTGCAACGCATTCTCCTCACCCTCCTCCTTTCCTTCCTCATCACCGCCCCCGCCGCCGCCTTCACCCCGCAGGAACCGCCGCTCCTGCGTGATCAGGTGCGCTACGGCCTGCTGCCGCCCGTGCGCCAGCGCATGCCGGAAGAGCCGCTGATCGTCGATCCGATGGCCAGGGGCCGCGACCTCGGCCGGTCCGGCGGCTGGATCCGCACCTTCATCACCCAGCGGCGCAACAGCCGCATCGCCGTGCTCTACGGCTATGCCCGGCTGGTCGGCTACGACGAGAAGCGGGAGCTGGTGCCCGACATCCTGAAGGACGTGACGGTCGTCGACGGGCGCGACTTCACCCTGACCCTGCGCGCCGGCCACCGCTGGTCCGACGGCGCCCCCTTCACCAGCGACGACATCCGCTACTGGTGGGAGGACGTCGCCAACGATCCGATGCTGTCGCCCTCCGGCCCGCCGCGCTTCATGCTGGCGGGCGGCAAGCCGCCGCAGGTCAGCTTCCCCGACGCGGTCACCGCCCGCTTCACCTGGGAGGAACCGAACCCCTATTTCCTGCCCGCGCTGGCCGCCGCCCGGCCGCCCTTCATCTACCGGCCGGCCCATTACCTGAGGCGCTTCCACGCCCGCTACACCGGCGAGGCGGAGCTGGCGCCGCTGATCGCAAAGTACAAGGTCCGCAACTGGGCGGCGCTGCACAACGCCCGCGACGACATGTTCCGCATGGAGAACCCGGACGAGCCGACACTCCAGCCCTGGATGGCGATGTCGAAGGGCACCGGCAGCCATCTGCTGTTCCAGCGCAACCCCTATTACCACCGCTTCGACACGCGCGGCATGCAGCTGCCCTACGCCGACGGGCTGGACGTGACGGTGATGGCCGGCGGGCTGATCCCGGCGCAGGTCGCCACCGGCAAGGCCGACCTCCAGGCCGAAGGGCTGACCTTCTCCCAGGTGCCGGTGCTGGTGGCGGGGGAGAGGGGCGGCGACTACCGCACCCTGCTGTGGCCGGAGGGCAAGGCGGCGGAGATCGCGCTCTATCCCAACCTGAACTACAACGACCCGGTCTGGCGCGGCCTGCTGCGCGATCCCCGGTTCCGCCGCGCCCTGTCGATGGGCATCGACCGGCGGATCGTCAACCGCTCGCTCTTCTTCGGGCTGGCGCGCGAAAGCGGCGTGGACGTGCTGCCGGGAAGCCCGCTCTACAAGCCGGAGCGCACCGGCGTCTGGACCGGCTACGACCCCGAACGGGCCGCGGCGCTGCTCGACGAGATCGGGCTGAAGCGCCAGCGCGGCGAGCTGTACCGCGACCTGCCCGACGGCCGCCCGCTGGAGGTGATCGTGGAATCGGCCGGCGAGAAGCCGGAGGTGGCCGACGCGCTGCAGATCATCGCGGAGACCTGGCGCGACATCGGCGTCCGGCTGCTGGTGCGCATGGTGGACCGCGACGTGCTGCGCAACCGCGTCTATGCCGGCCAGACGATGATGGCGGTGTGGGGCGGCTGGGACAACGGCGTCCCCGATCCCGACAGCAGTCCGGGGGAGCTGGCCCCGATGACCCAGGAGAATTTCAGCTGGCCGAAATGGGGGCAGTATTACCAGACCTCCGGCGGTGCCGGGGAGGCCATCGACATGCCGGTCGCGCGCGAGCTGATGGAGTTCGCCCGCCGCTGGCGCCAAACCACCGACGAGACGGAACGGCGCGCCCTGTGGTCGGCGATGCTCGACATCCATGCCGACCAGATCTTCGTCATCGGCGTGGTGGCGAAGACGCCGCAGCCCATCGCCGTCGCCAACCGCCTGCGCAACGTGCCGGAGAAGGGGCTGTGGCTGTGGGATCCCGGCGCCTATCTCGGCATCTACCGGCCCGACGAGTTCTTTTTCGCCGACGCCCGCCCGGCCGATCCCGAGCCGGCCGGCGTTTACCGCAGGGGGGAATGACCGCCCATGCCGCGTTTCATCCTGCACCGGCTGCTGGTGATGATCCCGACGCTGATCGTGGTGTCGATCGTGATCTTCATCGTCATCAACCTGCCGCCCGGCGACTATCTGTCCAACCAGATCGCCGAGCTGCGCGCCACCGGCCAGGAGGCCGGGCTTGCCAAGGCGGAGTTCCTGCGCCGCGAATATGCGCTGGACCGGCCGCTGCCCGAGCAATACCTGATCTGGATCGGCCTGTGGCCGGGGCCGAACGGCTTCAACGGCCTGCTGCAGGGCGACCTCGGCTGGTCGTTCGAGTTCAACAGGCCGGTGGCGGAGGTGGTGGGCGAAACCCTGTGGTTCACCGTCATCCTCAACGTCGCCGCCGTGCTGTTCGTCTATCTGGTCTCCTTCCCGCTGGGGGCGCTGGCGGCGATCCGCGCCAACAGCTGGGTCGATTACCTCGCCGCCACCATCGGCTATATCGGCCTGGCGACGCCCAACTTCCTGCTGGCGCTGATCCTGCTCTATTACGGCCAGAAATGGCTGGGCCTGCCGATCGGCGGGCTGGTGGACGCCCGATACGAGAACCAGCCGATGAGCTGGGCCAAGGCCGGCTCGATCCTGCAGCACCTGATCGTTCCCACCGTCGTCATCGGCCTGTCAGGCACCGCCGCCATGGTGCGGCGCCTGCGCGCCAACCTGCTGGACGAGCTGGGCAAGCCCTATGTCGTCACCGCCAAGGCCAAGGGCGTGCCGCCGCTGCGCCGGCTGACCCGCTATCCGCTGCGCATGGCGCTGAACCCCTTCGTCTCCGACATCGGGTCGCTGCTGCCGTCGCTGGTGTCGGGGTCGGTTCTGATCTCGGTCGTGCTGAGCCTGCCCACCATCGGTCCGGCCCTGCTGGAGGCGCTGCGGGCGCAGGACATCTTCCTGTCGGGCTTCATCCTGATGTTCATCTCGCTGCTGGTGCTGGTCGGCATGCTGATCTCCGACATCGCGCTGGCGCTGCTCGATCCCCGCATCCGGCTGGGCAAGGCAAGGAAGGCCCAGTCATGAAGAACCAGGACATGACGGGTCCGGGCGCGGAAGAACCGGGCATAATACGTGGCGGCATGAGCGGCGGGGGCACCGGCGAGGGCATGGGCGGCGGCTGGGACCACTACGTCGACAGCCGGCCCTATCCCGATCCGGCGGCGATGGACGGTCCGGCGCCCCGCTTCGATCCGGGCGCCTCGACCGGGCGGCTGATGCTGCGGCGGTTCCTGCGCCACCGGCTGGCGGTGCTGGGCGCGCTGTTCCTCGGGCTGTCCTATCTCAGCCTGCCCTTCGTCGATTTCCTGGTTCCCTACGGCGCCAACGAACGCGACGTGGAGCATCTCTACGCCCCGCCGCAGGGCATCCACCTGTTCCACGACGGCCGCTTCATCGGCCCCTTCGTCTACCCGACCACCGGCCAGCCCGACCTGAAGGACTATCGCTGGCGCTACGAGGCGGACACCAGCCGGCCGATGCCGCTGGAGTTCTTCTGCCCCGGCAAGCCCTACCGCTTCCTGGGGCTGGTGGAGATGCGGATGCGGCTGGTCTGCCCGCCGCCGGGGGCGACGCTGCATCTGCTGGGCACCGACCGGCTGGGCCGGGACATGCTGTCGCGGCTGGCCATCGGGGCGCAGCTGTCGCTGACCGTCGGCCTGCTGGGCATCGCCGTCTCCTTCGCCATCGGCGTCACGTTGGGCGGCATGGCGGGCTATTTCGGCGGCTGGATCGACGCCGGGGTGCAGCGCCTGTCGGAAATCCTGAAATCCCTGCCGGAGCTGCCGCTGTGGCTGGCGCTCTCCGCCGCGGTGCCGGCGCATTGGAGCCCGGTGACGGTGTTCCTCTGCATCTCCGTCATCCTCGGCCTGCTCGACTGGCCGTCGCTGGCCCGCGCCGTGCGCTCCCGCTTCCTGGCGCTCCGCGAGGAGGATTTCGTCATGGCGGCGGAGCTGATGGGGGCGAGCCCGGCGCGGATCATCCGCCGCCACCTGCTGCCCAACTTCGCCAGCCACCTGCTGGCCAGCGCCACCCTGTCGATCCCGGCGATGATCCTGGGCGAGACGGCGCTGTCCTTCCTGGGCTTGGGCCTGCGCCCGCCGGCCACCAGCTGGGGGGTGATGCTGAACGACGCCCAGAACCTTATGGCGGTGGAAACCTATCCATGGGTGTCATTGCCGATGCTGCCGGTGATCCTAGTAGTCTTGTCCTTCAATTTCTTCGGCGACGGACTGCGTGACGCCCTGGATCCCTATCATGGCGACTGAGCCCTTTTCCCGGCGGCCGGCAAGCCCTGCAAGCATGCGCCCCTCTCATATATCGCACCTCATAGCTTGGTTTTTCCGCCTGGCCGGAAGTCGGCTTGATGCGCGGCGCGATCCATGTGAGGGGTTCTGTCCAGGCTGGAGCGCCGCCGCCTGGACCGGACGCGCGGCCACCGGGGCCACACCGGTCATCGGACGAACATAATGACTTGATCCCCCAAGCCTTTTCGGTTCCGACTCCTTGCTGACGCGGAGTGCCCGAGCATGCACCGGCCCCTGGCTCCTTTTCGGTCCATCCACCCCGACCGAACACCGCCGCGCATCCTGCTGTACAGCCACGACACCTTCGGGCTGGGACATCTGCGGCGATCGCGGACGATTGCCCAAGCTCTGGTGTCGGCCTTTCCCGACGCCTCGGCGCTGATCCTCACCGGCTCGCCCGTCGCCGGCCGCTTCGACTTTCCCGAGCGGGTCGACCATGTGCGCCTGCCGGGCGTGGTGAAGCAGCCGGACGGCGGCTACACCGCCCGCAACCTGGGCCTGCCGATCGAGCAGACCACCGCCATCCGGGCGGAGATCATCCGCGCCACCGCCCGCGCCTTCCGCCCGACGCTCGCCATCGTCGACAAGGAGCCGACCGGCCTGCACGGCGAATTCCTGCCGGCGCTGGAGGAGATGCGGGCGCGCGGCGGCACCCGCGTGGTGCTGGGCCTGCGCGACGTGCTGGACGCGCCCGAGGCCCTGCAGCCGGAATGGGAGCGCAAGGAGGCGGTGACCGCCGTGGAGCGCTATTACGACCAGCTGTGGGTCTACGGCCTGCCGCAGGTCTACCGTCCGCTCGACGGGCTGGACCTGCCGCCGGAGGTGGCGGCTCGGGTGCGCTACACCGGCTATCTCCGCCGCGAACCGACGGAGGGGGCGGCTGTCCGGCCGGGCGCTCCCTATGTGCTGGTCACCCCCGGCGGCGGCGGCGACGGCGCCGCCCTGGTCGATTGGACCATCGCCGCCTATGAGGCCGATCCCGACCTCAGCCCGCGCGCGCTGATCGTCTACGGCCCCTTCCTGGACGATTCCCACCGCAAGGCGTTCGCCCGCCGCATCGGCCGGCTGAAGGGCCGGGTCGAGACCCTGGATTTCCATTCCCGCATGGAAGACCTCTTTGCCGGCGCCGTGGGCGTGGTGGCGATGGGCGGCTACAACACCTTCTGCGAGATCCTGTCCTTCGACAAGCCGTCGGTGCTGGCCCCGCGCACCCGCCCGCGGCTGGAACAGCGCATCCGGGCGGAGGCGGCGGAGGCGCTGGGCCTGCTGCGCATGCTGGACAGCGACCGCGACGGCGGCGACCCGCGGGCGATGGCCGACGCCATCCGCGCGCTGCCCGCCCAGCCGCCGCCCTCGGCCAGCCCGCTGCCCGGCCTGCTCGGCGGTCTGGACCGCATCGCCGGGCTGACGCGCGATCTGCTGGAGGCCGAAGGGCCGTCCGGCCGGACGGCGGCCCTCACCCCGCTCCGCCGCGCGGCGCTGCGCCTGTCCCGCATGGCGATGAGCAAGCGCGCATGACGTCCGGACCGGGGAAGGGCGGCCCTGTACCGCCCGGAGCACCGTCCGGCGGGCCGGTCACGCTGGCCGTGGTGGTGAAGGGATACCCCCGCCTGTCGGAGACCTTCATCGCGCAGGAGATCCTGGCCCTGCAGGAGCGCGGAGTCGATCTGGCGATCTGGTCGCTGCGCCGCCCCACCGACGCCCGCCGCCACGCCCTGCACGACCGCATCACCGCGCCGGTCCATTACCTGCCGGAATACCTGCGCGACGAGCCGGGGCGGGTGCTGCGCGCGCTCGGCCGCCTGCTGGTCCGCCATCCGGCCGGGCTGGCCCGCACGGCGCGGGGCTGGCTGCGCGACCTGATGCGCGACCGCACCGCCAACCGGGGGCGCCGCTTCGGTCAGGCGCTGGTGCTGGCGGCGGAGCTGCCCGCCGCCATGCCCTTCCTCTATGTCCATTTCCTGCACACCCCGGCCTCGGTCGGGCGCTACGCCGCCGCCATCCGCGGCGTCGGCTGGGGCTTTTCCGCCCATGCCAAGGACATCTGGACCACCCCGGAATGGGAGAAGCGGGAAAAGCTGGCCGACGCCCGCTTCGGCGTCACCTGCACCGCGGTCGGGGCGGCGCATCTGCGCGGGCTGGCGGCGGATCCCGCGCGCATCGACCTCGTCTATCACGGGCTGGACCTCGGTCGCTTTCCCGCCCCGCCGGACCGCGCGGACGCCCCCGCCCGCGACGGTTCCGCCCCCGATCGCGCGGTGGAGATCCTGTCGGTCGGCCGGCTGGTGGAGAAGAAGGGCTACGACCGGCTGCTCGACGCGCTGGCGATGCTGCCGGACGGTCTGCACTGGCGGCTGGTCCATATCGGCTCCGGCGACCTGAAGCAGGACTTGCGCGCGCGGGCCGAAAGGCTGGGGCTGGCCGGCCGCATCGACTGGCGCGGCGCGCAGGACCAGGCGGCGGTGATCGAGTCCCTGCGCCGCGCCGACCTGTTCGTGCTGACCAGCGTGGTGGCCGGGGACGGCGACCGCGACGGCCTGCCCAACGTGCTGATGGAGGCGGCGAGCCAGCGCCTCGCCATCCTCTCGACCGCCGTGTCGGCCATCCCCGAATTCATCGCCGACGGCGTCCACGGCCTGCTGACCGACGGCACCCCGCCCGCCATCGCCGCCGCGCTGGAACGGCTGGCCACCGACCCGGCGCTGCGCCTGCGGCTGGGCGAGGCCGCCCATGCCCGCCTGCGCGCCGAGTTCGGCATGACCGCCGGCATCGACCGCCTCGTCCGCCGGCTGGCGGAGGCCGCGGCATGAGCGCCCCGTCCCCGCCGCGCATCGCCTTCTATGCCCCGCTGAAGCCGGTCGACCACCCGGTGCCCTCCGGCGACCGCCAGATGGCGCGGCTGATCCTGCGCGCGCTGGCTGTGACCGGACCGGTGGAGGTGGCGAGCGGCCTGCGCGTCTATGACGGCAGCGGCGACGCCGCGCTCCAGGCCCGTCTGACGGCCAGGGCCGACGCGGAATGCGGCCGCCTGCTCTCCCTCTACGCCGCCGCGCCGGAGCGCCGCCCGTCGCTGTGGCTGAGCTACCATGTCTATTACAAGGCGCCCGACCTGATCGGGCCGCGCATCGCCCGCAGCCTCGGCATCCCCTATGTCGTCGCGGAGGCGACCCGCGCCCGCAAGCGCCTGACCGGCCCCTGGTCCGCCTTCGCCGCCGCCGCCGAGGCCGCCGTCGAGGCCGCAGACCTCGTGCTCTGCGTCAGCGACCGCGACCGGCAGGCGGTGGAGGCCTACGGCCCGCCCGGCCAGCGCGTGGCGATGCTGCCCCCCTTCCTCGACCTGCCGCCCGCCCCGGAACCGAGCACCGCCGAGCGCGGGGCGCCGGGCTCGCCAACCCGCCTGCTGACCGTCGCCATGATGCGGCCGGGCGACAAGCTCGCCTCCTACCGCCTGCTGGCCGAGTCCCTTCATCTTCTGGCCGCTCAACTTCCGACCGCCCGCCCCTGGACGCTCGACATCGTCGGCGACGGCCCGGCGGCGGCGGAGGTATCGGCGCTGTTCGCCCCCTTCGGCCCGCGCGTGCGGCTGCTGGGCGCCGGCGCTCCCGCCGACCTCGCCGGCCATTACCGCGCCGCCGACCTGCTGGTCTGGCCCGGCCTGAACGAGGCCTTCGGCATGGTCTATCTGGAGGCGCAGGCCCATGGGCTCCCCGTGCTCGCCGTCGACAGCGCCGGCACCGGCACCGTCATCCGCGACGGCGTCGGCGGACGGCTGACCGGCCCGACGCCGCAGGACTTCGCCGCGGCGCTGGCCGGCCTGCTCGCCGACCCGCCGGCCCTGCGCTCCCTCGGCCAAGGCGCCCGCGCCCATGTCGAGGCGCATCACGGCCTGCCGGCGGCGGCGGAGCGTCTGCGCGCCCTGCTGACCGGCCTGACCCGGCGGGCGCCGGCATGATCCGGCTCGCCTTCCTGCGCCACGGCGTCACCGGCTGGAACCGCGAGGGGCGCATCCAGGGCCGTACCGACATCCCGCTCGACGCCGAGGGCCGCAAGCGCCTGTCCCGCCTGACCCTGCCGGAGGACTGGCGCGACGCCGTCCTGCACGCCAGCCCGCTGTCCCGCGCCGTCGAGACGGCCCGCCTGCTGGGCAACGGCCGTCCCGTCCGCACCGACGGCCGCCTGATCGAAATGGACTGGGGCTCCTGGGAGGGGCTGCGCGGCATCGACCTGCGCGCCGACCCCGCCAGCGGCTACCGCGACCTCGAAGCCTGGGGCTGGGACTTCCGCCCCCCCGCCGGCGAAAGCCCCGCCGACATCCGCCAGCGCCTGACCGACTGGCTGCACTCCCTCTCCCGCCCCGGGAAAGTGAAGGGGCCCATGCGAAGCATGGGAAGGGTGAGGGGTAATCCAAGGATCCATGCGGTTCCCGATTCTCGCCCCACCCCTCACCCTCCCCACGCCTGCGGCGCGGGCCCCTTCCCTCGCCCGGGACAGGAGAGGGCGATTGTCCCCGCGGAGATGCCCCGCCCACACCTCGCCGTCACCCATATCGGCGTGATTCGCGTCGCCCTGGCGCTCGCCTGGGGCTGGGACTTCCGCGGCCCGCCGCCGGTTCCGGTGAGGCGCGACCGCCTCTACGCCATGACGCTCAGCGATGACGGCAGCCTGCGCCCGGACGGCAACCACGAGGGGGAGCGCCTGTCGTGAAGCTCATGATCGTCGTCACCCACCTGCTGGGCACCGGCCATCTCAGCCGCGCGCTCGCCCTGGCCGAAGCCTTCGCCGCCCGCGGCTGGAGCGTCGACGTGGTCAGCGGCGGGCGCCCTGCCCCCCATCTCGGCAGCGGCGGCGCCACCCTGCGCCAGCTGCCGCCGCTGGCGAGCGACGGCGCCGACTTCGCCACCCTGCTGACCGCCGACGGGCGTCCCGCCGATGCCGGGATCTTCGCGGCGCGGCGGGCGATGCTGACCGGCCTGCTCGACAGCCTCCGCCCCGACGTGCTGGTCACCGAGCTGTTCCCCTTCGGCCGCCGCGCGCTCGCCGCCGAGTTCGACGCCCTGCTGGAACGCGCCCGCAGCCTGCCGGCCCCGCCGCTGGCGCTCGCCTCCGTACGCGACATCCTGGCCCCGCCCTCCAAGCCGGCGCGGGTGGCGGAGACGGAGCGGCGGCTGCTCGGCTTCTATGACGGCGTGCTGGTCCATTCCGATCCGGCCGTGGCGCCGCTGGAGGACAGCTGGCCGCTGACCATGGCGATGCGTCCGCTGCTGCGCTACACCGGCTTCGTCGTGCCGCCGCCGGCCCTTGCCGACGGCGGCACGGACGGGCAGGGCGAGATCCTGGTCACGGCAGGCGGCGGCCCGGTCGGCCGTCCCGTCTTCGAGGCCGCCGCCCGCTGCGCCGCCCTATGCGCCGCCTCCGGCGCCCTGCCGCAACGCTGGCGCCTGCTGGTGGCGAAGGGCGACGCGGCGCTGGCCGACCGGCTGCGCGCCATGGCCCCGCCCGACCGTCTGCTGGTGGAGCCGGTACGCCCCGACTTCCGCGCCCTGCTGGGCCGGGCATCCGCCTCGGTCGGGCGCTGCGGCTACAACACCGCGCTCGACTGCCTGACGGTGGGGGTGCCCAGCGTCTTCTGCCCGTTCGAGGACGGCAAGGAGGTCGAGCAGACGATCCGCGCCGCCATCCTGGCCCGCCGCCCCGGCATCGCCATGCTGCGCGAGGCGGAGCTGACCCCCGACAGCCTCGCGGGCGCCCTGCAGTCCGTCATGGGCGCACGCATCCCGCCGCTCGACCCGGAATCGTTGGCCGGCGCGGCGCGCAGCGTCGAGATCGCCGAGGCCATGCTGGCGGAGAAGAGATCATGAGCGACTGGAGCGCCGCGAACTGGAACCCGGTGGAGGAGGAGTTGTCGCGCTGGAGCGGCCTCGGCCGGCGCTGCGCGTTCTGGCTGCGCGACGACGACGCGGTCGCCGCCGGCCCGCAACTCGACCGGCTGCTGCGGCGCTGTGCAACGGCCGGCATCCCGCTCTGCCTTGCCGTCATCCCGGCGGAGGCCGGCCGTTCCCTCGCCGACGCGCTGGCGGATCAGCCCCATGCGGCCGTGCTGGTCCATGGCTGGGCCCACGCCGACCATGCCGCCCCCGGCGCCAGGAAATGCGAATTCGGGCCGGAGCGTCCCGCCGATCTCCGGCAGGTGGAGGCCGAGCGCGGCCTGTCCGTCCTGCGCGCCCTGTTCGGCGGCCGGCTTTTCCCGCTGTTCGTCCCGCCCTGGAACCGGATGGCCGCCGACATGCCCGTCCGGCTGGCCGCCGCCGGCTATCGCGCCGTCTCCGCCTTCGGCACGCCGCCGCGGGAGCGGGGAGGGGTTGCCTGGATCAACACCCATCTGGACCTGATCGACTGGCGCGGCGGCCGATCCGCGGTGCCGCCCGCCGCCCTGCTCGACACGCTGTGCCGCGAGTTGCGCGAAAGGCGGGAGGGCCGGCGCGGCCCGCATGAGCCCATCGGCCTGCTGACCCACCACCGGGTCCATGACGAGGCGATCTGGAACCTGCTGGACCGCCTGCTCGACCGGCTGGCCGGGCATCCGGCGGTGGAATGGCCGGCCGTCGGCGCATTGTGCCGGCCCTGAAAATGTGCCGGCCCTGAAAAAGCGACGGGGGCCGACCCGCGCCATCTCTGACGCGGATCGGCCCCCTTGCTTCGGTTCGTCCCTCGCGGGAGAGCTTACGCCGCGAGATCGGTGATGTAGCCCATGGCGCTGCCGATGCTGGTGTCGCCGTGGGTCAGGTTCAGCAGGAAGTTCTCCGTCCCTTCATTGCCGGCGTTGTCGCCGTGGATCTGGACGGTGACCGTCTTGGTGGTCTCGCCCGGCTGGAAGGTCAGGCTGCCGCTGGTGGCGGCGTAGTCCGACCCGGCCTTGGCCGTGCCGTCCTCGGTCGCATAGTCGATGGTGGTGGCGGTGGTGACCGCGTTGGCCAGCTGCACGGTGAAGACCGCCTCGTCGGTGCCCGCCACGGTGCCGGAGCTGCCCGTGCCGGTGCCGGACGCCAGACCCGACTTGATGATGTTGATCTTGTTCATGTCGATGGTCTTGTAGTCGTCCTTCAGCAGGCCGCCCACGTCATGCGATTCCGGCGTCCAGGCCCAGTAGGTCCAGCTCATGCCCTGCTGGCCGGCCGGCAGGTCGCTCTTGCCGTCCAGATCCCAGTCGCCGTTCAGGTAATCGACGAAGGCGTTGGCCCAGGTCTGCTCGGCCGAGCTGGTCAGATGGCCGCCGAACTCGCCGATCAGCACGGGCGCGATGTTGTTCTTGTAGATGTAGCCCCACATGCCGTCGTACTGCGCCGGCAGGTTGTTGGGGAAGTTGGCGTCCTGCAGCCAGCTGAAGTTGAAGACGCTCTGGCCGTAGGCGTGCGGCGAGTAGACCAGCTTGTTCGGCACGTCGAACTCGATCGGACGGTCCTTCACGCCGGCCAGCGTGCTGCTCCACTCCGTGCCTTCGACGATCATCAGCCAATCCTTGTTCACGGACTGGATGGCGTTGCCGATGCGCTCGGCGGCCGAGGCCCAGTCGGTGGCGGGATCGCCGCCCCAGGTGGCGGACACGCTCGGCTCGTTGTGCAGGTCGGCGCCGATCACCGTGTCGTTGCCGGCATAGTGCTTGGCCAGCATCTGCCAGTTCTCGATGACCTTCGATTCCGGGTTCTTGTCGGTGTACCACAGCCCGTGTTCGTTGGTGCCGGCGCCGCCGTCGTTGCGGTGGTGGTCGAGGATCACCTTCATGCCGACCTTGCCGGCGTAGTCGATGACCTTGTCATAGACCTGCAGACGGGTCAGGCCGACCAGATCCGGGTTCTTCGAATAGTCGATGCCGTTGGTGACGGCCTCGCTCTCGAACATGTCGTCCGCCCAGGTCAGGCGGATGACGTTGAAGCCCAGGCCCTTCATGCTGTCGATATGGCCCTGGTAGCTGTCGGCCCACAGGCCGGCGGGCACATAGTTGTAGCCCTCGCCGCCGAACCAGTTGACGCCGGTCAGGCGGACGTTGTTGCCGCTTTCGTCGACGATCTGGTTGCCCTTGGTGCTCAGGAAGCCGTTGATCGTCCCGCTGCTCTGGCTTTCGACCATGCCGGGATCGGCAACGGTGACGTCGCTCACCTTGACCGACAGCGTGCTGCCGTTGCCGGTGGAGCCGCCCGTGGACCCTCCAGTGGTGCCGCCCGAGCTGCCGCCGCCCGAATTGCCGCCACCCGAATTGCCGCCGTCGGTGCCGCCGGTATCGCCGCCGGCGTCGCCGGTGGAGCCGTCGAAGTTGCCGGCATCCAGCTTCGCGGTCAGCGTGGCGTTCCAATAGAGGTTGGAGGTGGCGCCGAGGTCGGCACCGTCGGCCTCACGCTGGACCGAAACCGCATCGTCGGTGGCCGCAACGGTCTTGCCGTCGACGCTGATGCTGTGGACGTACAGGTTGCGGTCGGCACCATCGATCACGGTGTCGTTCTCGTACTTCACCTGCACCGAATGGGCCGCGCCCTGGGCCAGATCGGCGGTGAACTTGAATTCCTTGGGATCGGTGCTGTCGGCGATGGCCTTGCCGATCTCCTTGCCGTCCACCAGAACGGTGAAGCGGGCGCCTTCGCCGCCGGCCGTGCTGCCCGAGGCATTCACGACGATGGTGTTCTGCGCGGTGCCGGCGGCCGGGGCGGCGGCCGGGGCCGCGGCGTAGTAGCTGGCGGGGGTGCTGAAGGTCAGCGCGCCGTCCCACCACATGGCTTCCTGGCCGGCCTGGGTAGGCACCGGGGCGGCATCGTCATGGCGTTCGTAGACGGCGTCGGTCGGCTTCAGCGTGTGGCCGTTCACCTCGATCGACTGGACGTAGAGGTCGCGGCTGGCGGCGGTCGCGGTGTCGTTGTCGTAAACGACCTGGATGCTGTGCGCCGTGTTGGCCGCGAGGTCGGCGGTGAAGCTGTAGGCCTTCGACGAGGTGGTCGCCGCACTGGCCGTCCCGACCTCCTGACCATCCACCAGAAGCTTGAAATTCGGCGCGACGCCGTCCGCGGACTGGCCGTAGGCGTTTACGACGATCTTGCTCGGCGAGGTGGTCGTGCTCATGACTTTGATCCTATGTCCGTTTCGTTGAAGCCATGCTGGCGCTCCAATGGTTAACGAAACCTTTCCAAATCCAGTTAAGTTTTTTCGAAGCTTGTGGCAAATTTGGCCCATCCGGTCGCAGGACAGTTCGAGGGGTACGGATCAGGGCAACGAACTATATCCCATCATGGTCACAGGATATCCGGTCATCTCCACAATCCTTCTTGCCTCTACTCAAAATCTACTTTCCACGCACTGATTTCGTCAAAGAAGACCCCAAAGGACACAGATGACACAATATAGCCATCATCCGGGGACGCGCATCATAGTTTCAAAAAATCCGCGACATCCTGCCTGATATGTACCACGTATATTCACACGATCACGGGTTTGATTGAAATTAGACCGGCGCACGGAATTACGACCTCGGGGGTAAGACCAATTCGCAAACGACCTTTTGCGCAGGCAAGAAAGTTAAATTTCGTGAGCCATCCCCCCTGCGGAAACGCATCGTTAAAGGGTTTGTTTGCTGATTTTATTCCTTTTGCTCATAGGAAGGACGCCGGGCGATGCCCAGCGACGGTCCGGTGGCGCCGCCGCCCCGCATGAAGACCGCCCGCCCGGCCCCCGCAGCGGACAGGCCAGCCGATGGCCGGCGGGGCGGGATGCGCCCGCATCGGCGCCGGCGTGACGCCAGGCGGGCGGTTGGAAGAACTCCAACCCGGTGAGCCGCCTTGCTTTCCGCCGGCAATGGCGACACCTTGATAGGGTACGCGACTGTTCGTCAGGCGCCGCCAGAACGGTTTTCCGCCCCGGCTGTTGCATTGCCGACCAGTCACCCCGCCGTCCTGCAAAGGTGGCAGCCGCCCCGCCGGCGCACCGGACGGCCCTAGCCAAGAGAGGACGGCCCCCGCGGCCGGAACCACATGCGCCGTCATCGCCGCGCCAAGATCGTCGCCACCGTCGGACCGGCCAGCAACTCGCCCGAGATGCTGAAGACCCTGTTCCTGGCCGGCGTCGACACTTTCCGGCTGAATTTCAGCCATGGCACCCACGACGACCACGCCAAGGTCCACCGCGCCATCCGCGAGCTGGAGGCCGAGGTCGGCCGCCCCATCGGCATCCTGCAGGATCTTCAGGGGCCGAAGATCCGCGTCGGCACCATCCGCGACGGCAAGATCGACGTCGCCACCGGCGAATCGATCCGCTTCGTGCTTCAGGGCAGCGACGGCGACAAGAGGTCCATTCCGCTGCCGCACCCGGAGATCTTCGCCGCCATCATGCCCGGCCACCATCTGCTGATCGACGACGGCCGGGTCCGCGTCGAGGTGACCGAGCTGGGCGACGACTGGATCGAGGCCCGCGTGATCGTCGGCGGCACCATCTCCAACCGCAAGGGCGTCAACCTGCCGGGCACCATCCTGGATTTGTCGCCGCTCACTTCCAAGGACCGCGCCGACCTCGCCTTCGGGCTGGAGCTGGGCGTCGATTGGGTCGCCATGTCCTTCGTGCAGAAGCCGGGCGACATCATGGAGGGCCGCAGCCTGATCGGCGACCGCGCCGGCATCATGGCGAAGATCGAGAAGCCGCAGGCGCTGGAGCGGATCGACGACATCATCCGCCTGTCGGACGCGGTGATGGTGGCGCGCGGCGACCTCGGCGTCGAAATCCCGCACGAGGACGTGCCCGGCCGCCAGAAGGAGCTGGTGCGCGCCTGCCGACTGGCGGTGAAGCCGGTGATCGTCGCGACGCAGATGCTCGATTCGATGGTCTCCGCCCCGACCCCGACGCGGGCCGAGGCGTCGGACGTGGCGACCGCCATCTATGACGGCGCCGACGCGGTGATGCTGTCGGCCGAATCGGCGTCGGGCAAGTATCCGGTCGAAGCGGTGACGATGATGGACCGCATCATCCGCTCCACCGAGCAGCACAAGCTCTACCACTCGCTGATCCAGGCGACCCATCCGGGCGAGGAGCACAGCCCGCCCCATGCGGTGGCCGCCGCCGCCGCCGATCTGGCCGAAACCCTCCACTCCTCGGCCATCGTCGCCTTCACCTCCAGCGGCACCACCGCGGCGCGCATCGCCCGCAAGCGGCCGGAGGTGCCGATCCTGGCGATCACCCCGGACAAGGCGGTGTCGCGCCGGCTCTGCCTGCTGTGGGGCGCCCACAGCGTGCTGTCCGACGACATCCGCACCTATGAGGAGATGGTCGACCGCGCCATCGCCACCGCGCGGGCGGAGGAGTTCGCCGGCAGGACGGGCACCATGGTGGTCGTCGCCGGCATCCCCTTCGCCCAGGCCGGCACCACCAACAACCTGCGCGTCATCCAGATGGAAGCGACGGCCTGAGGGCAGGGCAGGGCGGAACGGACAATGACAGAAGGGGGCGTGGCGGTGACGCCGCTCCGCCGCCTTCTACCGCTCCATCTTCGTCGACAGCACGATCGACGACATCGTCCGCTCCACCCCCGGCAGGCGGCCGATGGCGTCGAGCGCCGCGTCCATCGCGTCATGGGTTTCGGTGCCGACGGTGGCGCACAGGTCGTACTGGCCGCTGATGCTGTGCAGCCGGATCACCTCCGGCATCTTGCGCAGGGCGTGGACGGCGCGGTCGGCCAGCTTGGCGTTCACGCTGATCATCACCAGGGCCGACACGCCGCGGCGCGGCGCCGGCTCGCCCAGCTTCACCGTGTAGCCGGCGATCACCCCCTGCCGCTCCAGCCGGGCGATGCGGTCCTGCACGGTGGAGCGCGACACCCCCAGCGCCCGGCCCAGCGCCGCCGTGCTGGTGCGCGCGTTCACCGTCAACAGGTCGATCAGCCGGCGGTCGAGGTCGTCCATGGAGGTCCGTCACGGGAGGAGCGGCACAGGAGGGGCAGTCGAATCCCTTCACACCTTACTTGTGGGAGAAGGGTCGGGATCAGGGGTGCGGCCCGGCCGAAGGCCGGGAAGGCCGCTTTCCGCCTTACCCCTCGCAGCCCGCCTGATAGCGTTCCATCGCCGCCCGGATGTCGGCGGGGATCGGCACCGCGGCGAAATCGTCCAGCGAGGTGGTGACCAGCGTCAGGCTGCCCGACAGCCGGACCTGCCCCTCATGCTCGCCGTTGATGCGCAGCTTGACCGAACTGCGGCCGAGCCGCTCCAGCAGGACCCCCAGAGTCAGGGTGTCGCCCATCCGGCTGGGGATCACGAAATCGCATTCGGCATGCACGATCGGCAGCCCCAGCCGCCGCTGCAGGATCATCGTCGCATAGTCGATGTCCAGGCCCTGGGTGAACCAGTCCTCCACCGTCCCGTTGAACATGTCGAAATAAACCGGAAAATAGACGATTCCGGCGGGATCGCAGTGTGAAAAGCGAATGAGCCGCTGCATCCGGAAACAGCCCGGCGGCAGGGGCCGGGGGCTGGGGTTCTGTTCAAGGCGGCGCGGCCGCTCGCTGTACTCGTGCATCTCTCGATCAATCCTTGTTCCGCTCAGGCCTCGGACATATGGGGTGGCCGGGCCGTTGCGGTAGCCGCGTCTCTTCCGGCGGCGAACAGTTGTAGCTATTCCAAACAATCCGGGAAAAGCACCTTTCGTTCAATGGCTTCCTGCTGGAATAGGGGAAGCCGCAATATTCGGACTCTTTGCTGTTGCGGAAATGCTGCAGTGCAATCAATACGATGAGTAGAATTGACCGCGGACGTGATTACCCGCAATTTGTCCCAGATTTCGCGACCTTTAAGGCAAACATCACACAAATATCCCCCACAACCTCGCCATCCTCCGCGGGCATCCGGGTTCAGGCCCGAATACCGACATCAAAACCCGACCGGTCCACAAGGAGCCATCGGGCACATCAGGCGAGGATAACGAACCGATGGCCACCACCACTTCCAAGATCGTCGTGAATGCCCATGGCATCGCCGCCGCCGGCGTGAACGCCCATTTCACCCTGCTGGTCGATGGCCGGAAGGTGGGTGAGGGCACCGTGGGCACGACGGCGAAGGATTTCGTCTTCACCCCCGTACTGACCGCCGACGCCGCCCACAAGGTGCAGATCCAGTACGACAACGATGCGGTGATCAACGGCCAGGACCGCAGCCTGATCGTCAACAGCATCAGCATCGGCGGCAAGACGATCTCCCCGACCGCCGGCATCGTCAGCTATGACAAGGGCGCGCTCGACGGGCGCGACGTGGTCAAGGGCCAGAGCGGGATGTGGTGGAACGGCACGCTGGTGGTCGACGCCGACAAGAGCTTTTTCCCCGCCGCCCCGATCTCCACCCCCGCCCCGGCTCCCACCCCCACTCCCCCTCCGGCCCCCGAGGCGGGAATCGGGGCCAAGGACACCATCGTGGTGAACGCGTCCGGCATCCCGGCCGCCGGCGTGAACGCCCATTTCAAGGTGCTGGTCGACGGCAAGGTGATCGGTGAAGCCACCGCCGGCACCGCCGCGCGGGATTTCACCTTCACCACCGACGTCGCCGACCGCGTGGCCCACAAGGTGCAGATCCAGTACGACAACGATGCCGTGATCAACGGCCAGGACCGCAGCCTGATCGTCAACAGCATCACCATCAACGGCAACAGCTATGCCCCGACCAGCAGCGCCGTCACCTATGACAAGGGCGCGCTGGACGGCAAGGACGTGATCGCCGGCCAGAAGGGGATGTGGTGGAACGGCACGCTGGTGGTGGACGCCCCGGCCTCCGATTTCCCGGGCGCCGCCCCCACGCCGACTCCCACGCCCACGCCTACCCCGACTCCCACGCCGACTCCCACACCGACGCCCACCCCCACGCCGACGCCGACGCCGACGCCGACGGAACCCGGTTTCTTCGTCGCCAGGAACGGCAACGACAGCTGGTCGGGCAAGCTGGCCGCGCCCAACGCCGCCGGCACCGACGGTCCCTTCGCCAGTCTGGCGAAGGCGCAGGCCGCCATGCGGGCCGATGCCACCATCGACACCACCTATGTGCGCGGCGGCGACTATTACCTGCAGAACGTCGTCTGGCTGAACGGCCAGGATTCGGGCGTCACCTTCACCGGCTACGGCAACGAGAAGGCGGTGATCCACGGCAGCGCGCAGGCGTCGGTGTCCTTCGGCCTGGGCGGCGCCAGGGACGTGACCATCGAGGGGCTGACCTTCACCGGCGGCGTCGCCAACGGCCACTATGTCTACGCCGACAACGCCGCCGGCCTGACCTTCGCCAACAATACCCTGGTGGGCGGCGGCTACGGCATCACGGTGCAGAACAGCGCCAACAGCAAGGTGATCGGCAACCAGTTCGACCGCACCGGCGCCGAAGCGATCTTCGTCAAGGCCGGTTCCAACGCCACGCTGGTGTCCGACAACCTGATCAGGAATCCCAACGCCGCCGACCGCGGCGACGCCGGCATCTGGGTCAACGGCAGCTCCGACGTCAAGATCACCCATAACCAGATCGAGAACTCGCCGGAGAAGGCCATCGCCGTCGGCTCGGTCCAGACGGACGGCAGCGACGCGACCTACCGCGCGACCATCGCCTTCAACAAGGTGATCAACGCCAACCTTGAATCGAACGACGGCGGCGGCATCTACCTGATCAACCGCCAGCAGGATCTGACCGGCCACACCATCGTCAACAACGACGTGAGCGGCACCACCGCGACCAACCCCACGGGCCAGGTGGCGAGCTGGGGCATCTATCTCGACGACTGGACCAGCGGCGCCACGGTGAAGGGCAACGTCGTCCACGACAACATCGGCGGCGTGTTCCTGCATGGCGGCTGGAACAACACCGTCACCGAGAACGTGATCGCCGGCAACAGCGGCGCCCAGATCGGCCTGCAGCAGGACGTGGCCTGGAGCGGCTGGAAGGGCAAGGTGATGAGCGGCAACGAAATCTTCGGCAACGTCATCGACGTCCGGGAGGGCATGGCCGTCCATATCTACGGCCCGGCCGGCGTCGGCAACATCCACAACAACTTCTACAGCAGCCTGGATCCGTCCAAGGATCTGTTCGACGTCTGGCCGCAGGTGCTGGCCGGCGGCGGCAAGGGCCATCTGGCGGAGTGGCACGCCGCGGGCTACGACAAGGGCTCGGTCACGCTGAATCCGGGCTTCGTCAATCCGGGCGCGGGCGACTTCACCCTGTCGGCGAACTCGCCGGTCTATGGGATGGGTTTCGACCACATCCCCTATGACGACATCGGTCTGCTGGGCTGATCCTCTCCTTTCCCCGTCCTCGGGTTCTAGAACGCGAGGACGGGGAAAGAACCGGCTGGAACCTTGGGGTAGGCAGGACGTTGAAGCTCTTGAAAAGTCGCCCGGCCTGATGCCGGAGGGATCTTGAAGTCAAGACCAGCCGCCCCAACCTGTCACTTCGTCATGTTGCCCCCGCCTTGAAGCAAGGAAAACGGGAGCCATCCTGTGAAACACATCGGATGTCTCGTCACCGAACCGTCTTCGACACGGGCGGCATGCCGCAGGCTTGCTCGGCGTTCCGCCGAGGGCCAGCCAATTCAAGAGGAAACCATGGAACGACGTGAACTCTGGATGCAGGATCCCGAACTGAAGGCCGCCTTCGAGGCGCTCGGTCCCAACTTCCGCCGCGATGTGGAACTGGCGCAGCGCCGCGGACAGCGCAACCTGCAGGGTGCCGCCATCGCCGCCCGCAGCGGCCGCTCCGCTGCCAAGCCCGCTCCCAAGACCCATCCGGTCAGCGTCGTCCGCCGCTGACGGCCTTCCCGCCACGGGATTTTTCGCTCCGCGCCTAGCCGCATCCCCCTGCCGCATCCATGACCGCCACACCGCTGCGACACCACGCCTCCGGCCCGCCGGACGCCCGCGCGCGTGTCGAACCGGGCGTGTCGAACGGTGGAACATCGCCGGAAAACCGTTTCACACCGTTCCATCCGTTCCACTCCGATGGGGAGTGGAGGGGAGGAGAAGGGAGCGCGGCGCGATGACGGATCCGCCGCCGCGCCGGCCGTTGGTCCGTACTACCAGGCGCTTGCGCGGTCGAGCCGTCCGATGTCCTCGGCATCCAGGCGCAGCTCCGCCGCGGCGATCAGGTCGCCAATCTGTTCGGGTTTCGACGCGCTCACGATGGGCGCCGTCAGGCCGGGACGCGCGATCAGCCAGGCGAGCGCCACCTGTGCCGGGGTCGCCCCATGCCGGCCGGCCACCTCGTCCAGCGCCGCCAGGATCGCCCGGCCGCGGTCATTGAGATATTTCGACACCGCGCCGCTGCCGCGCGCGCTCTTGCCGGCATCCCCGGCCGAGCGGTACTTGCCGGTCAGGAATCCTCCGGCCAGAGAGTAATAGCTGATGACGCCCAGCCCGTTCTCCCGGCAAATCCCCTCCAGCTCCGCCTCGTAGCCCTCGCGGCTGTAGAGGTTGTATTCCGGCTGCAGGGTCTCGTAGCGGGGCAGGCCGGTGCGGGCGCTGACCTCCAGCGCCTCGCGCAGGCGGGCGGCGGTCAGGTTGGAGGCGCCGATGGCGCGGACCTTGCCCTGGTCGATCAGGTCCTTGTAGGCGCCCAGCGTGTCCTCCAGGGGCGTCGACGGGTCGTCCCAATGGGACTGGTAGAGGTCGATGCGGTCGGTCTGGAGACGGCGCAGCGACTCCTCCACCGCGCTGCGGATCCAGGCCGGGGACAGGCCCTTCTTCCCCGGCCCCATCTCCGACCCGACCTTGGTCGCCAGCACGATGCGGTCGCGGTTGCCGCGGCTCCTCATCCACTTGCCGATGATGGTCTCGGACTTGCCGCCCCTGTTGCCGGGCGCCCAGGCCGAATAGACGTCGGCGGTGTCGACGAAGTTGAAGCCGGCATCGACGAAGGCGTCGAGCAGCCGGAAGGAGGTCGCCTCGTCGGCGGTCCAGCCGAACACGTTGCCGCCGAAACAGAGCGGGGACACCGTCAGGCCGCTGCGGCCCAAAGAGCGTCGATCGGGCGGGCGTCGATCCATTGCATCGTCTCCTTCAAGCTCAGGTCAGGCGGTGTGCCGCCCGCGGAATTCGGTCAGGTAGAACAGCAGGCCCAACGCGGGAAAGGCGAAGCCGATCCAGGTCACCGGCTCCCACCCGCCGACGGCGAAGGCGTAGCCGGCCAGCGCCGAGCCCGCCGCGCCGCCCAGGAAGAAGATCGCCATATAGATGGCGTTCATCCGGCTGCGAGTCTCCGCCCCCAGCGAATAGATCGCGCGCTGCCCCAGCACCATGTTCATCTGGACGCCCATGTCCAGCAGCAGCCCGGCCAGCACCAGCAGCGCGATGGAGCCCTCTCCCGCCCGCGCGACGAAGAAGGACAACGCCGCCATCGCCAGCGCGAAGCCTGTCGCCGGCCGGGTCCAGCCGCGGTCGGCGATCCGCCCGGCGATGGGGGCGACCAGGGCTCCCGCCGCACCGGACAAAGCGAACAGCGCGATCCCCCGCTGGCTGAGATGGAAGGGCGCCCCGGCCAGCAGAAGCGGCACGGAGGTCCAGTAGAGGCTGAAGGACGCGAACATCATGGTCTGGTAGACGGTCCGCCGCTGCAGCACCGGCGTCCGCGCCAGCAGCCGCCCGAGCGAGCCGATCAGCGTGCCGTAGCCGGACCGGCTGTTCGGCCGCCGCTGCGGCAGCACGCGCCACAGCAGCACGGCGAAGCCCACCATCACCACCGCCGACAGGCCGAACACGGCACGCCAGCCGAGGCTGTCGGCGATCAGGCTCGACACCGGGCGGGCCAGCAGGATGCCGAGCAGCAGGCCGCTCATCACATTGCCCACCACCTGCCCGCGCGAGGCCTCCGGCGCCATGTGGGCGGCGAGCGGCACCAGCATCTGCACGGCGACGGAGGTGACGCCGATCAGGAAGGCCGCCGCCAGGAACAGCGAGGCGCTGGGGGCGACGGCCGCCACCAGCAGCGCCGCCACCGTGCTGCACAGCGTGACGACCACCAGCCGGCGGTTCTCCAGCAGGTCGCCGAGCGGGACCAGCAGGACCAGCCCGGCGCCATAGCCGACCTGGGTCAGGGTGACGACCAGGCTGGCGGTTTCCGGCGACAGCCCGACCGCGGGGCCGATCAGCCCGACCAGCGGCTGGGCATAATAGATGTTGGCGACCACCACCCCGCAGGCCAGCGCCATCAGCATGACGAGCGAGCGGGACAGCGCCGGATGGGCGGCATCCAGGGGGGAGGCGCCGGGGGGAGCAGCGGTGGGCGGCATCGCGCGGTCCTGTAGGGTCTGGCTGCGGGGAATGGACAGGGGAAACAGCGGCCACCCTATGTCGGCACCCGCAGGCGGCGCATCGGTGAATTGTGCCGCCCGGCCATGCGCCGAAAGGACGAAGGGGCCTACTCCATCTCGGCGCACAGCCCATAGAGCCAGTCGCGGAAGGGCGCGAGCCCCGCATCCTCGCGCCGGGACGCGCGATGGACCAGATACCAGGAATGGACCATCGGCACCGCCGGCCCGAAGGGCGTGGCAAGGCGCCCGGCGGCGATGTCGTCCAGGATGTAGAGCCGCGGCGCCAGCGCCATCCCGACGCCGTCGATGGCCGCCTGCAGCGTCATGGCATAGCTGCCGAAGGACAGCCCCTTGGACGACGGCCCCTTGGACGTCAACTCCGCCACCCCGGCGGCGGCGAGCCAGCGCGGCCAGTCCTCCGGCCAATGGGAGACGTGCAGCAGGGTTGCGGTGGCCAGATCGGCGGGCTTGCGCAGTTCCGCCGCCAGACGCGGCGCGCAGACCGGCTGCAGGGTGGAGGAGAACAGCCGCTCCGCCTCGTAGCCGGGCCATTGGCCGTCGCCCAACAGGACGGCGCAGGTCCAGTCGTCGTTCATCGGCGCGCCGGCCCCGCCGGTGGCAATCCGCACCTCGATCTCCGGGTGACCGATGTGGAAGCCGGACAGGCGCGGAATCAGCCAGCGCACCGCCACCGTGGCCCCCATTCCCACCGTCAGCACCGGCCCGGCCCGCATCGCCGACACCTGCTCCACCCGCCGGGCGATGCCGTCGAACGCCTCCGTCAGCGCCGGCTGAAGCGCCCGGCCGCGCTCGGTCGGCACCAGCATGTTGGCCCGCCGGTCGAACAGGGCAAAGCCCAGCCGCTCCTCCAGCAGCTTCACCATCCGGCTGACCGCGGCCTGGGAGACATGCAGTTCCGCCGCGGCGGCGGTGAAGCTGCCATGGCGGGCCGCCGCCTCGAAGGCGCGCAGGCCGTTCAACGAGGGAAGGCGGCGCATCGCTCCATCCTTACTTGACCCCAACTTTTCCTGGGGCTGAGCATCGGGCAATGCCGTTTGCGGCGCAACCGCGCGCGTGCGAGATTTTCAGCCTGATCTCCGATATTTGGACCGATTCATGCTGACGCTTTCGCTGATGGTGGGGCTTGGCCTTACCGTTCTCGTGACCTCGTTTCTGTCGGGCCTGTTCGGCATGGCCGGCGGCATGATGCTGATGGGCCTGCTGCTGATCCTGCTGCCGGTCCCCTCGGCGATGCTGCTGCATGGCGTGACGCAGTTCGCCTCCAACGGCTGGCGGGCATGGTTGTGGCGGCGCCATGTCGTCTGGCCGGTCATCCTGCGATTCGCGCTGGGCGGATCCGGGGCCGGGTTGCTGTTCGCCCTGGTCGGCGCGATTCCCGACCGGGCGGTGTCGCTGCTGATTCTGGGGCTGACGCCCTTCCTTGCGCTGGCGGTGCCCGCACGCTGGGCCCTGGACGCCCGGAAGCCGCTGCATGGCCTCCTGGGCGGCTTTCTGTGCATGGGGGTGCAGTTGGTCGCCGGCATTTCCGGTCCGCTGCTGGACGTCTTCTTCATTCGCGGCGCGATGAGCCGGCAGAGCGTGGTCGCCACCAAGGCCGCGATTCAGTCGGTTGGCCATCTGGTGAAGATCGCTTACTTCGCTCCGCTTGTCGCCGGAGCCGCCGACGGCACGGTGGAATCGGCGGCGATTCTGATGTCGGTCGCCATGGCGCTGCTGGGCACGAATCTCTCCCGCCGCGTGCTGGACCGCATGAGCGACGCGCAGTTTCGCCTGTGGAGCCGCTATCTGGTGATGGGAACCGCCGGCGTCTATCTGGGGCAGGGGCTGTTCCTGCTGGCTGCGCACTGAAAGAAAAACATTATAAATCAATATATTAGCTTTCCTTCCGTTCGCTATCCTTACTCCTTGGGGGCTGGATCCCGGCTTCCCTGAACCGTCCGGCCCGCATCCCGATCCTTACGGCTTGGGGGCGGGCTTCCTTACGTCCTGGGGGCTCTTAAGTCCTTGGATCCCTTACATGCTCTGAAAAAGACCCGACAGGTCTCCAGAATCTGACCATCCTTACCTCTCGGGGGCCAGAATCCGGCCATGGATGCCCCCAAGCCGTAAGGATGGCGCTTGCCCATGGCCCCTCGAACAGCAAAAATGGCCGAACGCCCCCAGGGAGTAAGGATAGACTACGCACCATGATGCGGCTTTCCGGAATCGAGTCGGGCCGATTCGGGGCATGCAAGGCTCTCGGAGGGGAGTTGGGGTGAGATTCGCACTCGGGGAAGCCTTTGCAGATCCGGCACTTAGCAGGCGCCCGTGACTCCCTTTCCCTTTTAAGAGGATTCGTCGGCCCAAAAACCCAGGAGAGTCCGCGAGTCGCATCGAATCTTCCTTACAGGGTGGGGGAAACAGCCTTACCGGGTGGGGGCGATTCGCATACCCCCCGGGGCGTAAGGGTTCTGCCCCCAGGATGTAAGGATGAACAGGATTCTGCGGCGTCACCCTTTCCTTACTTGTTTTTCGGGTAAGGATTGAATTAGCCTCCTTCGATTTCGGCGGAGGACGGCGATGGCGGGGACGGGGCGCAGGAAAGCGCGTGGTGCGGTGGCGGAGGAGTCCGTCCCGTCGGACGCGGCTGCGCCCGTCACGGCCGGTTCGGCAAAGGCCGCCCCCGGCCTCGTCGTGTTGGGGCCGCAGGATCTGGCCGGCGGGGCCGTGATCGACGGCGACGGCGGGGCAGCCGCCGTGCCCGTGGTTGGCGCCGAATCCGCCGCCCCGGTCGCCGGACTGACCGCCCGCGTCGCCAGCGCCACCTTCGAGCGCGACGGCTACAAGCACCTGATCAAGGCGGCGGAGGCGGTCTACAGCTATCCCGCCAACGGCACGCGCCTGTCGCTGCCGGCGCAGAAGATGCTGAACTTCATGATCCATCTCGCCGGCAGCCAGAATTTCGCCAACAAGCTCTACCGGCTGCCCAAGCGCGTGGTGCGCGGCAACCACAAGGGCAACGAGCGGATCTTCGACGCGCTGAAGGAAATCTTCGATTCCAGCCTGGTGGTCATCGGCCCCTTCCGTGGCCGCCGGTCGCGTGCCGAACTGCGCATCCTCTCCAGCTATGTCCGGCCGGAGGAGGAGGAGGACAGCGACGCCGCCGACATCCATTTCCAGTTCACCGACGCCTTCCTGGAAATCCAGCGCTCGTCCCAGCTCTGGGCCAAGCTTTCCGGGCCGGCGATGGTCAAGGTCACCAGCACCTACGCGCTGAAGCTCTACGAGATCGGCATGCAGCGCTACCAGATGGATTATCCGTCGCTGGAACTGGACATCGACACGCTGCGCAAGCTGATGAACGTCCCGGAGGGCGCCTACAAGGACTTCGGCATCCTGCGCACCCGCACCATCGACCGCGCCATCGCCGAGGTGAACCAGCTCGCCCCCTTCCGCGTCAGCATGCCGGAAGACAAGATGAAGCGGAAAGGCCGCAAGATCGAGGCGGTGACCCTCGATTTCCACGCCAAGGACGAGGAAGAGGCGGCCGAAACCTATCTGGAGCGCGAACGCCACAGCGCCGGCCGCCGCGCCCGGCGCATCGGCAAGGTCGACACCGTGGCTCCCGCCGACCCGGTGGAGGCCGGCCTCGCCGACCTCGGCCCGCTGCCCGATGCCGACGACGTGACGGCGCTGTGGGCAGCCGTCCTGCACGCCCTGAAGGGCAAGGTTCCCGCCCCGCTGCTGGCCGAACTGGAGCCGGAACGGGTGGAGGAAGCCCCCCAGGGCGGCCGCCGCCTCGTGCTGAAGGCCAGGAACGCCGCCGTCGCCGACACCGCCCGGATGAACCACTGGCCGAGCCTCAAGTCGGCCCTGTCCTCGCTCACCGCCGGGATGATCGAGGACGTGGCCTTCGAGGTGGCGGCGCGCAAGGCGAAGGCGGCGAAGGTGGCCTCCCCCGAGGCGTAAGGGTTGGGGCCTATGGCGAGGTGGATGGCCGGCTGCTTGCACCTCTCACTGTTCCGGTAGCGCCGCCGCTCTCACCTCTTGTATTTATTTAATAACTTTCATACTTTTTAAGTAATTCTATAAATTGAGTGTCAAGTTTAACTGTATTCAACAACCATAATGCCCCTTCTCGAAGAATTTTATCAATATCCTTGCCCTCGTGTTTGTTTATCGCATTACAGAAGATGTGCAACAAGGAGTTCCGAGCGGGACCAATGATTGAGGACATGGACGGCGGTAGTGGTTGATCAAGGTTAGATGGCATGGATGCTATTTGAAAATTCCACATGGTCAAAGAATCTTCAATGTTCTCTCCGGACAAGATCGCGGGAGACGAAACAGTTTTGAAGCCCTCTCGGACCTGATATGTGGGCTTCGCACGCAGAACTTCTGCAAAAGATTTCCCGGTGAATTCGAGGATCTCTGGATTGACGTTGAAGTCCGTACCCACAACCCAGTCAATGCCGATTGCGCAGCGCCGAAGACTAAAGACAAGGCAATCAAGTTTCACAAGATCGCTTGGACGGTTAAACCATGATGTCATTCCATATCGGCTGTTCGGGTTTCCTTGCTGATAGAGAAATCGGAGGAACCGCCCCGGATCTTCATCGTTCCAGAGTTCTTGCGGGAACTCCGCCGGACGTTCAAGGCGCTGCACTACCAGATCGTCAAGCCGCATGCAGCATCGGTCGAAAAGCTTCTCGATCTTGTGGCTATCTTTAATGACACTCTCCCCATTAAGAGCGAGAACTGCCTTGCAGTATTTCTCAATTGCTTGAACTGCCTGCCAGTAAAATTCCCGGTGAAATCCATGGATTTTCGCCCACCGAGCCAACTGATAGTTTTGGTCTGCCGGTTCAACGAAGAACTCATTTGCAAACACAGATTTTAAGTGGTTCAGGGTATAAAACATCTATAAGCTCATTAATGAAAATGAAATTTCAGTAACTGAAAGATACACACAGATGATAGAAAAATCTCCTGCTGACAAGGTCGGCCTGGAGAACCTGCTTTTCTGACAGTCTGTCGAATGGTGGGCAGGTGCAGCTTGCCACCCTACTGCGCTTGTGGGGGGAACACTGATCACCGACACCCCATGATCGGGGGCAGGGGAACGGCATCGGCGCATCGTTCGCAGCGGATTTTACGAAAACGCGCCATCTGGGATAATTATCCTATAATCTCTCCGCACCTGTCCCACCATCCTGCGGAGCAAAGCCATGCCTCTCGACAGCCGTACCCTTGCCGACGACGATTTCCCCTGCTGGGCGGAGGAGCCGCCGGTGCCCGCCGACGGCTCGCTGGTTCCCGGATCGCAGTTCCATGAGGAACAATGGATCATGGCCGCCGGGATGCTGGCGCGCGGCAGCAGCTTCCTCTATGTCGCCCGCGCCATGGGATGCAGCCGCACCACCCTGTGGCGGGCCTATTACGGATCCAAGGATTTCCGTCACAGGGTCTGGTGGGAACGGCAGGCCCTGAAGCGGGAAGCCGACTTGCGCCTCTCCTCGCTGCGCATCCTGGTTGTCGAGCAGATCGAACGGCTGGTTTCCTCCGGCGATCCGTCGACCGTGCGCTGGCTGGCCGATCGGCTCGGCCTCCTCGACGGGCTCGGCGCCCAACCCGTCCGGCAGCCGGCCAACCAATCGGGAACCCGGCAACCGGCCGACACCCCCCAGCCGCCTCCGTTTGAAGATGCCTCCGCCGTCACCGCCTCCGAACTGGACGACGACGACATCCCCGGCGCCCTGCGTGAGCGCAGGCCGCCCGATCCGCGCGCCGTCGCCGCGATCCTGGCCCGCCCGGAATCGGAGGGGCCGAAGGGCGTCTATCCCTGGACCTTCAATCCCGACGATCCCTATCCCAACCTCGGCTCGGCGCTGGAACGGCGGGGCGGTCAGGCCGCCTTCGGCCGTCTGTGAGGCGGGCCTTGCGGATGGGCCGGCGGACGGAATGGAACAGCAGCCGGAAACCGTTCCACGCTGTTCCATCCCCCAGGAGGTAAGGATCGGCGGAGCCCCCTCCGCCGATCCCCTTCAATCATCACCCATGCTTGGCCTTCAGCGCCGCCAGTCGGTCGGACAGGCTGGTGGCGGTGGCCTTGCCCGACGCGGCGGCCAGGGCGGCGGCGATGTTGGGGTCTTCCTTTTCCGGGACCGACGGGCGCAGCAGCTTGGCCTTGGCGCTCGCGGCTTCTGCGGCGGCCAGATCCTTGGCGGCGGTGTCCTGCATCGCCTTCAGCGCGACCGTCAGGCCGCTGGTGGCGCCGGCCAGGCCGGCGGCCTGGCGGGCGGCTTCGGCCTGGCGCTCGGCCATGGCGCGCTGCTGGTCGGCGCGGCCCATGTCGCGCTGGGCGCGGGTCAGGTCGGCGCGGGCGGCCTTCAGCTTGGCGCCGGCCTCGGCATAGTTCTTTTCCAGCATCTCCAGGAATTCCTGGGCTTCCACCGCGTCGCGGACCTCGCGCTCGATCTCCGGCGCCATCTCCTCCAGCATCCCGACGATGGTTTCCAGGCTCTTTTCCAGGCCGGCCTTGCGGGCAGGGTCGGTCTCGGCGTCGATCTGGCGCTGCAGATGCTCGGCGGCGGCCATGCGCTGGGCCGACAGGGCCTTGATCTCGTCGGCCTCGCGCTGCTCGCGGTCGTAGATGGCGCGGGCTTCCGCCACCTGCCGGCCCAGGCCGTCGAGATGCTGTTCCATGGTGCGCAGCTCCGCCTCGGTCGCGGATTTCGGATCCCAGCGTACCAGCGCCTCCATGGCGCCCTGGACGGCCTGGTCGGTCTTGACACCCATAAGGTTGCGGATGAAGGCAAGCATGGCTCGAATCCTGTCGATGAGGGTTGTTGGAGGCGCCCCGCGAGGCGTCTCGCCTGCACAGATGGGGAGGGAATGATCCGGCGACCAGACCCCTATCCTTACCGCTCGGGGGCGTGCCTATCCGGCCATGGCGGCGGCGTTGATCAGCGCCACCCCCAGCTGCACCCCGACCAGGGCCGCCGCCGACGCGACGTTGCCGGATTCGATCTGGCCGCGCAGGTCGCGGATCAGCAGGGTGGCCACCGCGAAGGCGACCAGCTGCAGGATCACCGCCACCACGCCCCACAACAGGATGTCCAGCAGGAAGGTGCTGGTCGCCAGCGTCGCCGCCAGCGGGATGGCGATCGCCACGATGGAGCCGGCCAGCGTCAGGCCGCCGGCGGCGTTCCCTTCCGCCACCAGCCGGCGTTCGTTGAAGGGGGTGATGCGGGTGTAGACGGCGACGCCGACCGCCAGCAGCGCCAGCGTGACGGCGAGCTGGACCAGCAGCACCGGAAGGCCGGTGCCGAGCGCGGTCAGGATGGAACCGAAGGTGCTTTCCATGGGGCCGGCACTCTTGTCGTATGGGTTAGGACAGGGAGAGGGAGGCGGGATTCACGTCGATGCCGGCGGCGATCTCGACCGAGGCGCGGCCCGACCGCTCCACCGCCTCCACCAGGATGTACTCCGTGGTGGGGGCGGGGGCCGCGGCGCCGGTGGGGGCGCCGTACAGCATGGAATGGCTGACCACCGTCTCGGTCCCGCGCACGGTCTGGCGCGCCTCGCTGAGGGTGAAGGGCTGGATGCGGCTGGCGCCCGGCTGCCAGACGCGGGGATAGAGCTTGCCGTCCTTGGTCTGGAACTCCGGCCAGCCGATCATCCCCTCGGCATCGTCCAGCCAGAACCCCCACTCGCCCTCGTCGGACGGCGTCACGCTGTCGATGGGGGTGAAATAGCGGCATTCGTCCGGCTGCCCGTCGGGACCGAGATGGATCTGGAAGAACCCCCCGGTCTTTCCGGGTCCGCCCGGCAGATGCAGCCGGTAGACGGTGGCCGGGCCGGAGCTGACGGTGCCGACCGCCTCGATCGACACCAGCCGGTCGCTGCCGGTGTCCGGCGCCTTCACCTTGGTGGCGCTCTCCGCCAGCAGGAAGGGGGTGGGGTCGATGGTGACCGCCATGCCCAGCCGGAACAGCGACGGGCTGTAGGCCTTGCAGCCGAGCTTCTGGTTCACGTAGTTGCCGAGCGTTCCGAACAGGGGCACGTCCGATCCTCCCTTGGAGACTGGGCCTGGTTTCTGTGCCGGGGCATCCATCCGGCGCCGTGCCCGCCACAGCAGGAACAGCACCGCCACGCCGAGCAGCACGATGCTCCACCACCAGAAGCCGCGGCCGCTCTCCTGCGGGGGTTGGGACGCCTGCGCGGCGCTGCTGCTGTCCACCGAGCTGGCGGAATCGGCGCGGGCGAGTTCCGGCGGCACGTCGGGCGGCAGTTGCCCCGCCTCGCGCGGGGTGCCGGCCTGGGCGGCCAACGACTGGTCGAGCTGGTCCAGCTTGGCGCGCAACTCCGCATTGTCGCGGGCCAACTTATCGGCTTCCTGCCGCCACTCGCGGTAGCCGGGGTCGTCGGCGTTGTTGTGGAAGAAGGCGGCGTGGCCGGGCCGGGTCAGCGTGTCGAGCAGGAACCACAGGAACAGGCCGTCCCAGATGCCGAAGCGGCGCGGCGCGCTGTAGGCGTAGGGCGGCGGGTTCCAGCCGTAGCGGCCATAGGGGTTGGCCTGCGCCGGGCGGCGGGTGGACGGGGTGCGGTAGGACGAGCCGCCCGTTCCCCAGCCCCAGCCCGATCCGCCGGAGTTGCTGGAACCGCCGGTGCGGCCCTGGGTGGAGGCGGCGGGCGGCGCCGCGCCCGGCTGGGCCGGCGGCGCGCGGTCGGCTTCCTGGCGGCTGCGGTAGCGGTTCAGCGCGTCGGCCGAACCCTGCTGGCTGAAGGTCCGGTCACCGGCGGAGGCCGGCGGGGCGGCGACCGAGGGGGCGCTGTTGCCCGGCCGGGCATAGCCGCCGCTGGAACTGGAGCGTCCGCCGGAGAACCATCCGCCGCCGCTTCCGGCCGAAGGCGTGCGTGGCGCGGACGGGCGGGAGTAGCCGCTGCTGCTGCCGACGGACGGGGTGCGCGAGGGCCGGGAATAACCGCCGGACGAGCGGCCGCGTGAACCGGCGCGGGCCTGGGCCTCGTCCGGAGCGAGTGCCACGGAAACCGCCGCGGTGGCGGCGATGGCGAGCGGAGCGGGGGCCGCCGGGACGGACAGAATGGCGCCGACGGGAGCCGCCAGCGGCTGCGCCGTCATCAGAATGGCGACGGCGGCGGCGCGCCATCGCGTTTTCCAGAGGTCCAGCGGCCGGGTGGAACACCGGGGCTTCGCGGTCTGCGTCATCCGTCCTCTCGCGCGTCATCCGGGGCGGGTTCGACCGGCCCTCCCGGCGATTCGTGGCGCAAAGGTAGGCAGATAAGCGGCGGGGCTCAAGGAATTAACCGTCGCGGCCGGCAGGCCGGGGCCGATCCTTCAGGATAGGGCGGTCGCGGCCTTCTTGCCCCGTTCCGGCTCGGCCTGCGGCGGACGGATGGTCGGCGGCCCGCCGGCTTCGGTGACGAGGCGGTCGCTGGCGGCCTCCAGCTGCTCCTCCAACTCGCGCATCGCCTCGGCGCGCGGCCGGCCGGGGAGGATCGGCGGCAGGAACTCCACCACCACGGTGCCGGGGCGCTTCAGGAAGCTGTGGCGCGGCCAATAGAGGCCGGCGTTCAGCGCCATCGGCACGATGGGGATCTTCAGGCTGTCATAGAGCACGCCCACGCCGATCCGGTAGGGGCGGTAGGTGCCGGGGGCGACGCGGGTTCCCTGCGGGAAGATCACGATGGGCCGGCCTTCGTCGCGCACAGGGCGGGAGTTGCGGATCAGCGACTTGATCGCCGCCCCGCCGGCGCCGCGGTCGACCGGGATCATCTTCGCCTTGGCGGCGTACCAGCCCCAGATCGGGATCCACATCAGCTCCCGCTTCAGGATGATCGCCGGATCCTTCAGCAGAAGGTGGAGCTTCATCGTCTCCCAGGCCGACTGGTGCTTGGCCGCCAGCAGGAAGGGGCCGTCGGGCAGGTTCTCGCGCCCGCGCACCTCGTATCGGATGCCGACGAGCGTGCGCTCCAGCCAGCCGACGGTGCTCAGATACCATTTCACGACCGCGACCATCTGCGGACGCGGCAGCAGCAGCATCCACAGCAGGGCGAAGCACATCAGCGCGGTCCAGAGATGGAACGCGATGTTGAAGGCAAGGGACCGGATCCAGATCATGGCCGGCAACTTGTCAGGTCTTCACCGACTTCTCAAGTATTCCGCGTCGTTGCGGCGATGGGGCCGCGGAGCGGGGCGGGGTGGACTCCATCCCGCTCCGGGTGCATTGTCCCGGGCGTGGAGGGGAGTCGTGGCTGTGGTGGGACCGTGATTCGTTTTGAAAATGTCGGTTTGCGGTACGGCACGGAGGCGGAGGTGCTGCGCGACATCAGCTTCACCCTGCTGCCGGGATCCTTCCATTTCCTGACCGGCGCCAGCGGCGCGGGCAAATCGTCGCTGCTCAAGCTGATGTATCTCGCCCACCGGCCCTCGCGCGGGCTGGTCACCCTGTTCGGCCGCGACATGGCTGTGGTGACCCGCCGCGAACTGCCGGAGCTGCGCCGCCAGATCGGCGTCGTGTTCCAGGACTTCGCGCTGCTCGACCATCTGTCGGCGCTGGACAATGTGGCGCTGCCGCTGCGCATGGCCGGCACGCCGGAGGCCGACGTGGTCGCCCACTGCACCGAAATCTTGCGCTGGGTGGGGCTGGGCAACCACCTGCACGCCAAGCCGTCCACCCTGTCGGGCGGGCAGAAGCAGCGGGTTGCCATCGCGCGCTCGGTCATCAACCGGCCGCGGCTTCTGCTGGCGGACGAGCCGACCGGCAACGTCGACGACGGGATCGGCATGCGCCTGCTCTATCTGTTCGAGGAACTGTACAAGCTGGGGACCACCGTGGTGATCGCCACCCACAACGAGGCGCTGATCCGCCGTTTCGACCACCCGCGGCTGCATCTCGACAATGGCCGGTTGATGGTGCTGCCCGCGCGCGGAAGCCGTGTTCATGACGGCCGTGCGTCCGAGGGCCGCGCCGGCGACACGCGCCCGCAAGAGTCGCGGCGGGAGTAGAGGCATGGCGCTTCGTCCGGTCCGTCCCCGTTCCGATCTGCCGCTGGCGGTCGATCCCTCCTCGCGCTTCCTTGGCTGGATCACCGCGTTGATGGCTTTCCTGGCGGCGCTGGCGCTGGCCGGCGCCATGCTGGTGTCGGACATGGCGCAACGCTGGGACAGCGGCCTTGCCGGCGGGCTGACCGTGCAGGTGGCGCCGATGTCCGGGGCTCCGGTCGCGCCGCTGGACGAGCGGGTCGAGGCGGCGGTGGCCGTCCTGCGCGCCTTCCCCGGAATCCGGTCGGCCACCGTGCTGGACGGGGGCGAGATAGCCCGGCTGCTGGAGCCCTGGCTGGGGTCGGGGGCGTCGGACCCGCTGCTGCCGATGCCGCGGCTGATCGACGTCGCCGCTGACGGGCCGGTCGACGTCGCGGCCCTGCGGCTTCGCCTGACGTCGGCGGCGCCGGGGGCGACGCTGGACGACCATGCGGTGTGGCTGGCCGACCTGCGCTCCTTCGCCGGGGCGGTGCGGCTGGCGGCGCTTGGGGTGGTGGTGCTGATCGGGGCGGCGGCGGTGATGACGGTGGTCTTCGCCGTGCGCACCGGCTTGGCCATCCACCGTCCGGTGGTGGAGTTGCTGCACCTGATGGGCGCCACCGACCGCTATGTGTCCCGCCAGTTCGAGCGGCATGTGGTGTCCTTGAGCCTGCGCGGCGGCGCCATCGGTCTGCTGCTGGCCGGCGGCACGCTGTATGGGCTGTACCGGGCGTCCCTGGGGCTGCGGGCCAGCCTGCTGGCCGAGCTGTCGCTGCAGCCCTGGCAGTGGGCGGTGCTGCTCCTGGTGCCGGGAATGCTGGCCCTGCTGGCCTTGGCGACCGCACGCTGGACCGTATTGCGCACGCTGGAGTCCATGCCGTGAGATGGGGCGCGCGATGAGAGCCGGGCGGCGGGGCGGGGCGGTGGCGCGGGCGGCGGCCTATCTGCTGTCCGGCTTGCTGGTGGCGGCCATCCTCTGGCTTGGCGGCTTGGTCTGGTACGCCGCCAACGTGCCGCGCACATCCCCCGCCGGCGCCGATGCCGAACGGCCGACCGATGCCATCGTCGTTCTGACCGGCGGCAGCAACCGGCTGGGCACCGGGCTGGAACTGCTGGCCGCCGGCCGGGCGAGGAAGCTGTTCGTCTCCGGCGTCTATGACGGGGTGGAGGTGCAGGAACTTTTGAAGCTGTCCCGCCGTTCGCCGACCGAACTGGAATGCTGCATCACGCTGGGCTATTCGGCGGACAGCACCATCGGCAACGCCTATGAGACGGCGGACTGGATGCGTGACCAGGGATTCCGGTCGCTGCGGCTGGTGACCGCCAACTATCACATGAGCCGCAGCCTGCTGGAACTGTCGATGGCAATGCCCGACGTGGAGTTGGTGCCCCATCCCGTCGTCGCCCCCACCGTCCATCTGGACGAATGGTGGGCGTGGCCCGGCACCGCGAACCTTCTGATCAATGAGTACAACAAGCTGCTGGTGGTCGGCCTGCGCTGGATGGTGCATCAGGCGGTTCAGGATTGATTGCCTACGCCCAAGAGCGAATGAGAATGACTTGCAATTGGCTTCGGGCGGGCGTAGTGTCCGGTTCAGGGTTCACGCCCGGACATCGCCGACCGCAACGCCCGTCCAGCAAGAAAGACACGCCATGCACGACAGCGCCGTCTCCGTTCCCGCCTCCTTCATCGCCGCGTCCCTGCCGGTGGTCGAATCCGCCCGTTTGATGTCGGGCAGCCGCGAGATCGTGATCCAGCACGCCGGGCAGAGCTATCGCCTGCGCGTGACCCGCGCCAACAAGCTGATCCTCACCAAGTAAACACCGTCAAATAGAACCTTCCGGGAAACGCCATCGGGAATGGGCGCCGGCCACATGGTCCGGCGCCCATTCTCATTTGCGGACGGCGCCTCAGGCGCGGCCCTGCACCTCGTAGCCGGCGTCCTCGATGGCCTGCCGGATGGCGGATTCGTCGGCGTTGCCCTCGACCGTCACTCGGCCTTCCTGCAGATCGACCAGGGCGCGTTCGACCGACGGCAGCGCTTCCACCGCCTTGGTCACGGTCTGGGCGCAGTGGCCGCAGGACATACCGGATACCTTCAACGTCAGCATGGATCTTCTCCCTTGGCGGTGCGGCGATGCACAAGATTGCCATAGGCTGGGCCTTCCAGCGATTGGAAGGTCAAGCGGCATTCCACCAGTCGGCTCAATCACCTTCAGAAGCGTTCGTTACGCTTGGCCGTCTCCGTCTATTATTCGAGACTTTATCTCTAAAATGAGACAATCTCCTCTGAGAAATCTCGAAAAAGAGATTATTAGGTGGCCGGGAGATTTTGTGTGCAAAGCACAAAATCAGCCTTATCAAAGGTTTCTGCCGTCACTATCGGTCCATGCAATCCTGGCATGACCCTTGCTTTTACGGTTTCACCCCGCCCTCCGGAACCCACCGCTACCGTACCCTTCTGCTTCAGCCATGAATCCCGAGAACACACCCGTGACGGTCACAGTCCGACAGGAATGACCGAGGGAGCATCGTCCGAATGAGTTTCCTGATCTGCGTGGGAGCGCTCGCGTTCCTGATGCTGGTCGCCTACCGGGGCTTCAGTGTCATCCTCTTCGCGCCCATCGCGGCGATGGGGGCTGTGCTGCTGACCGACCCGTCCGCCGTGCCGCCGATCTTCACCGGCCTGTTCATGGACAAGATGGTCGGCTTCGTGAAGCTGTACTTCCCGGTCTTCCTGCTGGGCGCGGTGTTCGGCAAGGTGATCGAACTGTCCGGCTTCTCCAAGTCGATCGTCTCGGCCGTCATCAAACTGATCGGGCGCGAGCGCGCGGTGACCTCCATCGTTCTGGTCTGCCTTCTGCTGACCTATGGCGGCGTGTCGCTGTTCGTCGTGGTCTTCGCCGTCTATCCCTTCGCGGCGGAGATGTTCCGGCAGAGCGACATCCCCAAGCGCCTGATCCCCGGCGTGATCGCGCTCGGCGCCTTCACCGTCACCATGGATGCGCTGCCGGGCACGCCGCAAATCCAGAACATCATCCCCACCACCTTCTTCAAGACCACTGCCTATGCCGCGCCCTGGCTGGGCGTGATCGGTTCGATCTTCATCCTGGCGCTGGGTCTGCTCTATCTGGAATGGCGGGTGCGCTCGGCCATCGCGCGGGGCGAGGGCTATGGCAGCGGCCACATCAACGAACCGGAGCCGGTCGCCTCGGAAGCGCTGCCGAACCCGATCCTGGCCCTGTCGCCGCTGGTCGCCGTCGGCGTGCTGAACAAGCTGTTCACCATGGCGATTCCCATCATCTACGGCACCACCAATGAGGTGGCGCTGACTCCCGGCGCCACGCCGCTGGTGACGCAGGTCTCCTCCGTCGCCGGCATCTGGGCGGTGGAAGGGGCGCTGCTCTGCGGCATCCTGATGGTGCTTGCCTTCGCCTGGAAGCCGGTGTCCCGGCGTTTCGCCGACGGAACCAAGGCCGCCATCGGCGGGTCGCTGCTGGCCGCCATGAACACCGCCTCGGAATATGGCTTCGGCGCGGTGATCGCAGCGCTGCCGGGATTCCTGGTCATTCGCGACGCGCTGGCCGCCATCCCCAACCCACTGGTGAACGAGGCGGTGACCGTCACCGTGCTGGCCGGCATCACCGGTTCGGCGTCGGGCGGCATGAGCATCGCGCTGGCGGCCATGTCCGACCAGTTCATCGCCGCCGCCAACGCCGCCGGCATTCCGATGGAGGTTCTGCACCGGGTCGCCTCCATGGCCAGCGGCGGCATGGATACCTTGCCGCACAACGGCGCCGTCATCACTTTGCTGGCCGTCACCGGGTTGACGCACCGGCAGTCCTACGGCGACATCTTCGTCATCACCTGCATCAAGACGCTGGCGGTCTTCTTCGTGATCGCCGTCTATTACCTGACCGGGATCGTCTGATCATGAAGAACAAACTCGTTTCCCTGGAAGAGGCCGTCGCGCTCATTCCCGACGGCGCTTCCCTGCTGATCGGCGGCTTCATGGCCGTCGGCGGCCCCAACCGGCTGGTGGACGAGCTGATCCGCCAGGGCAAGCGCGACCTGACCATCATCGCCAACGACACGGCCCGGCCCAACAACGGCCTGGGCAAGCTGGTGGTGGAGAAGCTGGTGCGCCGCATCGTCACCAGCCACATCGGTCTGAATCCCGAGACGCAGAAGCAGATGATCGCCGGCGCCATCGAGGTGGAACTGGTGCCGCAGGGCACGCTTGCCGAGCGCATCCGCGCCGGCGGCGTCGGGCTGGGCGGCGTCCTGACCTCCACCGGCGTCGGCACCTCGGTGGAGGAAGGCAAGCGCAAGGTCGAGATCGACGGCGTCACCTACCTGCTGGAAATGCCGATCAAGGCCGATTTCGCGCTGGTCGCCGCCAAGCAGGCCGACCTGTACGGCAACCTGACCTACGCGCTGACCGCCCGCAACTTCAACCCGCTGATGGCGATGGCCGGGGCCACCGTGATCGCCGAGGCCGAGGATATCCTGCCGGTCGGCTGCATCCCGCCCGATGCGGTGATGACGCCGTCGGTCCTGGTAGACCACATCGTCACCGCGACGCCGCGCTGATCGGGAGTATCGAGCCATGGATGAAAAGACCCTGATCGCCAAGCGCGTTGCGCTGGAGTTGATGGACGGTGACCTCGTCAACCTGGGCATCGGCCTGCCGACCCTGGTTGCCCGCTACGTCCCCGTCGGACGCCATGTGTTCTTCCAGTCGGAGAACGGCATCCTCGGCATGTCCGGCCCGATCACCGGGGCGGAGAACCACGACCTGACCGATGCCGGCGGCTCGCCCATCTCGGCCCTGCCGGGAGCGGCGTCCTTCGATAGCGCCTTCTCCTTCGGGCTGATCCGCGGCGGCCATCTGGACGTCACCGTCCTGGGCGGCCTGCAGGTGGACCGCGAGGGGCGGCTCGCCAACTGGATGGTACCGGGCAAGATGGTGCCGGGCATGGGCGGGGCGATGGATCTCGTCACCGGCGCCCGCCGGGTGATCGTCGCCATGCAGCACAGCGCCAAGGGCGAACCGAAGATCGTCGAGCGTTGCGCCCTGCCGCTGACCTCGGTCCGCCGGGTCGACCTGGTGGTGACCGACCTCGCCGTCATCGAGCCGACCGACGTCGGCCTCGTCTTGAAGGAAACCGCCCCCGCCGTCACGGTGGAGCAGGTGATCGCCAATACCGGGTGCGAGCTGATCATCGCCCCGGATCTCCGTCCCATGCCGCTCTAAAAGGTAAAGAACAATGACCAATCTGAAGGGGAAGGCCGCGCTCGTCACTGGGTCCACCAGCGGGATCGGCCTCGGAATCGCACGGCAGCTGGCAGGCCAGGGCGCCGACCTGATGCTGAACGGTTTCGGCGACGCCGCCTACATCGCCGATCTGTGCCAGTCGCTGTCGGCGGAGTTCGGCGTGCGTGTCGCCCATAACGGCGCCGACATGTCGAAGCCCGAGGAGATCGAGGCGATGGTCGCCGCCACCGAGGCGGCCTATGGCCGGCTGGACGTGCTCGTCAACAATGCCGGCATCCAGCATGTGGCGCCGGTCGACGCCTTCCCGGTGGAGCGTTGGGACGCGGTGATCGCCATCAACCTGTCGGCCGTCTTCCACGGCACCCGCGCGGCGTTGCCGGGCATGAAGGCGCGCGGCTGGGGCCGGGTCATCAACATCGCCTCGGTGCACGGCCTGGTGGCGTCGGTCAACAAATCGGCCTATGTCGCCGCCAAGCACGGCGTGATCGGCCTGACCAAGGTGACGGCGCTGGAACTGGCGGAGACCAACATCACCTGCAACGCCATCTGCCCGGGCTGGGTGCTGACGCCGCTGGTGCAGAAGCAGATCGATGCGCTGGCCGCCTCGCGCAACCTGTCGGTGGAGGAAGCCGGACGCGAACTGCTGAGCGAGAAGCAGCCGTCGAAATCCTTCGTCACGCCGGAACAGCTGGGTGAACTGGCGGTGTTCCTGTGCTCGGACGCGGCCGGCAACATGCGCGGGGTCGCACTCACCATGGATGGCGGCTGGACCGCCCAGTAAGGCGGCGCTTCCGATGTCTCAGGGTGGGGGTGGGCCGAACTGCCCGCCCCTTCCCGGACGCCCGGGCCTTCTCAGCTTTCGCTGGTGGCGGGAACCTTGTCGAAGGGGGTGGCGATGAACGGGCGGCCCTGGCCGTGACCGGCGCGGGCATGGCCGCGTTCGGTCGCAGCCTGCCGGAAATAGCCGACCACGAAGACGCGCAGTGCGTTCGCGAGCGATACGCCGGACTGGGAGGAATGGCGGCCCTGCTGTTCCATGCGGTCGCGGACATCCCCGCACAGCTCTTCCACCGTCAGGTCTTCCCGCTCGGAGATCTCCGCGAGCCCTTCCCAGTAGGATGGCTCCAGACGGATGGAGACCTCGCGGCCGGACAATTTCATGGTGCGGGAGACCAGGGAGGCGACACCAGAAAGTTGATATACTCGCGACCTGTTGTTCCCATCGCTCGACATTTTATCGAATCCTCGTCCTGCCCTTGCGGTTGCCCCCACCGCGCGCCCACTATAACGCGACCATAACCGGCTTTGGGAACAAAACTTTCGGCTTGTTAGGACTCTCCCTAGGGAGTCCTTTCGGGATCCCCGGCCATGTCCTTGAGCAAGGCCAGATCGTTGATGACGATGAAGCCTTTGGCATAGGTCACTGCGCCGGTTTTGCGCAGGGCGCCGAGACACTTGTTCACCATTTCGCGGGTGACGCCCAGCATGTTGGCGAGTGCTTCCTGCGACAGCGGCAAGGTCAGGCGCAAGCCGGCCGGGGTCGGCTGTCCGTAGCTGTCCGACAGCAGCAGCAACCTGCGGGCGAGCCGGCGCGGGACATCGTGGAAGACGGCATCCTCGATGTTCTCGGACACCCAGCGCAGCCGGTCGCACAGGACCACCATCATGCTGGTGCACAGGCGGGGGTGGCGTTCCAGGAAGGGAATGAAATCGGCCCGGTCGATGCGGTAAAGCTCGACCGGGCGCAGGGCGACGGCGGCGGCCGTGCGTTCCCGGCCGTCGATCAGGCCGATCTCTCCCAGGACATCGCCGGCCTCCAGGATGTTCAGCAGCATGGTCTTGCCATCCGCCGATGAGGTCCGGATGGCGATCTGGCCCTTCAATACGGCGAACAGGCTGTCGCCGGGATCGCCCTTGTCGAAGATGATCCGGTCGGCATCGAAGCGGACGATACGGCCCAGCCCCAGCATTTCCGCCATTTGCCCGACGTCGAGTTCTCCGAGCAGGCGGTTGCGCCTCAGCACCGCCGCCACATCCACAGGCGCGTTCATCCATCCGTCCCGGCACGGTTTCACGCCGCGGCGGCGATGGTCGCCACCCCGGCGCGATCAATCTACCGGAAACGCACCTACATCGCGAGAGGTACCGCATCCCGCAGAGCGCGTTCCCAAAGGACGGTCCGTTCGAAATGGAAACGGGCTTCCGGCGCCGCATCGTTGCCGGTGGGACGGCCCAGGCTTCGTGCCATGCTGCGCAGCATGGTCTTGGCATCGTCGCGCTTCTGGTCGAAGCGGCCCTGCGGCAGCCAGCCGCGGAAAGCCGCCAGCTCGTCCGCCGGCAGCCCGATGTCGCCGCCCAGCCGCAGCATCCTGCCATAGCCGCGCTCGCGGTAGGGCAGTTCCTTGGCGATGGATTCCAGGCGCAGGGAGGTTCCGGCGGTCAGCACCCGGTCGGCCACCGCGTCGGACAGGGTGCGGCGGATGTTGACCATCGCCTCGGACAGGGCGGTGTAGCCCAGCTCGGCCGGGCCGTGGATCACCGCGACCTCGTCGTCGTCCTCCAGCCGGCCGTCGCGGAACGCCTCGAAGATGGCGCCGACGCCGATCATGCCGAAGGGATACAGCTCCGCCGCGCGCAGTGCCCCCATGCTGGAGGCGCCGAACACCGGGATGCCGGCATGGATGGCGTAGAGGATTTCCTTGTGCCAGACCGACGGCACGCTTTCGAAGAAGCCGTCGATGATGCCGATGGCCGCCGGCTTCTCAGCGCACAGACGCAGCACGTCGCCCTGGGCGACCGGCGGCAGGTAGGTGGCGTCCAGCTCCCGCTCCGCATCCTCGCGCGGCAGGGTGGGGCCGAGGAAGACATAGACGCCGCTCATGCCGCCTTCTCCATGGCTTGGGCGCCGAGCACGCGCAGGCCGCGTTCGCCCAGCAGGTAATCGGGGGATTCGTCGGCACCCTCCAGCCCCGGCACGACGACGCGCACGACGGGGATGCCGAATTCGGGCTTGGTCAGGTCGACCGCCACCGCCTCCTGGATGCCGACGGCGCGCAGCCGGTCGAGCTGGTGGGCGAGGTCGGCCTCGATGGTGGGGGCAGTGCTGGTCGGGCAGTGATGGAAGGAGCGCCGGCCGGCGCCATCGACGATCATCGCCTTCCAGCGGGCATGGTGGGCCGGGTCGAGGTGGCGCTCGTATTCGGCACGGGGCATGTCGTCGCGGGCGCCGGCGATGAACGTCAGGCGGCTCTGCGCCGCCTCGGTCAGGGCGCGGGACAGGGCGATCTCGCGCGCCACATGGCAGCCCATGCCGGTGGCCGGGCGGATGGAGTGCTGTGGCAGCTCCTCGCGCTCGACGATGCGGCAGAGGAAGCCGGGCAGGCCGACGTCGCTGGTGGTCTCCCACACGCCGACGGCGACGCCCGCCGCTTCGAACCGGTCGATCAGCGAGCGGCAGACCGGATCGTCGATGCTGTCCAGGTCGATGCGGGTCGCCGCCTGGGCAACCGGATCCTGCAGGCGCCACAGGGTGGTCGCATCGCGCTCCACCAGTTCGGTGACGGCGTGGCTGATCGCCTCGACCTTGTGGTTGCCCGACGCCAGACCGTTGGAGCCGGCCAGGAAGGCGCCGTGGCCGGGGGCCATCGGTACGGTGAAATTCAGGTGGACCATCTCGAACGGAACCCATTTCGGGCCGCCGTTCAGCAAATCCTGCCCCTCGATCCACAGGATGGGGCTGTTGGGGTTGAAGCTGCCGGTCGACAGTCGGGGCAGGCGGTCGACATCCACCACCGGGTGGGTCCAGCGCAGCTCCTCGAAGCTGGCGAACTTCAGCGGCAGAGTGATGCGTTCGGCGTGATAGCTCTCGATCGATTCCATGACCCCCGACGCCTTGGCGGCGGCGAGCGTCACCCCCTTGCCCTGCGACACCGAGATGGAGCGCGAGTTCGGCCGCGTCACCATCACCACCGGAATGCCGACGGCATCCAGTCCGGTGACGTTCGCGACCCGGGTGATCCCCATGATCGGCAGGAACGGGGCGACCCGAGCCAGGGTCTGTTCGGGCGCCATGACCCGGTGGGTGCCGACCGTGTGAGCCTTCACCGCATCCGAAACGGAGGCTTTGACATCGAGCAGATCGAAGGGCATCGCGGCTTGTCCGGGGCGGAGGAAAATCGAGAGGGTGCGTCCCGTTCCCGGGTCCGTGGCCGGTCAGCGCCTGAAGCGGTGCCGGTGGCCACGGTCCGAAGAACCGGAACCGGGAACCCGATCAGGCGCCCGGAGCGATCATGGTGCGGGCAGCTTCATGATCTGCGGTTTCGAAGCCGGCGCGGTCACCGGAACGGACATGGGTGCGAGCGGTGGCGATGGCGGCGTCGGCGATTTCCGTAACGCCATGAGCTGTCACGGCATAGAGACGACCGTCAGCGCCACGGATCATCGAAGCCTGGGAGATCGACATATTCATGAGAGTGCCCTTCAAGTGTGTGTGGCTGATGTACCAACTCTTCACATGCGAAGGGATGCTCCGCTGTGAAGAACTTCACAGTGCTTGAGGTTGGGCCAGTGTAGTGGTCGCGGGCGACGACATCAATCCGTCCAGCATTAGGAGCGGCCTATGCATTTTCAAAGGAAATCCTTATTTGATGTGACATATGGCACCGATCTGCGTAGCCTGATGGTTTGGCCGTCAGTGGTCTCCCGGACCATTCCTCTTACGGATCGCCGTGCAAAGCTGCGCTTGGAAATGGCAATCTGGAGTGGATTGGACGAAATTGCGAAAAAAGAAGAACGACCTGTCCGTGAACTCTGTCAAGAAGTCGATTCTTCTCGACCGACAACGATGCCGTTGACTAACGCAATCCGCAGTTATGTGCTCGATTATTTCCGGAGGTCCGATTTCCGCTAAAAATTTTATGAAACTAAATGGGAGGTCGCTTCTTGCCTTTCGAACTTCAAGCCCTTCCCCGCCAATATCCTGGCGCATCTATTGGCGGTACGGGTCAGAGACAGAATCCGTGCATTTCGTTCCGCAAGCTCTAAAGCCTGCCGTGAACCTTCGGCACCGTTATTCATTGCGAAGGCCATTTCCGCGTCCAGCGCATCTGCCTTTGCGAGATAGCCGATCCTGCCCGATGCTGATGCCGACTGTTTGACAAGCGCTGCCTGTTTTCTTGCTTGTTCCAGCTCCCCTATCAGGTGGTGTGTCTCGGCCAGCCAAAGATGGACCTGACTGATATAGGCATTGACCCGCTCTTGTTCGGCGATCGCCAACGCTTGCTCGAAGAGCGTCAGCCCATTATTGGCTCTGCCGATCAGCACGTTTGCATAGGCAACGGCTCCCAACAAAAATGGCTTATGAAGTTTTGAGTGCGTCAGTTCGCAGATATCAAGCGCGGTTTCGAGATAAGAAATTGACTCTCTCGCTTTCCCCAACAACAGATACGACCAACCCATATGCTCATAAGCGTAGAGTCTGGAAAAATTGTGATTGCTTGCATCTGCAGCCTCAACAGCTTCAATGGCCGTACTGATAGCTTCGCTCTCATAGCCAATTTCGGCACAATTTCTTGCGAGATTGGCACAAACTCCAACTTTGCCGATCACAGCAAGTCCGAATCGTTCATGGAGGCAGTTTGGGGGTAGCATTTCGCGCGCAGACCGCAGCACGTTGTACCCATCGAGATAAAGACCTTTTTCCGCTAATATTCCGCCCAGCCTTCCAAGAAGTTGTATCTGTATTCTGCGATCAAAGCTTCCATCATTGGCAGCAAGCCCTTCGCGAATGAAATGAATGGCTCTGTCTATATTGCCGTTTGACCACTCAACTGCGGCAAACATAGACGACGCCCGCGCATAGCGGCGCGGATCTCCCACAGAAATTGACAGCTTCCGAGCTTCGTCCAGCAGTTGGCCGGTATCGGTGAAGCCGCGCGGCATTCTGGCTCGTGCTAACGAAATGGAAGTGTCAATCCGTTGAAACGGCTTGCGCGGCCGATCTGGGCAACGATTCAGTGCATCCAACGCGTTTCGGTAATGCCGGCTCGCATCCTCCAGCCGGGAGCGCAACTCCGCCCGTACGCCGGCGCGGCGGCCGAACAGGTGGGCGGCCGGCCAGCTTTCCGCCATGAAGGCATGGTGGGCCAGCAGATCCAGGCGGTTCGGCAGGTCGTGGTCGCGGCGGTGGCGCAGCGCCTCCAGAACACGGGCATGCAGGGCCCGGCGGTCGGATTTGGTCAGGGTGGCGTAGGCGACCTCCTGGATCAGCGCGTGCTTGAAGGAATATTCCAGGTTGGGCAGCAGGCGGGTGCGCAGCACGAAGCCGGCGCGCTCCAGATAGGCGAGGCAGTCGGACAGCTTCGTCATCGGCATGCCGGCCAGGGCCTGGAGCAGTCCGACGTCGAACGTCGTACCGATCACCGCCGCGTTCATCAGCAGCCGGCGCCGCTCCAACGACATCAGGTCCATGCGTTCGGCCAGCAGGGCGTGCAGCGTGCGCGGCAGCCGGTGGACCACCAGCGGATCGATCAGGCGGTAGGCGCCCGGTGTGCCCTCGATGGCGTTGGTGGCCTCCAGCGTGCGCAGGACCTCCTCCAGATAGAGCGGGACGCCCTGACAGCGGGCGGCGACCTGGGCCTTCAGTTCGACCAGCGACCAGTCCGGTCCCAGCCAATGCGCCAGGAAGCTCTGCACCTGTTCCGCCGACAGCATGCCCAGTTCCATACGCCGGCCGCCCGCCCGGCCGTTCCAGCCCTGCTCCTGCGACTCGGGCCCCAGCGGCGGCGGCCGCCGGGTGGCGAGCAGCAGCAGGCGGGAGCCGGAGCCCGGCAGCGCTTCCGCCAGCCGTTCGAGAAGCCGCACCATCACCGGCCGCGCCCAATGGGCGTCCTCGACAAGAACCAGCAGCGGCCGGCCGACGACGCCGTCCATCGCCTCGTCGGCGGCCTCGACGCCGTCGCGGCACCGGAGCGGAGCCGCCAGTTCCAGCGTCGCGCCCACCAGCCCCTCGATCCCCAGCGACAGGTGCTGCGCGGCGTCCAGGCCGGTCCATAGCGGGTCCAGGCTCGGCCGGCCGAACAGGGCGCGCACCGCGTCGCCGGACAGCGAGCCGGAACGGCGCGAGGCCGCTTCGCAAACCCAGTCGATCCCCTGTTCGCTGGCGCAGCCGGCCACCTGCTCCGCCAAGCTCAGCGCCACCGCCTCCAGATCGTCCGGATCGGCCAGCCGCCGAATCGGCATCTGCGGCCATTGCAGCAGGGTCCAGCGCCGGCTGCGCGGGTCGCGCAGGAATTCGCCCACGAGGCGCGACTTGCCGATCCCGGCCTCTCCCTGCAGCAGGAGCTGAACCGGTGTCCCGCCCTCCACCGCATCGGCCATTGCGAACAGGGCCGCGACCTCCCGCTCCCGGCCGATACAGGGGGCATTGGTGGCGGACAGGAGGTCGGTGGCGGTGCGGCGCACGGCGCGGGCCCCGTCGAGCAGGAAGGCCGGCATCGGCTCCACCTCCTCCGATAAGCGGAGGCTTCCCATCGGGCGCACCGCGACGCCGACCGGGATCAGGTCCAGCGTGTCGCGGGTGAGTTGGGCGGTGTCGGAAGCGGCGCGCTGCTGCAGCTTGGCCGCCATATGCACGCATTCGCCGACCGCCCGGTAATCCGTCCACAGGCCGTTGGTCACCACATGGGCGACCGCGTCGCCGGAACTGATGCCGATGCGGATGTGGAAGAGCGGGCGGCCCTGTTCGTCGCGGGTGGCGCCGAGGATGTCCTGGGCGGCCAGACAGGCGCGCAGGGCGTGGTCCTCCTTGGCGCCTGGAGCGCCGAAGGTCGCCAGAAAGCCGTCGCCCAGCATCTGGGTCACCGTGCCCTCGAAACGCGGCACCGCCTCCGTCACCCGGTTCAGGATGGACAGGAGCAGGTCGTCGGCGTCTTCCGGATCGCGGCCGGCAACCATGGCGGAGGAGCGGACGATGTCGACGAACATCGCCGTCACCACCTTGCGTTCGCGCGGCTTATCGACGGACAGGCGCGATGCATCCTGTCCGGGACCGCCGTCGTCGGTCGCTGTGCTCCACATGGCGTCCGCCATGCCCGCCCCCCTCGCGAATATCGCGCGGGCATATTAGAGCATGTATTTCGAATTTTGCGAACATCCGAGCGATGCGGCACTCCAGAAATTCGCGCAGCCGGAAGGTGGCATATCCCCGTATGTAGTTCTGCCTCAAAAAGAAAGCGCCGCGACTTGCGCGGCGCCTCGATTGTTACTTGTGATGCATGTTCGACGTGCCTGACTCGGAGAGATACGACACGAGTGCAGGCGGACGGTGCCCCGTTCAGCGGCGGACGGCGATACTCTCCACCTGTGTCACGTCGCGCACGGCGCCGCGGTCGGCGCTGGTGGTCAGGGCGGCGTAGGCGCGGAGTGCCGGGGAGACCACGCGCTCGCGGCTGGCCGGCTTCCAGGCATCGAGGCCCTTGGCGTTCATCTCGTCGCGGCGGCGCTGCATCTCTTCATCGCCGACAGCGAGGCGGATGATGCGGTTGGGGATGTCGATCTCGATCCGGTCGCCGTCCTGCACCAGGCCGATGGCGCCGCCCTGCGCCGCTTCCGGCGAGACGTGGCCGATCGACAGGCCCGAGGTGCCGCCGGAGAAACGGCCGTCGGTGACCAGCGCGCAAGCCTTGCCCAGTCCTTTCGACTTCAGGTAGCTGGTCGGGTACAGCATTTCCTGCATGCCGGGGCCGCCGCGCGGACCCTCGTAGCGGATGACCACCACCTCGCCCGCCTTGACCACGTCGCCCAGGATGCCGGCGACGGCGTCGTCCTGGCTTTCGAAGACGCGGGCCGGGCCGGCGAAGACGAGGTTGGAGGCGTCGACGCCCGCCGTCTTCACGATGCAGCCGTTCTCCGCGATGTTGCCGTACAGCACGGCCAACCCGCCGTCCTGGCTGAAGGCGTTCTCGGCCTTGCGGATCACGCCCTTCTCGCGGTCGAGGTCGAGCTCGGGCCAGCGGCGCTCCTGGCTGAAGGGGACGACCGTCGGGATGCCGCCGGGCGCGGCGCGGTACAGGGTGTGGACGGCGGAATCCTGGGTACGCATCACGTCCCAGCGGTCCAGCGCCTCTCCCAGCGTCGGGGCATGGACGGTCGGAGCCTCGCGGTTCAGCAGGCCGGCGCGGTCCAGTTCGCCCAGGATGCCGAAGATGCCGCCGGCGCGATGCACGTCCTCGATGTGGACGTCGGACACCGCCGGGGCGACCTTGCAGACGTTGGGGACGCGGCGCGACAGCCGGTCGATGTCGGCCATGGTGAAGTCGATGCCGCCCTCCTGCGCCGCGGCCAGGATGTGCAGCACGGTGTTGGTCGAGCCGCCCATGGCGATGTCCAGCGTCATCGCGTTTTCGAACGCCGCCTTGCTGGCGATGCCGCGCGGCAGGGCGGTGGCGTCCTCCTCCTGATACCAGCGGCGGCAGAGGTCGACGGCGAGGCGGCCGGCGGCCAGGAACAGCTCCTTGCGGTCGGCATGGGTGGCCAGGATGGTGCCGTTGCCGGGCAGCGACAGGCCGAGCGCCTCGGTCAGGCAGTTCATCGAGTTGGCGGTGAACATGCCGGAGCAGGATCCGCAGGTCGGGCAGGACCCGCGCTCCATCTCCGCCGCCTCCTCGTCGGAGACGGTCGGGTCGGCGGCGGCGACCATGGCGTCGATCAGATCGACCGACTTGACCTTGCCGCGCCAGTTGACCTTGCCGGCCTCCATCGGGCCGCCGGAGACGAAGACCGCCGGGATGTTCAGCCGCATCGCGGCCATCAGCATGCCGGGGGTGATCTTGTCGCAGTTGGAGATGCAGACCAGCGCGTCGGCGCAATGGGCGTTCGCCATGTATTCGACCGCGTCGGCGATCAGCTCGCGCGAGGGCAGGCTGTAAAGCATGCCGCCATGGCCCATGGCGATGCCGTCGTCCACCGCGATGGTGTTGAACTCCTTCGCCACGCCGCCGGCCTTCTCGATCTCGCGCGCCACCAGCTGCCCCAGATCCTTCAGGTGGACGTGGCCGGGAACGAACTGGGTGAAGGAGTTGGCGATGGCGATGATCGGCTTGCCGAAATCGCCGTCCTTCATGCCGGTCGCCCGCCACAGGCCGCGCGCGCCCGCCATGTTGCGGCCATGGGTGGAGGTGCGGGAACGGTAGTGCGGCATGGATCGGTCCTCAGCTGGTCGATTTCGGCGAGTTGGCGAAAGGAATGGAACGAAATGGCTGGGCACCTTAGCAATCTCCTGTCGCGGACGCCAGAGGCGCGACAGCGGTGTTGCCCTGCCATGCACGCCGTGAGGACTGCGGCGGCGGAGGGCGCGGGGACGTGCTTTGCGTGAGGGGAATCCTGACGGCCGCCGTCCGTTACGCGGTCATCCGCGACATCGCCCGGCAGCTTTCGGCACAGCGGCGGCACATGTCGGCGCAGCGCCTCATCATCGGGTCGTCGGACATGCGGTCGCAGTCGTCGGCGCAGGCCGCGCAGATCTCGGCACAGGCGCCGCAGGTGAGATGATGGAAGCGGGAGCCGCGGATCATGAAATCGGCACTGGCGCGGCAGATGTCGACGCAGTCCAGCATCAGGCGGATATGTCCGGCCTCCGCATGCGCACCGCCCTTGCCCAGGCAATACGCGACGGTTTCAAGGCAGATCGTATGGCAGTCGGTGCAGTCGCGGATGCAGTCGTCCATCGACGGCACGGCTGGGGCGGACATGATCGGTCCTCCGGGGAAGGTCGCAGGATAGACCTGCCAACCGGCCCCGGCGCCGCAGGGTTCCGAAATCGAATGCGGGTTTTGGCCTCAGCCGGCCGGAGCGGTCTTGCCGTTGTCCTTCTTCGCGGCGCGCGGCGGCTTGACGGAAGCAGTCTTGGCGGACGGAGATTTTGCAGACGGAGTCTTGGCTGCCGAAGCCTTGGCGGCGGATTTCGCCGGGGACTTCGCCGCAGGAGCTTTGGCAGGCTCGGGGGCCGGTTCGGGGGCCGGCGTCTCCTCCGCCGGGCTTGCTGCGGCTTTCGACTTGCCAGGCGGCTTGGCGGAGGCCTTCGCCTTGGGTGCCGCGGCGGTGTCAGGCCGGGCTTCCGCCGGGGCGTTCGCGACCTCCGACAGCGATTCGGCGGCGGCGCGGGTGCTCTTGCCCGAGGTTTTGGAGGTGCCGGCCTTCCTGCGCGACCCGGCGACCTTTTCGGTCGGCTCCAGCGCACCGGCCCCGCGGATTTCCGCTTCCGCCTGCGCCCAATGGTCGGCATCGCGGCCGTGCGGGTGGCCTTCGCTTTCCCACAGCTCATGGGCACGGCGTCGGATACGCTCCTGGATATCGTCGGTATCGGCCATCGAGTCCCCCATTTGTCTGCGCGGCGGGTCTGCCATACCGTATTTTGTGGCAGCGGCCCGTCAACATTGCAAAGCCACTCCTGTGAGGCACCACGAAAGAGGCGGAGACTCCCGACGCCGCCGTTCCATGAGGGCAACACCGTGGAATCGGAGTGGTTCCCGCAGGGAACGGGGAGACGGTTTTCGGGCGGGACGGCAGACGGTTCCCAACCGGCGCATTCCATGCCACAAGGCGCCCGCCGACCTGAACCGTGAGCGCAGGAAGCCGATGAAGCCCGTTCCCTCCACCGCCAGCCCGTCCCTTCTCGACCGCGTCGCGGCGGCGCCCTGGTGGCTGCTTTGCGCCGGTTTGGCCGCGGCGATGGCGCTGTCGATCCTGCTGGTGGGTTTCCGGCTGCCCTACTGGGTGCATTCGGACCAGGATCTGGTGCTGGCCTATCATGGGCTTCTGTTCGGTGACGGGCTGCCGCAGGAGTACTTCGACCATCCCGGCTACGGCTATTTCCTGGTGATCGACGTCTGGTACCGGCTGCTGCACGCGCTTGGATTCCTGCCGGTCGCCAGCCTGTCGGCCCTGCCGCCGGGCAGCGACGTCGCGGCGACGCAAGCCGCATGGCAATCGCTGATCCAGGCCGGGCGGGCGCTGTCGATCCTGCTGACCGCCGCCTTCGCCGTCAGCTACACCACCCTGCTGCGCGGGTTGGTGGACGACCGGCGGGTGGCGCTGCTGGCCGGCATCCTGCTGGCCTTCGGCGTCGGGCTGACGGCGCAGGGGCGGCAGATGCGCACCGACCTGCTGTCGGCCGGCTTCGTCGTGCTGGGACTGCTGCTGGTCCTGCGGGCGGTACGGCCGGCCGATGGCCGCCCGTGCGATGGCGCGTCGCTCATTCGGTTGGCGTCGGGCGGTCTGCTGGTCGGGCTCGCCATGGTGACCAAGGTGCAGGCGGTGTTCCTGGCGATGGGGCTGCCGGTGGCGGCGATCCTGTTCGGGCGGCGGGCGGAGACTGATTTCCCATCGGGCAAGGGGAAGGGCTGGGGCGTCGCGGCGCTGGTCGGGCTGCTGGCGGCGGCTGCGGCGGTGCCGGCCTTCGCGCTGATCCAGGCCGGGCTGGCCGGCTGGGGGCGGGCGGTCTACCCCTACACCCCCGTCGGCGGGCTGTCGGGCGGCGGCTATCAGAGCATCGTCGCCGGCTGGGTGCTGGTCGGCATCCTGGTCCATGCGGTGGTGCATCGGGTGCCGGCGAGCCGGGCGGCGGCCGGGGCGGCGGCGGTGCTGCTGGGGCTGTCGGTCGGGCTGCTGGCGCTCGACATCCGCTGGAACGAGCAGAACGCCATCGCCGTGGCGAATTTCGTCGAGCACATGTTCGTCTTCTCCTCCTGGCGGCATGGCGCGACGCTCAACGACCAGGGGAGCGTGGTCGGGCAGGGGACGCTGGGACTTCTGCTGGCCGGCATCGGCCGCACGCTGGCGATCCGCACCATCGTCCTCCACCCCGACAACATCCCGCAGACCATCGTCGTGGAGTGGTTCGCCATCGCCGGGGCGGTGGTGCTGTGGCGGCGCGGGCAGAGACTGGCAGCGGCGCAGGCGCTGTTCCTGCTGCTGGTGGCGTGGGGGCTGGAGGCGCTGTTCTCGCTGCGCGGATTCCAGCGCGCCTATGCCGCCTACACCGACCCGCTGGCGATTCTGTCCGCCGCCTGGGTGCTGGCGCGGATGCCGGAGCTGCTGGACCGGGCGAAGCCGCGGCGCTGGATCCTGGCGGGCGTGGCGTTGGTGGTGGCGGCGGCCCATGCCTGGCCGGTCATCGAGACCCGCCGCCTGCCCAACCCGGTGACCCATTGCGAATGGATCCCGATCTACATGCCCAAGGTCGAGCCGTTTCCCTTCTGCCGTTAGGCCCCCGCCTCTCCGCGGGCGCGGTCCAGCGCCTCGATTACGCCGGCGCTGTCGATGTCGGCGAAGTCGGGACGGTGGTGGATCAGCACGCGCGGGCCGGTGCTGTGGATCGGGTTGGAGGCGTCGGAGAAGACGACCACGGTGGGACAGCCGACCGCGGCGATCAGATGGGTGGGGCCGGTGTCGTTGCCGACCGCCCCCCAGGCCCGGCGGGCCAGCCCGCCCAGTTCCGGCACGCTGGTGCGGTCGGTCAGGTCGACCGCCTGCGGGCAGGTGTCCGCAATCGCGCGGGCGAGGTCGCGCTCGATGCCCGTGCCGATCACCGCCGGCACGATGCCGCGCTCCGCCAGTGCCGCCGCCACCTCGGCATAGCGGCGCACCGGCCAGCGCTTGTCCGGCCGTCCGGGGGAGGAGCCGGGGACCAGCAGGGCGAAGCGCTCCGGCAGGCCGAACTTCGAGATGTCGGCGTCGAGCCAGGACAGGTCCGGCGCCTCGTCCGGCACGATGCCGAAGGGGGCGAGCTGGCGGACATAGCGCTCGCGCACCGGCACCTTGCGCCGTCCCTCGTAACGGTCGGGATGGCTGGCGCCGCGGGCGGTGCCCGACCATTCCGGCCAGGGGCCGGGGAACAGCAGCCGGTGGTACAGGTCGGTGCGCGTCTGCGCCTGGAGGTCGTAGACCCGGTCGAAGCGGTGGGCGCGCAGCGTCCTGCGGATCGCCAGATAGGCCGACAGCGAGCGGTCGCGCGGATCCTCCAGCACCTCGTCGAACAGGCCGCTCATGCGGGCCAGCGGGGCGAGCGAGGGCAGGGTCAGCAGCGTCACCCGGTCGCCGGCATGATGGCGGCGGATGGCGGCGAAGGCGGTCTGGGCCAGGAAGAAGTCGCCGAAGGCGCCCAGCTTGATGACCAGGATGCGGAGCGGACGCTTGCTCATCGTGTCTGTTCCCCGATACGGGCGGCCAGCCGCAGCATCAGCGCGGCGGCAAGGAAGCCTGACATCCACCAGGGCTGCCAGATGCCGTAGGCGGTGCTGCCCATCGCCAGCGCCGAGGCGAACAGCGCCAATGCGAAGGGCTGGGCGCGGCGGTCGAGCCGCGCGGTGGCGGCCAGCAGCATCAGCAGCACGGCCAGCACCAGCGCCGCCCCCACCGCCCCGGTTTCCAGCCAGACCTGAAGGAAGGCGTTGTGCGGATGCAGCGGCAGCAGGCTGTCGCCGATCGGCGAGAATTCCGACACCGCCCCTTCCGGCGGCAGGGAGCGTGAGGCGTCGATGCCCTGGCCGAAGACAGGGGTGCGCAACGCCCGTTCCGCCGCATGGCCCCAGATCTCCACCCGGTGCTGGGCGGAGCGGAACAGCAGGCCGGAATTGTCGAGATCGAGCGGGCCGGAGAACAGCAGGGCGGCCGGCAGCACCAGCAGGAAGGCTGCCGTCACCGCGGCGGCGAACAGCCGGCGGGTCCAGCGGGCGGAGGCGCGGGCGGCGGCTAGCGTCGCCAGCCCGGCGGCGATGCCCAGCATGGCCGACCGGCTGGTCAGCGGCAGGCAGGCCAGCGCATAGCCCGCCGGCAGCAGCAGCGCCAGCGCCCGGCGTCCGTAGCGGTCCACCGCCAGGGCGGCCGGCCAGACCAGCAGGCAGAGCAGCGCCGCCGTCCGCTTCGGCACATTGCCGTTCAGCAGGTTGGGCAGCTGGTCGTCGGGGACTCCGTTCCACCAGCGGTTCAGCGGGAAGTCCAGCGCCGCCTCCGCCGCGAACAGCAGCCCGCCGGCCAGCCCGCCGGCCAGGAACAGCCCGGCCAGCCGCCGCACCTCCGGTCCCGGCAGCCCGGCGATCCAGGCGCCGCCGGCCAGCGCCCCCAGCGCGATGTAGCCGATCTCCCCCACCGTCGCCGCCGCGCGGTCGGACGGGCTCCACAGCGAGGAGGCCAGCGCCAGCGCCAGGAAGGCGGCGACCGCCGCGACCGCAGGAGTCAGCCGCAGGATGCGCCCGAACGCGCCCTGCCGCGCCAGTCCCGCCAGCGACAGCACGAGCACCAGGATCGCCCACACCGGCAGCCCGCGCGGCGCGACCGCGGCGACAGGCCCCAGCAGCAGGGCGGCGGCCCCGGCCAGCACCCGCGGCACGGCATCGACCCCGCCAGCGGCGGGCGCCGAGGTCGGGTCGGGGCGGGGCGTCGTGAGGTCCGGGGAGTTGGCGGGCATGGACTCGGAGAGGATCAGCGGAAACCGGCGGGGACTTAACCGCACTCCCGCCGCGAAAGCAACGGCGCGCGGCCTGCGGCGCAGAGGCGCCGGATGGGACATTTGGAACGCCGTGAAACAGGATGACGGGTGGCGTTCCACTGTTTCAACCGATGGCGGAGCGGCACGGGAGCGGTGCCGGACTGAACGTTTGAAACGCGGTGAAACAGGATTTCGGGGGGTGTTCCATCGTTTCATCCGGCGGCGGAGCGGCGGCAGGGTGGTGCATGGCGGTCCCTTCCCGGCGATTTTCGGGATGATATTCCTATCATGGATGCCGGGCTGTGGGAAAAGGGTGGGTGAAAATTGCGCGCGACTACCTCTCGCGCTCCGGGGAAGAGGGGATCCTTTCCGTGCCGCAAGCTGACGGTTACGCTGTGTCTCGCGGTGGGCGCCTGTTTGGAGGAGTCGCGGAGATGCAGGGGAACGAAGAGCAGGGGACGGACGGTTACCGGATCCGCGTGATGAGCCGGGCCGAACTCGATCTGGCCGTCGACTGGGCGCGGGCGGAGGGCTGGAACCCCGGCCTGCACGATGCCGGCGCCTTCCATGCCGTCGATCCGGCGGGCTTTCTGGTCGGACTGCTCGACGGCCGGCCGGTGGCCTCGCTGTCCGTCGTGCGGTATCCGGGGAGCTTCGGCTTCCTCGGCTTCTACATCGTGCGGCCGGAGGCGCGCGGGCGGGGCCATGGCTGGCGGCTGTGGCAGGCGGGGCTGCGCTATCTCGAAGGCTGCACCGTCGGCCTCGACGGCGTGGTCGCCCAGCAGGAGAACTACCGCAAATCCGGCTTCGCGCTGTCCCATCGCAACATCCGCTTCGGTGGCGGCATCCCGGACGGCGGAGAGGCGCGGACCACGCTGGTGGACGCGAACACGGTGCCCTTCGACCGGCTGACGGCGCTGGATGCGGAACTGTTCCCGGCGCCGCGCCCCGGCTTTCTCGCCAACTGGATCGCCCTTCCCGGCGCCACGGCGCTGGCGGCGGTGAGGGATGGCGAGGTGACGGGTTTCGGGGTGATCCGGCCTTGCCACAGCGGCTGCAAGATCGGCCCGCTCTATGCCGCCGATGCCGGGGTGGCGCGGGATCTGGTGGTGGCGCTGGGCCGGGCGGCCGGCGAGGGGCCGGTGTTCCTCGACGTGCCGGAACCGAACGGGGCCGGATTGCGGATGGCGGAGGAGTTGGGTCTGTCGCCGCAGTTCGAGACGGCGCGGATGTATCTGGGGCCGGCGCCGGTGACCGATCCGGCGCGGGTGTTCGGGATCACGAGCTTCGAGTTGGGCTAGACAATATTGCTTGGGCCCCCTCGTTCCGCGTGTGAATCCTGAATCGATACACCTTCGGAACCAAGCCTTTCCAATCGTCTGTCACCCCGCCGTCTTCTCCAGCGAGCGGATGATGTGTTCGGCCAGCAGGTCCGCCGCCTTGGGCTGGGGGCCGGGCTGACGGTAGAGGGCGATTTCGATGTCGGGCAGGGCGGGCAGGCCGTGTTCGGCGTTCACGATGCGGAAGCCGGGGGCCAGCATGTCCTTGGGCAGGATGGTCACCCCCAGCCCGGCGGTCACCGCCGCCTTGATGCCGGCGAGGCTGGGGCTGGTGTAGGCCATGCGCCAGGGACGGCCGCGGGCGTCGAGCGCGTCGATGGCGCGCTTGCGGTGGATGTCCGGCGGCGGGGCGAGGACCAGCGGGACCGGGGCGCCCGCGTCGAGGATCAGGCGGTCGGAGGCCACCCAGAACAGCGGCTCGCGCCAGACCTTCACGCCGCCGGCCGGACCCTGCGGCTCCCGCTTGCACAGCACCAAATCGTATTCGCCGCGGGCGAAGCGGTCGAGCAGGTTGACGGTGAAGTCGCACTGAACCTCCAGCGCCACCTGGGGATGGGCGCGGGAGAAGCGCCACAGCACGTCGGGCAGATGGGTGGTGGCGAAATCCTCCGGCGTGCCGAGGCGCACCACGCCGCCCACCTCCGGCTCCATCAGCAGGGCGCAGGCCTCGCCCGCCATGCCCAGCAGGCGGCGGGCGTAGGTCAGCAGTACCTCGCCGTCGGGGGTCAGGTCCAGGCCGCGGCCCTCGCGCAGGAACAGGCGCTTGCCCAGCCCGTCCTCCAGCCGCTTGATCTGCAGGCTGATGGTGGACTGGGTGCGGCCCAGCCGCTCCGCCGCCCGGGTGAAGCCGCCGCTGTCCACGATGGTCACGAAGGTGCGCAGCAGGTCGAGGTCGAAGGGCGGCAGCGGGGCGGGCATGGCGGTGGTTCCGGCTCGGCCGGTCAGGTCAGCACCGCCCGGCTCACTGCGAGGTAGAGTGGAATACCGACGAGGATGTTGAAAGGAAATGTGATGCCCAGCGACAGCGGAAGCGACAGGCCCGGCTCCGCCGTCGGCAGGGCATGGCGCAGCGCCGCCGGCACCGCGATGTAGGAGGCGCTGGCGCACAGCGTCACCAGCAGGGCGGCGTCGCCGAGGCCGAGCCCCAGGGCCGAGGCGGCGGCAAGGCCGATGCCGGCGCCGATCAGCGGCATGGCGATGCCGAAGGCGACCAGCCGCGGGCTGAGCGAGGCCGCTTCCCGCAGGCGGGAGGTGGCGAGATAGCCCATTTCCAGCAGGAACAGGCACAGCACGCCGTCCCAGGGGGCGATGAACAGGCCGTGCAGGCTCTGCAGGCCGGGCTTGCCGATGACGAGGCCGACCAGCAGCGACCCGGCCAGCAGCAGGACCGAGCCGTTGAAGGCCGCCTCGCGGATCGCGTCCTTGATCGAACCGCCCTGGTCCGGCCCGCCGCGGCCCGCGTCGCCGAGCGGGACCGGCATTGTGCCGCCGTTTCCGCCCGCCGCGGCCCCGGACACCATCCCGGTGGCGCCGGCCAGCAGCAGGCCGCTGACGATGGCCGGGGCTTCCATGATCGCCAGCGCCGCGACCATGTGGCCGCCGAAGGTGACGCCCTGGCTTTCCAGCAGCTTGGTGGCGGTGACGAAGGTGACGAGGCTGACCGATCCGTAATGGGCGGCGACGGCGGCCGAATTGACCTGATCCAGCCCGACCGCCGAGCGCAGCAGGGCGAAGCCCAGGATCGGCATCAGCAGGCTGAGCAGCCCCGCCGTCAGCAGCAGCGGCAGCACGGAGCCGACATCGGCGCCGGCCAGCGCGACGCCGCCCTTCAGGCCGATGGCGACCAGCAGATAGGCGGCGAGCGCCTTGCCGAATCCTTCCGGGAATGGAATGCGCGCCCCGGTCAGCGCGATCGCGGCTCCGAGGCCGAAGAACAGAATCGGTGCGGACAGCAGCGCGTCCATAATGGATCATCCCTCGTCAAGATCGCTGGTGCGGGTTTTGCCGCACTGCGGCAACCCATTGGGCGGACGCTAACGAGGGATGGCCTTCATGGGAAATTGATAGTTTTCGGGGCTTCCATTGATTTTCTCAATGGGAGGCGGAGGGCCTCACGCCAGCAGGTCGTCCTGCCGGTTGCGGCGCATCCACATGGCGGCGTAGCTGCACAGGGGCACGATCTTCAGCCCTTCGGCGCGGGCGGCCTCCATAACGCCTTCCATCAGGCGGCCGGCGGCGCCGGTGCCGCGCAGCGAGGGCGGGGCCTCGACATAGGAAATCACCAGCGTCCCTCCGTTGCGGCGGTAATCGGCGTAGACCGTCTGGTTGCCGACCGCCAGTTCGAACCGGTTCATGGCTTGGTTGTCGGTGACCGCCTGTCCCATCCTGATCGCTCCGTCGGTTGTGGGGTTCTCGACCTCTAACAGTGGAATGCGTCGAACAGGGCGGCAGCCCTCCTTTTGCGTGGAAACTCCCTTATCCGCCCGGCCAGCCGCAGGCCGACAGAGCGTCCCTCATATGCGCCGGCGCTGGGGCGGCGGCATCGACCGCCGCATATTCGAAGGCCATGCGGAATGCGACGGAGCGGGCCAGCAGGTGCAGGGTGCCGGGGGGCAGGCGTTCGGGGCCGTAGAAGGGCTCCCCCACCAGCGGACAGCCGATGGCGGCGCAATGGACGCGGATCTGGTGGGTGCGGCCGGTGCGCGGGCGAAGCTCCAGCCAGGAACGGCCATCGGCGCTGGTGCCCAGGACGCGGTATTCGGTGACCGCCGGCTGCCCGGCCGGATCGGGCAGGATGGTCCAGGAGGAGCGGCCGGCCCCCGCGGCGGATTTGGGTTCGATACGCTTCAGCAGCGGCAGGTCGATCACCCCGGATTCGGCCTTCGGGATGCCGTCGGCGACCGCCCAATAGGTCTTCTCCACATGGCCGGCGGCGAACATCTGGCCGAGACGCTTCAGCGCCCAGGGGGTGCGGCCCAGGATCAGGCAGCCGGCCGTGTCGCGGTCCAGCCGGTGGGCCAGCTTCGGCGGCTCCCCGTCCGGTCCGCCGAGGAAAGGCAGGTAAAGCTCCAGATGGTCGGTGATGCGTCCGGCCTTGTGGACGGCCAGGCCGGCCGGCTTGTCGATGACGAAGCAGAGCTCGTCCTGGTGGAGCACGCGGGCGCGCAGCGAGTCGGGGGTCATGGCGCGCAACATGGCCGCCGCCATGCCTCCCGCGCAAGGGCCGTGAACCGCATGACCCACGGATTGCGGGCGGGCTCAGCGATGGCGGCGGGATGGACCGCTGCCGGCAGCGGCACGGTGTCGCGCCTTTGATTTTCCAACCTTTTACAATCGATACTGCCTATGAGAAAGGTCCGGGGCGGCGTCGGACCTTGCGGATAAAGACCGGACTGAACGAGGACATTCGGCCGGTTTTCATTTGATTTCGGCCGCCAGGACTAGCCTTTTGCCCGGTCTCGGAAGGTTTGTTGCGCAGTCGGGGAAGGCGTGGCAGAAAGCCCGTAACCACGGTAGTGCTTCCGCCGGCTCCGCTTGCGGTCGGGCAATGCCGTGGAACCATGGATTTGACTTCGCCTCAACCACAAGAGACGTCCAATGCGGAAACCCGTGCGCAAGGTGGTGTTCCCGGTCGCCGGTCTCGGCACGCGCTTCCTGCCGGCCACCAAGGCAATCCCGAAAGAGATGCTGCCCCTGGTCGACCGCCCCCTGCTGCAGCACGCCGTCGAAGAGGCGCGCGCCGCCGGCATCGAGGATTTCGTTTTCGTCACCGGCCGTTCCAAGCGCGCCATCGAAGACCATTTCGACGCCGACACCGAACTGAACCGCACGCTTGAGGAGCGCGGCAAGATGGACGCGCTGGAGGAGGTCCGCCACAGCGAGATCGCCCCCGGCCGCTGCTTCTACACCCGCCAGCAGGTTCCGCTGGGCCTCGGCCACGCCGTCTGGTGCGCCCGCGCCCTGATCGGCAACGACCCCTTCGCCATCGTGCTGCCCGACGACTTCGTCCAGGGCAAGACCCCCTGCCTGAAGCAGATGGTCGAGGCGTATGAGGAGGTCGGCGGCAACATCGTCGCCGTCGTCGACGTGCCGCGCGAACGCACCAGCAGCTACGGCATCCTGGACGTCGAGAAGGACGACGGCCGTCTGGCCACCGTCCGCGGTCTGGTGGAGAAGCCGAAGCCGGCCGAAGCGCCCTCGACCCTGTCGATCATCGGCCGCTACATCCTGCAGCCGGAAATCTTCGACCATCTGGAAAAGCAGCAGCGCGGCGCCGGCAACGAGATCCAGCTGACCGACGCCATGGCCAAGCTGATCGGCAACCAGCCTTTCCACGGCCTGCGCTTCGAAGGCACCCGCTACGACTGCGGCGACAAGGTCGGCTTCATCGAGGCGACGCTTGCCCACGCGCTGAACCGGCCGGACATGGCCGACAAGGTGCGCGAGATGCTGCGCAAATATTGCTGACCGACGGGCAGCATCCCTGATGCCGCGCCCGCCCCGTCCCCTGATCCGGACGGCGGCGGGCACGTGCGTTTGGACCGACGCATTCAAAAAGAACCGGCCGCGCGAACAAGGCCGGACGTGAGGAACGCCCCCGCCGGGGTAATCCAATGATTGACGGGTTTTCTGATTTTTCAAGGACTTGAGGGGGGACGCGATGCGCATAGCGATGATCGGTACGGGCTATGTCGGCCTGGTCTCCGGCGCCTGCTTTTCCGAGTTCGGCGTGCATGTCGCCTGCGTCGACAAGGACGCCGGCAAGATCGAGCGGCTGAAGCGCGGGGAGATTCCGATCTACGAGCCCGGGCTGGACGACCTCGTCGCCCGCAACGTCGCCGCCGGCCGCCTGTCCTTCACCATGGATCTGAAGGAGGCGATGCAGGGCGTCGATGCCGTGTTCATCGCGGTGGGCACCCCGTCGCGCCGCGGCGACGGCCACGCCGACCTGTCCTATGTCTATGGCGCCGCCGAGGAGATCGCCCGGCATCTCGACCACTACACGGTGGTGGTGACGAAATCGACGGTCCCGGTCGGCACCGGCCGCGAGGTCGAGGCGATCATCCGCCGCGCCCGCCCCGACGCCGAGTTCGACGTCGCCTCCAACCCCGAGTTCCTGCGCGAAGGCTCCGCCATCGGCGACTTCATGCGGCCCGACCGCGTCGTCATCGGCGCCACCTCCGACCGCGCGGGCGACGTGATGCGCCGGCTCTACCGCCCGCTCTACCTGATCGAGACGCCGATCGTGGTGACCTCGCTGGAGACGGCGGAGCTGACCAAATACGCCGCCAACACCTTCCTGGCCGCCAAGATCACCTTCATCAACGAGATCGCCGACCTCTGCGAGAAGGTCGGCGCCAACGTCCACGACGTGGCGCGCGGCATCGGGCTGGACGGACGCATCGGCAGGAAGTTCCTGCACCCCGGTCCGGGCTATGGCGGCTCCTGCTTCCCGAAGGACACGCTGGCGCTGGTCCGCACCGCCCAGCAGGTCGGCAGCCCGCTGCGCATCATCGAGACGGTGGTGGACATCAACGACAAGCGCAAGAAGCAGATGGCCGAGCGCATCATCGCCGCCTGCGGCGGGTCGGTGGACGGCAAGACCGTCGCGGTGCTGGGCGTCGCCTTCAAGCCGAACACCGACGACATGCGCGACAGCCCGTCGCTGGACATCGTCCCGGCGCTGCAGGCGGCGGGCGCCCATGTGCGCGCCTTCGATCCCGCCGCGATGCACGAGGCCGAAAAGCTGCTGCCCGGCGTGGAGTGGGCCAAGGACGCCTACGGCACCTTGGAAGGGGCCGATTGCGTCGCTATTCTCACGGAGTGGAACGAATTCCGCGCGCTCGACCTGCGTCGGGTCAAGTCGATGCTGAAGCGGCCGGTTATGATCGACCTGCGCAACATCTACAACCCAGAGGACATGGCAAAGGCCGGCTTCACCTATACCTCCATCGGCCGGCCGTCGCCGGCCGGCGGGATGGACCGCGGTTAAGGTCCTAAGACGACGTCCAACAGAGGACTAACGAGATCATGAGCGAAGCCCATACCTTCCACCCCACGGTGCTGCGCGAGTACGACATCCGCGGCATCGTCGGCAAGACGCTGACTCCCGCCGACGCCCGCGCGGTCGGCCGCTCCTTCGGCACCGTGGTGGTGCGCCAGGGCGGCAAGACGGTCTGCGTCGGCTATGACGGCCGTCTGTCCTCGCCGGAACTGGAGGAGGCGCTGGTCGAGGGGCTGGTTTCCACCGGCCTGCACGTCCTGCGCATCGGGCTCGGCCCCACGCCGATGCTGTATTTCGCCACCCGCGACCGCGATGCGGCGGCCGGCATCATGATCACCGGCTCGCACAACCCGCCGGACTACAACGGCATCAAGATGATGTTGGGCAAGGGCCCGGTCTATGGCCAGCAGATCCTCGATCTCGGCACCATGGCGGCCAAGGCCGACTGGGTGCAGGGCCAGGGCTCGTCGGAGAAGATCGACGTCCAGGACGAGTATGTCGCCCGTCTGCTGAAGGACTATGACGGCACGCGCGACCTGAAGGTCGCCTGGGACGCCGGCAACGGCGCGGCGGGCGAAATCCTGCGCCGCCTGACCGCCAAGCTGCCGGGCGAGCATATCCTGCTGTTCGACGAGATCGACGGCAACTTCCCCAACCACCATCCCGATCCGACGGTCGAGGCCAATCTGGTCGACCTGAAGAAGGCGGTGGCGGAGCATGGCTGCGACCTCGGCATCGGCTTCGACGGCGACGGCGACCGCATCGGCGCCATCGACCACAAGGGCCGCGTGGTGTGGGGCGACCAGCTGGTCGCGCTCTATGCCGCCGACGTGCTGAAGAGCCATCCGGGCGCCACCATCATCGCCGACGTCAAGGCCAGCCAGGCCCTGTTCGACGAGATCGCCAAGCATGGCGGCAACCCGCTGATGTGGAAGACCGGCCACTCGCTGCTCAAGGCCAAGATGGCGGAGACCGGTTCGCCGCTGGCCGGCGAGATGTCGGGCCACATCTTCTTCGCCGACAAGTGGTACGGCTTCGACGACGCGCTGTATTGCGGCGTCCGCCTCGTCGGGCTGGTCAGCAAGCTGAACACCACGCTGGCCGCGCTGCGCGACGCCCTGCCGGACATGCTCAACACCCCGGAGACCCGCTTCCAGATCGACGAGGAACGCAAGTTCGCTGTGGTCGAGGAGGTCAAGGGCCGGGTCAAGGCGTCGGGCGCCAAGGTCAACGACATCGACGGCGTCCGCGTGACGACCGACGACGGCTGGTGGCTGCTGCGCGCGTCCAACACTCAGGACGTTCTGGTGGCCCGCGCCGAGTCCTACAGCCAGGAAGGTCTGGAGCGGCTGAAGACCGCGCTGATCGAGCAGCTGGTGGCCTCGGGGCTGAGCGCGCCGTCCTTCGAGGGCGGCGGATCGCACTGAGGTTCAGGGGGTGGGGGAATCGTCGGTTGACGGTGCCCCCACCTAACCTCCCCCCGCTCTCAGCGGACCCACGGTCCGCCTGTCGCGTCAGCACAAAGCGAAGCTTTGTGCGAGAGCTGGGCGGGGGAGGGTCGGGGAGGGGGGCAGGGCGCCGCCCTCACCGGAAGCTCGCCAGATGCCGCCTGAATCGCGCCAGGCTCCAGGCGAAGAACAGCGCGCCGATGCCGGCGGTCGCCGCGAAGCGCGGCCATACCACGTCGAAGCCCGCTCCGCGGAACAGGATGGCCTGGGCGAAGGCGACGAAATGGGTCGAGGGTGACAGCTGCATCGCCATCTGCAGCCATTCCGGCTCGCTTTCCAGCGGGGTGAAGCCGCCGGAGAGCATGTTCATCGGCAGCACGATCAGGATGAACAGCAGCCCCAGCTGCGGCATCGACCGCGCCACGGTGCCGAGGAAGATGCCGAGCGCCGTCGCGAAGAACAGGTAGAGCGCCGTCCCGACCAGGAACAGCGGGACCGATCCGGCCAGCGGCACCGACAGCATGCCGCGCAGCACCACGTAGAGCGACACCAGCGTCAGCAGCAGGATCACCGAGCCGTTGGCCAGCACCTTGGCGGTCATGATCTCGGCCGGGCGGACCGGCATCACCAGCAGATGCTCCAGCGTGCCGTGCTCGCGCTCGCGGATCAGGGCGGCGCCGGCCAGCAGCACCGCCAGCATGGTGATGTTGCTGACCACCGACATGGTGCCGGTGAACCATTTCGTATCCAGCCCCTCGTTGTAGGCGATGCGGAGCTGGAGATCGACCGGAGCGGCGCTGCCGTCGGCCTCGCGGCGGACGAAGCGGCCGACCTCGTCCTCGATTATGCCCTGGATGGTGCCGGCGCCGATGCCGGCCTGCATCATCGCGGTGGCGTCGATCAGCAGCTGGATCGTCGGGCTGCGGCCGGCCAGCACGTCGGCCTGGAAGTTCGGCGGGATGTCGAGGACGAAGGTGTAGCGCGCGGCATCCATCGCCGGATCGACCTCGGCATGGCCGATCATGGCCGGCCTCTGGAACTCCGGCGCGCGGAAGCTGGAGATCAGCCGCTGCGACAGGGTGGAATTGTCCTCGTCGACGATGGCGATGGCGGCGTTGTGCAGATCGTGCGAGATGCCGGTCGCCTGGGAATAGACCGAGAAGGTGAAGGAATAGACGACGAAGGCCAGCATGAAGACGTCGCGCAGCAGGCTGATCCATTCCTTGCGCGCCAATGTCAGGCTGTTGCGGAGGAAGCGCATCATGGTTCAGCGCTCCTGCTTCGGCAGGAAGGCGACGCCCAGCGCCAGGAAGACGGGGACGAAGGCGGCGGTCGCCAGGATGAAGGGGAGGAGTTCCGTCAGGCCCAGGCCCTTGGTGAAGGCGCCGACCGACAGCTTCAGGAAATGGGTGGTCGGGAACAGCGTGCCGAACAGCCACGCCCCGCCTTCCAGGGTCGAGACCGGCTGAAGCATCCCGGAGAACTGGGTGGCCGGCAGCATGGTGACGATGGCGGTGCCGAACACCGCCGCCGTCTGGGTCGAGGTGAAGACGGAGATCAGCAGCCCCAGCGCCGTGGTCGCCACCACATAGATCAGCCCGCCCAGCAACAGCCCCACGAGACTGCCCTTCACCGACACGCCGAACAGCAGGACGGCCATCACCACCATCAGCAGCAGGTTGAAGGTGGCGAGCGCGATGTAGGGCAACTGCTTGCCCAGCAGGAATTCCAGCCGCGTCACCGGGGTGACGTAGAGGTTGGTGATGGAGCCCAGCTCCTTCTCCCGCACCACGCCGAGCGCGGCGAGGATGGCGGGGATGAAGACCAGCAGCAGGCCGATGACGGCCGGGACCATGGCGTCGAGGCTGCGGAAGGCCTGGTTGTAGCGGTAGCGCATCTCCACGGTGGCCGCCGCGGTGGGCAGGGAGACGCCGGCGGCGAGGGCGGCGTCCTGGATGAAGCGCTGGTGCAGGCCGGAGACGTAGCCCTGGATGGTCTCCGCCCGGAAAGGCATGGCGCCGTCGATGCGCACCGCCACCTCCGGCACCCGGCCGCGGCGCAGGTCGCGGCCGAAGCCCTCGGGGATCTCGATGGTCAGCGACGCCTCGCCCCGCTGCAGGCGCAGCGCGAGGTCGCGGGCATCCACGGCCGGCGGGGTGGCGCGGAAGCTGCGCGAGCCGTCGAACTGCTCGATATAGGCGCGGCTTTCCGGCGTGCGGTCGTGGTCGAGCACGGCGAAGCTCAGATTCTCCACGTCCATGGTGATGCCGAAGCCGAAGACCAGCATCAGCAGCACGGTGCCGAGCAGGGCGACGGTCAGGCGGACGGGATCGCGGCGCAGCTCCAGCGTCTCGCGCCATGCGTAGGCCAGCAGGCGGCGGCGGGAGAAGGAGGAGCCTCCCTCTCCCGCCCCGGGAGAGGAAAGGGGCCCATGCGGAGCATGGGAAGGGTGAGGGGAGAGGCCGGAAGCCATGGGGGGCTGGGCCATGGGGATCTGGTCCATGGGGATCTGGTCCATGGGGTTCGGGATGCTTGGAACACCCCTCACACTCCCCACTTCGTGGGGCCCCTCCCTCTCCCGGGGCGGGAGAGGGCGATTCTCCTCGGTTTGCTCCCCCTCCGCCTGGCGCATGAAACCGATGAAGGCGTCGTCCAGGCTGTCGGCCTGCTGTTGGCGGCGCAGCTCGTCGGGGGGGCCGGAGGCGATGACGCGGCCGGCGTTCATGAAGGCCACCCGGTCGCAGCGCGCCGCCTCGTTCATGAAATGGGTGGAAACGAAGATCGTCACCCCCTGGTCGCGCGAAAGCGCGATCAGGTCGCGCCAGAACTGGTCGCGCGCCACCGGATCGACGCCGGAGGTCGGCTCGTCGAGGATCAGCAGTTCCGGCCCGTGCAGGATGGCGACGGCCAGGGACAGCCGCTGCCGCACGCCGAGCGGAAGCCTGTCGGCCACCGCGTCGATGTAGGGCGACAGGCCGAAGCGCTTGACCAGCGCCGCCAGCCGGCTGTCGGCGTCGGCGAGGTCGAACAGGCGGGCGTGCAGGTCCAGGTTCTGGCGCACCGTCAGCTCGCCATAGAGCGAGAAGGCCTGCGCCATGTAGCCGACGCGGCGGCGGCTTTCCAGATCGCCGGCGTCCACCGGCTTGCCGAACAGCCTCGCCTCGCCGGCGCTGGCGGGCAGGAGGCCGGTCAGCATCTTCATCGTGGTGGTCTTGCCGCAGCCGTTGGACCCCAGGAAGCCGAAGATCTCGCCGCGGCCGATGCGGAAGCTGACGTCCGACACCGCGGTGAAATCGCCGAAGCGGCGGGTCAGGCCGATCGCCTCGATCGCCGGCTCCGCGCCGACGGGCTCGGGCGGGCGGGGCGGAACGGTCAGGCGTTCGTAGCCGCGCCGGGCATTCTCCGGCAGCAGGGCGACGAACGCCCCCTCCAGATCGGCGGCGCCGGTCTGCGCCTTCACCGCGGCGGGGGTATCGTAGGCCAGCAGGCGGCCGGCGTTCATCATCACCACCTGGTCGAAGCGCTCGGCCTCGTCCATGTAGGAGGTGGCGACCAGCACCGTCATGCCGGGACGGCCGGCGCGGATGCGGTCGATCAGCTCCCAGAACTGGCGGCGGGAGAGCGGATCGACGCCGGTCGTCGGCTCGTCGAGGATCAGCAGGTCGGGGTCGTGCAGCAGGGCGCAGCACAGGCCGAGCTTCTGCTTCATGCCGCCGGACAGCTTGCCGGCTGGGCGGTCGGGAAAAGGGGCGAGGCCGGTGGATTCCAGCAGGTCGGCGATGCGGCGCCGGCGCTCCGCGGCGTCGAGGCCGAACAGGCGGCCGAAGAACTGGAGATTCTCGGCGACGGTCAGCTCGGCGTAGAGGTTGCGGCCGAGCCCCTGCGGCATGTAGGCGATGCGCGGCTGGAGCGCGGCGCGGCCATGGCGGTCGGAAACGTCGGTGCCGAGCACGCGGACGCTGCCCTCTTGGATCTTCTTGGCGGTGGAGATCAGGCCGAGCAGGGTCGATTTGCCGACGCCGTCCGGGCCGATGATCGCGACGCTGGTGCCGGTGGGAATGTCGAGAGCCACATGCTCCAGCGCCACCGTCCCGCCATAGCGGTGCCGCACGCCGGACAGCGAGACGGCGGAGGCGGGGGTCATGACCTCGACCCTTGCGAGGGATCCCCTCTCCCCCCCGGGGAGAGGGTTAGGGTGAGGGGGTTGCGTGGGGTGGATTGGGAAGCGGAGGGTGTCTGATTATCGGCGAAGTCATGCGGCGCGCCCCCCTCACCCCGACCCTCTCCCCGGGGGGGAGAGGGGGATTGAGGCGGGGGAGAGGGGGGGATAAGGGATGAGGACGAGGTCTCTGCCCGCGTCAGCCTCGATTCCAGCCAGTCCGGCCAGACCGCCGCGTCGTCCAGCTTCACATAGGCCATGCCGGTCAGGCCGGTCTTCACCCGGTCGATGTAGCGGGTGACCAGCGATTCCGGGACGCGGGCCTTGACGCGGAACATCATGCGGTCGCGTTCGGACTTGGTTTCCACCTGCTTGGGCGTGAACTGGGCGCGGGGCGCGACGAAGGTGACGGCGGCGGGGATCGCGGTGTCGGGAACCGCGTCCAGCAGGATGCGGGCGTCGGCGCCCAGCGCGAGGTTTCCCGCGGTGTCGGTCGGCAGGAAGAAGGTCATGTAGACGTTCGACAGGTCGAGCAGAGTCGCCACCTTGCCGCCGGCCCCGAGAACCTCGCCGGGTTCGGCCAAGCGGTAGAGGACGCGGGACTTGCGCGGAGCCCTCAGCACGCCGTCGGCGACCAGAGTGGTCAGCCGGTCCACGTCGCCGGCCGCGGCGTCGATGGCCTCGTCGGCGCTGGCGAGGCGGCTCTTGGCGGCCTCCAGCGCGGCGTCGGCGGTGCGGCGGGCGTTGCGGGCCTGATCGACGCGCTGTTCGGCGATATGGCCCTTGCCGAACAGGACCAGCGCCCGCTCCATCTCCTTGGCGGCGTAGTCGGCCTCGCTGCTGCGCTGGGCGACCAGGGCGGCGGCTTCCTCGCGGGCGCGCCGGGTCTGGCGCAGCTGGGCCTCGGCGGAACGGAGCTGCGCCTCCAGGTCGCGGGTGTCGAGCGTGGCGATGACGGCGCCGGCCTCCACCAGATCGCCCTCCTGCACCGGGATGGTCTGGACGCGGGCGGCGTATTTGGTGGCGACGTCGATCTCGTTCGCCTCGATCCGGCCGTTGCCGGAGGCGAATCCGGCGGGCAGGCGGTTGCCCTGCATCGCCCGCCAGCCATAGGCGGCCCCGGCACCGAGGATCGCCAGCAGGACGACGGCGATGAGAAGGCGTCTGACGGTCATGGCTACGCTCCCTTGCCTGCGTTGCCGGTGGTGTCGAGCGCGCCCATCACGCCGGCCAGGATGCGTTCCCGCGCCGCGTCGTCGGGCGCGGCATCCAGCGTGCGACGCAGGGTCAACAGCGCTTCGGCATAATGGTTGTGCCAGTCCCGTCCGCCGAGGTCGGCGGGGGCGAGGCGCGGGTGGCGTTCGGCCGGCTCCAGCGGGCGCGGGGCGGCGAGATCGAGCCGGTCGTCCAGCGCCGGCTGCGCGATGGAATCCGGCGCCCAACCCCTGTCGATCAGCGCCTGCCGGATGGAGGCGCGGGCGGATTCCTCGCCATGGACCAGGAACAGGCCATGGCCGACGCCCTTGCGCGCCTCCACCCAGTCCAGCAGCGTGGAGCGGTCGGCATGGCCGGAATAGACGTCGATGGAGCGTATCTTCGCCTTGATGGCGATCTCCTCGCCATGGATGCGGACGCGGGGGGCGCCCTCCTGCAGCAGGCGGCCCATCGTGCCGGGGGCCTGGTAGCCGACCAGCAGCACGGTGTCCTGCGGGCGCCACAGCCGGTTCTTGAGATGGTGGCGGATGCGGCCGGCGTCGCACATGCCGCTGGCCGCCATGATGATGGCGCCGCCGGAGACGCTGTTCAGGCGCTGACTCTCCTGCACGCTGCGGACATGGTGGAAATTGCTGCGGGTGAAGGGATCGCCGTCGGTCTCCAGATCGTCGAGATGGCGGCGGAAGACGCCGGTCACCGCGTCGGCGAGCGGCGAGTCGAGGAAGACGTCCACCGCCGGCAGCTGGCCGCTGTCGAACAGGCAGTCGAGGTCGTAGAGCAGTTCCTGCGTGCGCTCCACCGCGAAGACCGGGATCAGCAGGACGCCGCCGGCCGCCAGGGCGGTGGACACCTCGGCGCGCAGCACCGCCTGCCGGCCCGCCTCGTCCAGGTCGGTGCGGTCGCGGTCGCCATAGGTGGTCTCCAGCACCATCCAGTCCGGCCGCTCCGGCCCGTCGGCATCGGCGTGGAAGCTCTTGCCGCCGGGGCCGAGGTCGCCGGAGAACAGGATGCGGGTGGGGCCGGAGGCGCCGTTCCTGGCCTCGACTTCGATGGAGGCCGAGCCCAGGATGTGGCCGGCCTGCCAGAAGCGGGCGCGCAGGCCCGGCAGGATCTCGGTCCAGCGGTCGTACTCGACTCGGCGGAGCCGGCGCAGGCTGCGGATGGCGTCGTCCTGGGTGTAGATCGCCTGGACCGGCGGACGGCCGCGCTGGCGGTTGCGGCGGTTCAGGCGCTCGACCTCGCCCTCCTGGATGTAGCCGCTGTCGGGCAGCATGTATTCCAGCAGGTCCACCGTGCCGGCGGTGGCGTGGATGCGGCCGCGGAAGCCGAGACGGGTCAGCTTGGGCAGCAGGCCGGAATGGTCGATGTGGGCATGGGTCAGCAGGACGGCCTTGATCGAGGCCGGATTGAAGGGAAAGGGGCGGTAGTTCAGTTCCCGGATCGTCTTGGTGCCCTGGAACATGCCGCAATCGATCAGCACGTCGCCTTCGGGCGTGGAGAGGCGGAAGCAGGAACCGGTCACCGTTCCGGCGGCGCCATGGAAGGTCAGCGACAGGGACATGGTTCGGCTCCTTCGGTTTGCATCCCTCGCCCCCGGAGGAGAAAGAGCCCCCCGGGGAGAAGGAGATTGGTTCCTGCTCACCCCACCCCCAGCACCACCCCGCTGCTTTCCGCAGCATGGGCCTGGGCGAAGGTGAAGTCGGCGTTGGTGCTGGCGTGGATGCGGTAGAGCGGTTCGCCCCGGCGCACCGGGTCGCCGACCTTGCGCAGCAGGTCGATACCGGCGCCCTTGTCGGTGGGCGCGCCGGCCAGCCGGGCGATGCGGGCCAGGCGGTAGCAGTCGAGCGACGACACCACCCCGTCGGCGGGGGCGGCGACCTCCGCGACCAGGGAGCCCAGCGTCGCCACCGCGGGCGGCGGGCCCTGCATGGCGATGATGCGCTCCATGGCGGCGAGCGCCGCGCCCGACTCCAGAAGCTCGCGCGCCCGGCGGTTGCCGCTGCCGCCGCGGACGGCGGGGTCGAATTCCAGGATGCGGCCGGCCAGCAGCAGGGCGCGCTCCCTCAGGTCGGCGGGGGATGCCGGATCGTTGCGCAGCACCGCCATCACGTCGCGCGCCTCCAGCACCGGGCCGATGCCGCGCCCGACCGGCTGCGAACCGTCGGTGATCGCCACCTCCAGCGTCAGGCCGAGGCTGTCGCCGACATGCTCGAACAGCTTGCGCAGGCGGACCGCCTCGCCCGCCGTGCGGATCTTGGCGCTGGGGCCGACGGGGATGTCGATCAGCAGATGGGTGGAGCCGGCCGCCACCTTCTTCGACAGGATGGAGGCGACCAGCTGCTCGCGCGTGTCGATGGCGAGCGGGCGCTCGACCGAGATCAGGATGTCGTCGGCCGGCGACAGCCGGACATGGCCGCCCCAGACCAGGCAGCCCTTGGCCTCGCGCACCAGCGCCTGCATGCGCTCCATCGGCACGTCGACATTCGCCAGCACCTCCATGGTGTCGGCGGTGCCGGCGGGGGAGGTGATGGCGCGCGACGAGGTCTTGGGGATCGGCAGGCCGTGGGCGGCGACGATCGGCACCACGATCATCGAGGTGCGGTTGCCGGGAATGCCGCCGATGCAGTGCTTGTCGGCGATGGTGCCCAAATCCCGCCACTGCAGCCGGGTGCCGGCGGCGATCATGGCGCGGGTCAGCCCCAGCACCTCCGCCGTCGTCATGAAGCTGGCGCAGGCGATCAGGAAGGCGGCGATCTCGATCTTCGAATAGCGCTGGTCGGCGATGTCGCGGATGATCGCCGCCAGCTGCGCGTCGCTCAGGGCGGCGCCGCCGACCTTGGCGCGCACCAGCTCGAAACTCTCAGGCGGGGTCGGCGGGACGAGATGGACGGCGGAACCCTCGGCCAGCCCCAATTGGGCGAAGGCGGGGTCGGACAGGCCGATCTCGTCGGGGGCGACGATGGCGGGGTCGTCGACGATGTTCAGCACCGCCAGCAGGGAACGGCCGTCGGCCCGCACCTCCACCCGGCCCAGACCGAGGAAATCCTCGACATGGTACCGGGCGCAGCGCCGGTTGAGGAAGGCGACGTTCTCCCGGACGGTGTCGATCGCCAGATGTCGAAGCGTCAGCATGGGAACAGTCTACGATAGACCGCGCCGAACAGAGACGCCCAGCCCGCGCCTCAGCCATACCTGCCCTCATGCCTCGCATTTGATCCCGATCATTGGCAGGGCGGGGCGGGCGTGCTTAAGGGAGCGGGGCTATAGCCCCAGCGTCTGCCTGACCCATCCCACCAGCGCCGGCAGCGGCATGGCGCCGGCCGTGCGGGCGATCTCGCGGCCGTGATGGACCAGAACCAGCGACGGAATGCTGCGGATGCCGAAACGGGCGGCAAGGTCCGGCGAGGCTTCCGTGTCGATCTTGGCGAGTCGGACCCGCGGTTCCAGCTGTGCCGCCGCCTGGGTGAAGACCGGGGCCATCATGCGGCAGGGACCGCACCATTCGGCCCAGAAGTCGATCAGCACGGGCAGGTCGCCGCGTTCGGCATGGGCGGCGAAGCGTCGGGCGTCGAGCGCCACCGGCTTGCCTTCGAACAGGGTATTGCCGCAGCGGCCGCATTTGCCGCCGCCGAGCCGGGCCGGAGGCACGCGGTTCAGGGTGTCGCAATGCGGGCAGGCGACGAGCAGGCTGTCGGCGCCTGTGGATGACTGACCTGAAGCTTGGGCGGTGGTCGGCATGGCGGGGCTCCTTCCCCTGGCAGCGGTTCCACCGTCGATGTATGGGGCCGGAGCCGTCCGCTCAAGGCGTGCGGAGCCTATTCCCGCCGGCCCATCAGCCCTTCCAGCTTGGCGAGATCCACATATTGCGCCGGCCGGTCCTTCAACAGGTCCGGGGCGGCCAGGGCGTTCTCCCGCGCGCATTCGGCGACATAGCGGGCCAAGAGGTCGCGCATGACCTCGGCCAATGGCGTTTGCCGCTGGCGTGCGTAATTCTTGGCGACATCTTTGATTCGGCGATCAACGCGCAAAGAGATCGTCGCCTTCTTTGGATGAAACGGATCTCCGATCATGACGATCCTCCACCAGTCTTGCCGATCCTCGTTATTTGGATATGCCGGATCGGCGGTGGATACAAGGATCGTCGGGAAGAGGGCCGATAAAACTTGGGGATGATAACTTGTGGATTTGTGTGGATAAATTTTCCGCCGGTTTTCTTCTCCACAGAATCTGTGGATAGATGTGTGCGCAATCCCCGAACAGAATCATCCACATCCTTCCTGCCGGCCTGTCCGGCCTGTGGATGACTGGGTTTGCTTATTTTTTAGGCATAGCTGGCGTGGCGGGGGAACCCGGACCGCCGACCAGCCGCAGGCGTCCCGCGGGAGACAGGTCGGGCAGGATCGACAGGACGGTTTCCTCCGTCAGTTCGCCCATCTGGCGGCGCTTGGCGCGGGCCGCTTCGGTCGCGGCGCGCAGGGAGTCGTAGTCGACGGGATCGGCCTGCAGCAGGGCACGCACCCGCTGTCCGGCCTCGTGGTATTCCCGGGTCAGCGTGTCGTAGCGCGGGCGCAGCGGCTCGAAGGCGGCGCGCAGGCGCCGGGCGTCGGCGTCGGACAGGTCGGCGACCATCCGCTCGACGAAGCGGTCGGGCATCGGCTGGTACGCCGGCTGGCGGGACGGCGGGGCGGGATGGCGGAAGGTCGCGACCAGCATCGCCGCCAGGAACAGGTTCAGCGCCAGCGAGGCCAGCGCCAGAGCGCGCAGGCCCGGCCGCCGCAGAATCCGGCGGGGCGCGGTGAAACCGCTCATTGGGAGTCTCCGTCGAACAGCGTGACGACGTCATCGTGCAGCAGGGCCAGTTCCTGGCCGCGCGGCGCCTGGATGGGGGCCGGCAGCGTCCCGGCGAGCCAGCCGCCGGTCAGCCAGCCGAGCGCCAGCAGCGCGGCGCAGAAGCCCGCCACGGTCCGCCGCGGCATCCGTCCCAGCAACAGCAGCATCAGCCCGTCCTGCGGCACGGCGCGGGCGCCGGCGCCGACGGCGGACAGCAGGCGGTCGATGCGGGCATCCTCCACCGCCGGGGGGCTGCCGGCCAGCAGCCGGTCGAAGGACATCGCCTCGTCCACCGCCGCCCGCAAGGCGGGGGAGCGGGCGAGCGCGGCCTCGGCCCCGGCGCGCAGTTCGGACGGCCAGCGTTCCGGCGAGGCGCCATACGCGTCCAGGTGACGGAGGAACCGCTCGTCGGTCATTGCTTCATCCCTCATGGGGCATCCTCCTTCACGGATCCTCTCCGGCGGCGAGCGCGGCCTTCAGCGCCGAGCGGGCGCGGGCGAGCAGCGAGGCGAAGGCGCTTTCGCCCATGTTCAGCACCTCGGCCGCCTGCCGCAGGCTGAGCCCCTCCTGGTGGAACAGCACCACCGCGGCGCGCTGGCGGTCGGGCAGGGCGGCCAGCGCCCGGTTGACGCGCTCCGCCGTCTGGCGCTCGGCGATGCGGGCGAGCGCGTCGGGCGACTCGTCGGGCGGATCGCCGGCCTCCTCCAGCGGCGACCAGCCGGGACGCCGGCCGCGGTCGATGGCGAGGTTCATCACGATGCGGTAGAGCCAGGTGGTGAAGGAGGCCCGCCCGCCGTCCCAGCGCCCGGCATGCTGCCAGACCCGCAGAAAGGCCTCCTGCGCGATCTCGTCGGCGTCGGACGGGTTGCCGGTCATCCGCTGGGCCAGAGCCACGGCGCGGCGCATGTGGCGGACGGCCAGCCGGTCGAAGGCCGCGGCGTCGCCGCCGGCCACGCGGGCCATCAACTCGTCGTCCGTGCCGCTGGCCTCGATCACCGGGGTTCCGCTCATGCCGTGGGCCAGAACTATGCCGAAGAGCGCGAGGGGGTGCCAGGGGGTCATCCAAGGAACCATGCGGTTCGGGAGTCTTGACTCACCCCTCACCCTCCCCGCGCCTTCGGCGCGGCTCCTCTCCCTCTCCCGGGGCGGGAGAGGGCGCTTATCCCCGAGGAGCACCGCGCCCATCGCCGCCTCCTATTCCGCGGGGGCGGCGATGGCGGCGCGGCGGCGGCGGCGCATGGCCAGCCGTTCCAGCGTCAGATAGACCACCGGCGTGGTGTAGAGCGTCAGCATCTGGCTGACCAGCAGGCCGCCGATGATGGCGACGCCCAGCGGGCGGCGGATCTCGCCGCCGGTGCCGTAGTCGAAGGCCAGCGGCACCGCGCCCAGAAGCGCCGTGACCGTCGTCATCATGATCGGGCGGAAGCGGACCAGCCCGGCCTCGCGGATCGCCTCCAGCGGCGACAGGCCGCGCTCGCGCTCCGCCTCCAGGGCGAAGTCGATCATCATGATGGCGTTCTTCTTGACGATGCCGATCAGCAGGATGATGCCGATCAGCGCCACGATCGACAGGTCGTAGCCGGTCAGGATCAGCGCGATCAGCGCCCCCAGCCCGGCCGAGGGCAGGGTCGACAGGATGGTCAGCGGGTGGATCAGGCTCTCGTACAGAATGCCCAGCACGATGTAGATGGTGATGAGCGCCGCCAGGATCAGCAGCGGCTGGCTGGACGAGGATTGCTGGAAGGCGCGCGCGTCGCCCTGGAAGCCGGCGCGGATGCTGGCCGGCATGCCGATGTCCTCCGCCGCGCGCTGGATCACCTCGGTCGCCTGGGACAGCGAGACGCCGGGGGCGAGGTTGAAGGTCAGGTTGGCGACCGGGAAGCCGTTCTGGTGCTGGATGCTGGCCGCCTGGTTGCCGATGGTGACGCGCGCCACCGTCGACAGCGGCACCATGCCGTCGCGGCCCGACACATGGATGCGCTTCAGGTCGTCGGGGCCGAGCGCCTCGCGCGGGTCGACCTCCAGCACCACCTTGTGCTGGTTCTGCGCCAGATACATGGTGGAGACCTGCCGCTGGCCGAAGGCGTCGTAGAGCGTCGCCGCCAGCTCGCTCAGGGACACGCCCAGCCGCGCGGCGGCGTCGCGGTCGACGATCACGTTGGCCTGGATGCCGCCGTTCTGCCGGTCGTTGGCGACGTCCACCAGCTCCGGCAGGGTGCGCATCTTCTCCACCAGCTTGGGCGCCCATTCGTTCAGCGCGCCGATGTCGGGATCCTGCAGGCTGTAGCGGTACTGGCTGCGGCCCTGGAAACCGCCGACGCGGATGTCCTGCACCGGCGACAGGAACAGCTGCACCCCCGGCACCCGGCCGGCGCGCATGCGCAGCCGCTGGGTGACGGTCGCCAGATCCTCGCGCTCCGCCTTCGGTTTCAGGGCGATGTAGATCTGGCCGGAATAGCTGCCGCCCGGCCCGCCGCCGCCGATGGTGCCGCCGACGCTGGCCACCGCCGGATCGCCGGCCACCGCCTCCTGAAGCGCGCGCTGGCGCGTGACCATGGCCTGGAAGGAGATGTCCGGCGGCGGGTCGCTGAAGCCCATCAGCAGGCCGGTGTCCTGCTGCGGCACCAGGCCCTTCGGCACCTGCCCGTAGAGCCAGACGCTGACGCCGATGATGGCGAAGGTCGCCGCCAGCATGGTGCGGCGGTGGGCCAGCACCCAGTCCAGCCCGTCGGCATAGAGGCCGAACAGCCGGTCGCCGATCCAGCTCAGCCCGCGGGCGAGCCGTCCGGGCGGTTTGCGCTCCGCCTCCGGCAGCAGCAGGTGGGCGCACATCATCGGGGTCAGGGTCAGCGACACCACCGCCGACACGGCGATGGCGACCGACAGCACCACGGCGAACTCGCGGAACAGCCGGCCCTGGAGGCCGCCCATGAACAGGATGGGGATGAAGACGGCGACCAGCGACAGGCTGATCGACACCACGGTGAAGGCGACCTGCCGGGATCCCTTGATCGCCGCCTCCAGCGGCCGGACGCCCTTCTCGATGTGGCGGACGATGTTCTCGATGACGACGATGGCGTCGTCCACCACGAAGCCGACCGAGATGGTCAGCGCCATCAGCGAGAAATTGTCCAGGCTGTAGCCGGCGATCCACATCACCCCGAAGGTGCCGGCCAGCGACAGCGGCACCGAGGCCGCCGGGATGACCGTCGCCCACAGGCGGCGCAGGAACAGCGCCATCACCATCACCACCAGCGCCACGGTGATCGCCAGCGTCTTCTGCACGTCGTCGATCGAGGCGCGGATGGTCGGCGTGCGGTCGGTGCGCACCGACAGCTCCACACCGGGCGGCATCCAGCTGCGCAGGGTCGGCAGTTCGGCGTTCACCCGGTCCACCGTCTCCACCACGTTGGAGCCCGGCTGCTTCTGGATGTTGATGAGGACCGCGCGCTGGCCGTCCTGCCAGGCGGCGGTGCGGCTGTTCTCCGGCGCCTCGATCACCTCGGCGACATCGCCGAGGCGGATGGTGGCGCCGTCCTTCTGCGCCACGATCAGCCGGCGGTAGGCGTCCGCGCCGAACAGCTGGTCGCTGGCGCCGATCGACCAGAACTCGTGCGGGCCGTCGAAGCTGCCCTTCGGGCCGTTGGCGTTGGCGCGCGAGATGGCGCTGCGGATCGTCTCCAGGCTGACGCCCATGTTGGCGGCGGCGGTGGCGTTGACCCGCACGCGCACCGCCGTCTTCTCCGCCCCGTTGATGGAGACCTGGGCCACCCCCTCGATCTGGCTCAGCCGCTGGCCGATCACGCTGTCGGCCAGATTGTACAGCTCCGACGGCGCCAGGGTGGTGGAGGTCATGGCGAGCGTCAGCACCGGCGCGTCGGCCGGGTTGATGCGCCGCATCTTCGGCGGGCTCGGCAGGTCGGCCGGCAGGTCGCCGCCGGCGGCGTTGATCGCCGCCTGAACGTCGCGCGACGCCGCCTCGACGTCGCGGTCCAGGTCGAACTGCACGATGACCGACGTGCTGCCGAGCCTGCTGTTCGACGTCATCTCGGTGATGCCGGCGATGCGGGACAGCCGCCGTTCCAGCGGCGTGGCGACGGAGGCGGCCATCGTCTCCGGGCTGGCGCCGGGAAGCGAGGCGGAGACCACGATGGTCGGGAACTCCACCTGCGGCAGCGGCGCCACCGGCAGGAAGCGGTAGGCGACCATGCCGAGGATCATCAGCCCGATCATCAGCAGCGAGGTGCCGACCGGCCGTGCGATGAAGGGGGCGGAGAGCGACAGCTTGGACGGAGAGTTTGCGGGGGATGCCATGGGCGGTCTACTCCGCCGCCGCGCGGCCGGGCGCCCGGTCGTTGCCCGGCAGGGCCGCCGCCTTCGCCCCCGGCCGCAGCCAGCGCCGCAGGCGGGTGCCCATCCGGTCCATGTAGAGATAGACCACCGGCGTGGTGTAGAGCGTCAGCACCTGGCTCAGCACCAGCCCGCCGACGATGGCGATGCCCATCGGCTTGCGCAGCTCCGATCCGGTGCCGTTCTCCAGCGCCAGCGGCAGGGCGCCGAGCAGGGCCGCCATCGTCGTCATCATGATCGGGCGGAAGCGCAGCAGCGACGCCTCGTAGATCGAGCGCTCCGGCGCCATGCCCTGGTGGCGTTCGGCCTCCAGCGCGAAGTCGATCATCATGATGGCGTTCTTCTTGACGATGCCGATCAGCAGCACGATGCCGACCAGCGCGATCAGCGACAGGTCGTGGCCGGTCGCCATCAGCGCCAGAAGCGCGCCGATGCCCGCCGACGGCAGGGTCGACAGGATGGTGATGGGGTGGATCGTGCTCTCGTACAGGATGCCGAGCACGATGTAGACCGCGACCACCGCCGCCAGGATCAGCCAGGGCTGGTTTTCCAGCGAGGTGCGGAACTCCGCGGCGGTGCCGGCGAAGCGGGCGGTCGCGGTTTCGGGCATGCCGATGCTTTCGCGCGCCTCCTGGATGGCCGCCACCGCCGCCCCCAGCGAGACGCCGGGCGCCACGTTGAAGGACAGCGTGACGGAGGGGAACTGCCCCTGGTGGGTGATGACCAGGGGGGCGGTCCTGCGCTCCATCGACACCACCGCGCCCAAGGGCACCACGCCGCCGTTGCCCGATTTCACATAGATCTTGGACAGGGAGGACGGGTCCATCTGGAAGGACGGCTCCACCTCCAGGATCACGCGGTACTGGTTGGTCTGGGTGTAGATGGTGGACACCTGCCGCTGGCCGAAGGCGTCGTACAGCGTGTCGTCGATGGCCTGCGGCAGCACATTCAGGCGGGACGCGGCGTCGCGGTCGATGTCCAGGTAGACCTGCAGCCCGTCCGGCTGCTGGTCGGTCGCCACGTCGGTCAGCTCCGGCCTCGCGCGCAGCGCCTCCAGCAGGCGCGGGGTCCAGTTCTCCAGCTCCTTCGGGTCGGCGTCCTGCAGGACGTATTGATACTGGGTGCGGCTGACGCGGCTGTCGATCTGCACGTCCTGCACCGCCTGCATGAACAGCGAGACGCCTTTCAGGTCGGCGGTGGCGGCGCGCAGCCGGGCGATGATCTCCTCGGCCGAGGCGCTGCGCTGGTCGCGCGGCTTCAGCGCGATGGTCAGGCTGCCGGTGTTGGTGGTGGCGTTCACCGTGCCGGTGCCGACGAAGCTCGCCACCCCCGCCACGTCGGGGTCGCGGCGCACGATGTCGGCGACCTCGCGCTGGCGCTCCGCCATCGCCTTGACCGAGATGGACGGCGCGGCGTCGGTGACGCCGATGATGACGCCGGTGTCCTGCTGCGGCAGGAAGCCCTTGGGCACCACGGTGTAGAGGTAGAGCGTGGCGGCAAGCGTCGCGATGGTGAACAGCAGGGTCGCCAATTGGTGGCGCAGCACGACGCGCAGCGAGGCGGCGTAGCCGTTCAGCAGCGCCTCGAAGCCGCGTTCGGTCCAGCGGAAGAAGGCGTTGGGTTTGCTCTCCGTCTCGGGCTTGAGCAGGCGGGCGCACATCATCGGCGTCAGCGTCAGCGAGATCACCGCCGACACCAGCACCGCGATGGAGAGCGTCATGGCGAATTCGCGGAACAGCCGGCCGACCACGCCGCCCATGAACAGCAGCGGGATGAACACGGCGATCAGCGACAGGGTCAGCGACACGATCGTGAAGCCGATCTGGCGCGCGCCCTTCAGCGCCGCCTGCAGCGGCTTCTCGCCCTTCTCGATGTAGCGGACGATGTTCTCGATCATCACGATGGCGTCGTCGACGACGAAGCCCGCCGCGATGGTCAGCGCCATCAGCGACAGATTGTCCAGGCTGAAGCCGCACAGCGCCATGATGCCGAAGGTGCCGATCAGCGACAGCGGCAGCACCGCCGCCGGGATCACCGTCGCCCACGCCTTGCGCAGGAACAGGAAGATCACCATCACCACCAGCCCGGCGGTCAGCACCAGCGTCTTCTGCACGTCGGCGACCGAGGCGCGGATGGTTTCCGTCCGGTCGGTCAGCACCGCCATCTTGATCTGCGGCGGCAGCGTGGCCTCCAGCGAGGGCAGCAGCTCGTGGATGCGGTCCACCGTCTCGATGATGTTGGCGCCGGGCTGGCGCAGCACGTTCAGCAGAACCGCCGGCCTGCCGTCATGCCAGGCGGCCAGCCGGGTGTTCTCCACCGAATCGACCACGGTGCCGATGTCGGACAGCCGCACCGGGCCGCCGTTCTTGTAGGCGACGATGATCGGGCGGTAGGCGGCTGCGGTCTCGATCTGGTCGTTGACGCCGATCGACCAGGACTGGCGCGGCCCGTCGAAGCTGCCCTTCGGCGCGTTGACGTTGGCCTGGGTGATGGTGGTCCGCACATCCTCCAGCGTCAGCCCGAGACCGGCGACGGCGGCGGGGTTGACCTGCACGCGCACGGCCGGGCGCAGGCCGCCCTCGATCCCGACATAGCCGACGCCCTCGACCTGGGACAGCTTCTGCGCCAGCAGCGTGTCGGCGGCGTCGCTGACGGTTTCCAGCCGCAGGGAGTCCGAGCTCAGCGCCAGCACCATGACCGGCGTGTCGGCCGGGTTGACCTTGTCGTAGACCGGCGGGTTCGGCAGCCCCCTGGGCAGCGTGCCGGATGCGGCGCTGATCGCCGACTGCACGTCCTGCGAGGCGGCGTCGATGTCGCGGGAGAGGTCGAACTGCAGGGTGATGACCGACAGCCCGAAGGAACTGGTCGAGATCATCGAGGAGATGCCGGGGATCTGCCCGAGCTGCCGTTCCAGCGGCGCGGTGACGGAGGAGGCCATCACGTCCGGGGCCGCCCCCGGCAGCTGGGTGGTGACGCGCACCGTCGGGAAATCGACCGTCGGCAGCGACGAGATCGGCAGCGTGCTGTAGCCCAGCAGGCCGAGCAGCACGACCGCCAGCATCAGCAGCCCGGTGGCGACCGGCCTCAGGATGAAGGGGGCGGAGATGTTCATGAGGGCTGCCGTCCCTCACGCGGGGCGTCGCCGGCAGGGGAGGCTGCAGGGGAGGCTGCAGGGGCGGGGGCGGGCGGGGCGCCGGTGTTCTCGCGCTGCTGCTGGCGCTCGCGCCGCCGCTCCTCGCGCGCGGCCGGGTCGGACGCGGCGCCGGCGGGCGGTGCCATCGCGGGGGCGGCGGTGCCGGCGGTGCCGACGGGGGCGGCCGACGCGATGGGCTCGACGATGCGGATCTTGGAGCCGGGCTGCAGGCGGTACTGGCCGTCCACCACCACGCGCTCGCCGGGGGTCAGGCCCTCGTCGATGATGGCCTTGTTCTCCTCCTGGTGGGCGACCTTGATCGGGCGCTGCTCCACCGTCAGGTCGTCCTTGATGACATAGGCGTAGGTGCCTTGCGGCCCGCGCTGCACCACCGTCGAGGGCACCGTGGTGGCGTCGCGGCGGATGGTGGACAGCAGGCGGACATTGACGAACTGGCCGGGCCACAGCTTCTGCGGGTCGTTGGGCATCTGCGCCTTCAGGCGGATGGTGCCGGTGCCGCTGTCGATCAGGTTGTCCACCACGGCGAGGGAGCCGGTGTCGAGCACGCGCCGGCCGTCGCGGTCCCGCACCTCCACCGTGACCGGCCCCTGCGCCTGGGCGGCCAGCACGGCGGGGAGCTGCTTCTCCGGCAGGGTGAAGAGCACGGTGATGGGCTGGATCTGGGTGATGGTGGCGATGCCGCTCTGGTCGCTGGCCCGCACCACGTTGCCCTGGTCGACGTTGCGCAGGCCGATGCGCCCGCTGATCGGCGCGGTGATGGTGGTGTAGTTCAGCTGGACCCGCACCGCCTCGATCGCCGCCTCGTCGGCGCGGATCTGCGCTTCGTACTGGGCGACCTGCGCGCGCTGGGTGTCGACCGTCTGGCGCGACGCGAATTCCTTCAGGCTCATGTTGCGCTCGAGGTCGCGCCGGGCGTTGGCGAGCAGCGCCTCGTTCTGCGCCTTCTTCGCCTCGGCCTGGGCGAGCTGGGCCTGGAGCGCGCGGGAATCGATGGTCGCCAGCAGGTCGCCGGCCTTCACCAGCTGACCTTCCTGGAGCGAGACGCGCTGCAGCTCGCCATCGACGCGGGCGCGCACGGTGACGGTGTTGAAGGCCTGGATCGTGCCGATGCCGTCGAACCAGATCGGAACGTCCTCGCGCGCGACGGTGCCGGCCTGGACCGCCACCACGGCGTTGCCGGCGCCGCGGGGACCGGGAGGGGCGCCCGCGGCGGGTGGTGCCGCGGGAGGGGCCAGCTTCTGCTGAACCGCGTAGCCGACGCCGCCGACCAGACCGGCGAGAACCACACCGGTGACCACCGGCTTCCAACGAATCGTCATGACTTTCCCGACGCTTGCCGGAAGGGCCGCAGGGCCGCCCCGGTCTTTCCGTATGCCCTTGATACGGGGCGGCGGTGCGGATTCGTCGGGACGCGCCGCAAAAAATTTCCGGGTTCGGCCGCGGCGCCCCGCCAAACGCATACACCGATATGCATTGCCTTGACCGCCGACGGGGTAACGGGCATGATGATGCATCATACAACGAACGGCGACAGCCGGCGACGGCGCAAGGAGGGGGAAGATGAGCGGGTTCGATCTGACCCTTCTCGACCATGACAACCTCGGCGGCACGATCTATCAGAAGCTGTGCGAGGCGCTGATGAAGGGGGCGTTCAAGCCGAACGACCGCCTCAAGATCCGCGATCTGGCCGAACGGCTGGGGACCAGCGTCACCCCGGTGCGCGACGCCATCCTGCGTCTGGTGCAGGATCAGGCCCTGGTGCTGCGCTCGCCGCGCGACATCCGCGTTCCGATGCTGACCCGCGCCGCCTATCTGGAAATCCGCGACATCCGCGTCAGCCTGGAGGGGATGGCCGCCGCCCGCGCCGCCGGGATGGCCACGCCCGCCCAGATCGCCGCGCTGGAGGCGCTGCTGGCGCGCAACGAGGATGCGATGGCCGCCGGCAACACCGCGCTGGCCACCGAACTCAACCAGATCTTCCACTTCAAGCTGGCGGAGATCGCCGACATGCCGGTGCTCGGCGACATCCTGCGGCGTTTGTGGCTGCAGATGGGACCGCTGATCGCCGACGTCTATGGCGGGGCCGGGCGCACGATGATCGACCATCACTATCCGCTGATGGACGCCATCCGCCGCCATGACGGCCCGGCCGCCGCCATCGCCATCCAGGCCGACATCCTGCTGGCCAGCGGCCCGATCCTGGAGCGGATCGACGCGGAGTCCCCGGAATCCCCCGCCTCCTGACCCGATCGCCGCATCGCCGGCCCCCGGACCTCCCCGCCTCCCCAGTCCATCCATGACGATGATGCATCAAACATTGAACGCCTCGAACGACAAGGAGACATCGGACATGATCCCCGGTGACGTTCTGACCACCGCCGCGCCGCCGATCTCCCCCGACGAGGCCGGCGCCATGATGCGGCGCTGTTTCGGCGTGACCGGCAGCGTCCGCAGCTTGAGCAGCGAGCGCGACCGCAACTTCCACATCGCCGCCGCCGGAGGGCAGGGCTATGTGCTGAAGTTCACCAACCCGGCGGAACCGCAGCCCGTCACCAGCTTCCAGACCGGGGCGATGCAGCATGTCACCGCGCGCGATCCCTCCCTGCCGGTGCCGCGCGTGGTGCCGACCCTGGACGGCGAGGCCCAGACGACCGTCCAGGTCGACGGCCAGACCATGGTGCTGCGGCTGCTGACCTATCTCGAAGGCACGCCGCTCCATGCCGCGCCGGCCTCGCCGGGGCTGATGCGGTCGCTGGGGGCGACGCTGGCCCGGCTGGATCTGGCGCTGGCCGACTACGCGCATCCCGGTTCGGAGCGCGATCTGCTGTGGGACATCACGCGCACCGCCAGCGTCGCCGACCGGCTGCATTACCTGCCCGACGGCCCGCGCCGCCGGATGGTGGAGCGCTTCGTCGACCGCTTCACCGGACAGGTGGCGCCGCGGCTGCCCGCCCTGCGGCATCAGGTGATCCACAACGACCTCAACCCGCACAACGCGGTGGTCGATCCGGTCGGGCACGAGACCGTCACCGGCATCATCGATTTCGGCGACGCGCTGAAGGCGCCGCTGGTCAACGACCTGGCGACGGCGCTCGCCTACCACGTCACCAGCGGCGAGACGCCCTTCGGCTCCCTGGTCGAGATGACCCGCGCCTACAATGCCGTGCTGCCGCTGACCCCGGAGGAGGTGGAACTGCTGCCCGATCTGGTGGCGGCCCGGCTGGCCCTGACCATCGGCATCACCAGCTGGCGGGCGGCCGAATATCCGGCGAACGCCCCCTATATCCTGCGGAATTCCGAACGCGCCTTCGCCGGGCTGGAAAAGCTGACCGGCGACGAGGCCGCCACCGCGCACCGCCTGCTCCATCTCGCCTGCCAGAGAGTGTGAACCGTCATGACCATGATCAACGCCTATGCGCCCGCCTCCGCCGGTTCCCTGCCGGAGCGCGAGCGCGCCCTGATCGCCCGCCGCGAGAAGCTGCTCGGCCCGGCCTACCGCCTGTTCTACGCCGACCCCATCCATGTGGTGCGGGGGGAGGGCTCCTACCTCTATGACGCCGACGGCAACCGCTATCTGGACGCCTACAACAACGTCGCCTCGGTCGGGCATTCGCGGCCCGAGGTGGTGGAGGCGATGGCGAAGCAGGCGGCGGTGCTGAACACCCACACGCGCTATCTGACCGACGGCATCCTCGACTTCGCCGAAGCCTTCCTGGCGGAGTTCCCGCCCGAACTGTCGCACCTGATGCTGACCTGCACCGGCAGCGAGGCCAACGATCTGGCCCTGCGCGTCGCCCGCGTCCACACCGGCGGCACCGGCGTCGTCATCGCCCACAACGCCTATCACGGCGTCACCTCGGCGCTGGCGGAGATGTCGCCCTCGTTGGGCGCCGCGGTGAAGCTGGGCGACCATGTCCGCGTGGTGCCGTCGCCCGACAGCTACCGCATCCCGGAGGCGGAGGTCGGCGCCGCCTTCGCCCGCTCGGTCGAGGAGGCCATCGCCGATCTGCGCGAGAAGGGGATCGCCCCGGCGGCGCTGCTGGTCGACACCATCTTCTCCAGCAGCGGCGTCTTCACCGATCCGGCCGGCTTCCTCGCCCCGGCGGTGGAGGCGATGCGCAAGGCCGGCGGCATCTTCATCGCCGACGAGGTGCAGCCCGGTTTCGGCCGGCTCGGCACCGATATGTGGGGCTTCGCGCGCCATGGGCTGGTGCCCGACATCGTGACGGTCGGCAAGCCGATGGGCAACGGCCACCCGGTGGCGGGGGCCATCTTCCGGCCGGAGGTGGTCGAGGCGTTCGGCAAGAACCAGCGCTATTTCAACACCTTCGGCGGCAACCCGGTGTCCTGCGCCGCGGCTCATGCGGTGCTGCGCGTCATCAAGACCGACCGGCTGCAGGAGAATGCCCTGGCCGTCGGCACCGAGATGATCGACGGCCTGCGCGCACTGGCCGCCAAGCACGACCTGATCGGCGACGTGCGCGGCAGCGGCCTGTTCATCGGCGTCGAGATGGTGCGCGACCGCACCCTCAAGACCCCGGCGCCGGAGGAGACCGCCCGCGTGGTGAACGACATGCGCCGGCGCCGGGTGCTGATCAGCGCCACCGGGCAGGAAGGGCACATCCTGAAGATCCGCCCGCCGCTGGTGTTCTCCTCCGACGACGCCAAGCTGTTCCTCGCCACGCTGGACGAGGTGCTGGCGGCGCTGTGATAGCGCCGGGCGTAGGTTCCGGCTTACGCCCCATGGTAAGGGCCGCGACTGCGGCCCCGCAGGCCCGTGCCTGCGAAGGCAAGCGGCCGGACGGCCGCGCCCGCCGTTTGCGGGCATGACGCGACTTCGGCGGCGGGATCCGCATGGATCCCGTCAGCCGGCCAGCCCGGCGGCCAGATTGACCCCCAGCGCCAGCACCGCCGTGTTGAACAGGAAGGACAATGTGCCGTGCATCAGCACCAGCCGGCGCATGGCGGCGTTGCGGGTGGTGACGTCGGATACCTGCGCCGTCATGCCGATGGTGAAGCTGAAATAGAGGAACTCCAGATAGTCGGGAGCGTCGTTGCCGGGAAAATCCAGCGGCCGCCCCCCTTGCGGTTCACCGTTCAGCCAATAGTCATGGGCGTAATGCTGGGCGAAGAAGATGTGCAGGAAGCCCCAGGACAGCAGGACCGTCGCCGCCGCCAGCCCCGCCGACAGCCCTTCGTCGGAGGAACCCTTGGCCGACATCAACTCGACCACGATGGAGGCCAGCGCGATCAGGGAGGCCAGCACCGCCCCGGTCAGCACGCCCCATTTGCCGGGATCGAGCAGCTTGGCCCGGCGGCGCATCGACGCCACGGTCGCCCGGCTCATCTGGATGCCGGCCATCACGATGTAGACGACGACGCCCGAATCCCACCCGATCAGCAGGGTGGTGGACAGGCGCAGCCACGCTGCCCCGGCAGCGCCGACGGCGAACGCCACCGCCAGCGCGCCCACCAGGGACGGGCGGTTGCGGAGATGGGCGAGGCTGTGGCGCATCGCGCCCCCATGCGATTTCCGCCGGGTGCTTCCGGCCGACAGATCAGTTGGAGGCCGGGTAGAGCGGAAGCAAGCTCTGCTGGCGGCGCTGGTAGCTGACCAGCTCCCAGGCGGTCAGCGGCTTCGCGCCCTGCGCCCGGCAGGCGTCGGCCACCTCGAACATCAGGGCCTGCTGGTGGAACAGGGTGGCGTAGGCGGCGCCCAGCCGGAATTCCGGATCCCACATGTGGATGGCCTCGGCGCCTGCGCCGTTCACCTCGATGATGCGGAAATCCTCGCCCATCGCCAGCCGCTCCACCGAGGCGAAGCGCACGTCGAAGCGGCCGAAATGGAAGCCCGGCATCTGGTCGGCGATCTCGTCGAAACGCGCGGTCAGCGTCGCGGTGACGTGTCCGCAGGCATCCTTGTAGAGCCCGCCGACCCGGCTGCTGCCGACCAGAGACAGCCGCACCGTCCGGCCCGCCGCCGGCACCTCGTCCAGCCGGCCGGCCAGCGCCTCGTGATGCAGGTCGGCCTTCCAGGAGGCGCGGGGGTCGGCGGCGATCAACTCGCGCAGGCTGGACCGGCCGTCGCCCACCACATGGGGGAAATAGCGGAAGGTCATGGAGAAGATGCGGCCGTGCCGCTCGCCGGGCTTGCGGACGTAGAAGATGCCGGCCTCGCCCGCATACTCCACATGCTCCTGCAGGATCACCCGCGCTTCGGCCGGGAAGCCGGCGAGATAGGCGCGCAGGTCGGCCGCATCGCGCACCAGCCGCACGCCGATGCCGCGCCAGCCGATGTCCGGCTTGGCGACCAGCGGGAAGGACAGGCCGGCGCCGGACGCCAGCCGGTCGAGCGCCGCCGGGGTCAGCGACGGGCGGTTGGTCAGCGCCATGGAACGCGCCGCCCACCGGCGCGCCGCCGGGCCGATCAGGTCCATGCAGGCGATCTTCGATTCGCCCAGCAGCCCGCCGGCCTCGATGGAGGGGTTGGCGGCGGTCGGCAGGGTGACGCTGCGGTAGCGGACGCCCAGGGCCAACCACTGGACGGCCAGCGGGATGTAGAACAGCAGCGGCGGAATGCGCTCCGCCCAGCCGATGGTGGGGGCGCCGGCCGGCACCACCGGCAGGCCGGGCAGGGCGAGGGCGCGCGGCGCGGGATTGCAGTGCAGCGCCTCGCGCAGGCCGCTGGGCAGATGCGGCTCGACCCTGGCCCGGAGGCGGGCGAACGCCGCGCCGGCGATGGACTGCGCCCGTTTGGTGCGCAGGACGACCAGCAGGGCCGCGCAGCCGATGCCGATCACCTGCACCTGGACCGCCGCCGCCTCCAGCGACGAGGTCATCAGCGTCAGCAGAAGCCCGACATGCACCCCCGCCGTCACCAGGGTGATGACGATGAAGCGCAGGAACGGCACCCGCATCACGCCGCAGGCGAAGTAGGTCGGGAACAGGACGCCGGGAACAATCCGGCAAGTCACCAGCGTCGGCAGCAGGTTCTTCTGCAATGCCACGCGGCAGCGCTCAAGCATCGGACCCTCGCTCCGCCGCCGGATCCAGCCGACCCGCAGGGACAACAGCCCAAGGACATAAATGAAAAGGTCGCCGATAACGATTCCGCACAGCAACGTAATGGCGGTTACGCCGATGCTGACCGTACCGACGCTGACCAGACTGGCCCCCACCGCAATTGCAACGTCTTCGTGCAGAAGCGTAAGCAAAGCAAGGCCCAGCAACAGAGGAAAACCGGCGAGGGCGGTTATTGGTTGCAATGCAGCAAACACGGGCGGGATGTCCAAGGATGAACGGCGATCAGTGCGCCATCGGCAAAATTGCATAGGCAATCGTAATCATCACGTTAAAACTTTTGATGAACCGCTCAGAACACCGAAAGTTTCTTTTAAGTCATATCGCATCGTTATGGCTAGGATAGAAAATATGTGTTTGCAGGTATGGCATCGGCACGGCACAGTGCGCTTCAATCGATGACCGGCCACTTGGCAGCCGGCCGGCAACCGGCGGCGCACCGCCATACGACATGACCAGGAGACGCACCGTGCAGAGCATCCAGTGGGACGACGCCTTCCTCCTTGAAGCCCAGCTGACCGAGGATGAGAAGCTGGTGCGCGACAGCGCCCGCGCCTACTGCCAGGACCGGCTGCAGCCCCGCGTCATCTCCGCCTTCCGCGAGGAGCGGTTCGACCGCGAGATCATGAGCGAGATGGGCGAGCTGGGCCTGCTGGGTCCGACCATCCCGGAGGAGTACGGCGGGCCGGGCGTCAGCCACGTCGCCTACGGGCTGGTCGCCCGCGAGGTGGAGCGGGTCGACAGCGGCTATCGCTCCGCCATGTCGGTGCAGTCCTCGCTGGTCATGCACCCGATCTACGCCTATGGCAGCGAAGAGCAGAAGAAGAAGTGGCTGCCGCGCCTGGCCACCGGCGAGCTGGTCGGCTGCTTCGGCCTGACCGAGCCGGACCACGGCTCCGACCCCAACGGCATGAAGACCCGCGCCACCAAGGTCGACGGCGGCTATCTGCTGTCGGGCTCCAAGATGTGGATCACCAACTCCCCCATCGCCGACCTCGCCATCGTCTGGGCGAAGTCGGACGCCCATGACAACAAGATCAAGGGCTTCGTGGTGGAGCGCGGGACCAAGGGCTTCTCCACGCCGAAGATCGAGGGCAAGCTGTCTCTGCGCGCTTCGGTCACCGGCGAGATCGTTCTGGACGAGGCCTTCGTTCCCGACGAGAACCTGCTGCCCAACGTGGCCGGCCTGGGCGGTCCGTTCGGCTGCCTGAACAAGGCGCGCTACGGGATCGCCTGGGGCGTGATGGGGGCCGCCGAGTTCTGCTGGCACGCCGCCCGCCAGTACACGCTGGACCGCAAGCAGTTCGGCCGTCCGCTGGCCCAGACCCAGCTGGTCCAGAAGAAGCTGGCCGACATGATGACGGAGATCACGCTGGGCCTGCAGGCCTGCCTGCGGGTCGGCCGCATGATGGACGACGGCAGCTGGTCGCCGGAGGCGATCTCGCTGATCAAGCGCAACAACTGCGGCAAGGCGCTCGACATCTCCCGCGTCGCCCGCGACATGCACGGCGGCAACGGCATCTCCGAGGAATTCCAGGTCATCCGCCACATGGTGAACCTGGAGACGGTGAACACCTACGAGGGCACCCACGACGTCCACGCCCTGATCCTGGGCCGGGCGCAGACGGGCCTGCAGGCCTTCTCGTAAGGTCTTGAGACTCGCCCTCTCCCGCCCCGGGAGAGGGAGGGGCCCACCGTGAAACGGCGGGGGGGGAGGGTTAGGGGCGAGCCGAGACTCGGTGTGGTTGCGGATTCTCGGACCGACCCTCATCCTTCCCACGTCGTGGGTCCCCTCCTTCTCCTGGGGCGGGAGAGGGTGTTTTTACGCCGCTTTCACATCCCCGTTCGCCTGCTGGCGAACCTCGCCCAGGAAGCGGTCGACCTCGGCCGCCAGCGCGCGGGTCTGGCCGGACAGGCCGCGGGCGGCGTCCTGGACGCCCAGCGCGGTGCTGCCGGCGCTCTCCGCCGTGTGGGCAAGTGCCGCGATGGTCGCCGACACGTCCTGGGTGACCGCCGCCGCCGTCTCCACCGCCCGCGCGATCGCCTTGGTGGCGGCGTTCTGTTCCTGCACCGACCGGGTGATGGTGCCGGCGATGCCGTCGATCTCGGTGATGGTGCTGCCGATGGTGCCGATGGCGTCGGCCGCCTCGCGGGTCACCGACTGCATGGCGTTGACCTGGGCGGCGATCTCGTCGGTCGCCTTGGCGGTCTGGTCGGCCAGACCCTTCACCTCGGTCGCCACCACGGCGAAGCCCTTGCCGGCCTCGCCGGCCCGCGCCGCCTCGATGGTGGCGTTGAGCGCCAGCAGGTTGGTCTGCTTGGCGATGGCGTGGATCAGCCCGACCACCTGGCCGATGCGCTCGGCATTGGCGATCAGCCCCTGCACCGTGGCGTTGGTGCGGTCGGCGTGGGACACCGCCTCCCCGGCGATGCGGGCGGAATGGCCGACCTGTTCGGAGATGCCGCCGATGGAGCCGGCCAGTTGGGTCGCCGCCGCCGCGGCGGAGCGGACGTTGGACTGGATGTCATCCGATTCGCGGGCGACGTTGCGGGTCTGGCTCGACGCCTCCCCCACCACCACCGCCATGCGGTCGGCGCTGTCGGCCATGCCGGATGCCGACTCGGCGATGCCCTCCACCAAGCGCTTCACCGTGCCCTGGAAACGGTCGGCGAGGTCGAGCAATGCTGCGCGCTTGGCCTCCTCCGCCTTGGCGTCGGCTTCGGCCTGGGCCGCGTGCATGCGGTCGATGGCGCGGGCGTTGTCGCGGAAGACGGTGACGGAGCCGGCCATCGCGCCGATCTCGTCGGAGCGGCCGGTGCCGGGCACCTCCACCGTGGTGTCGCCGCCGGCGAGCCTCGCCATCGCCGCCGACATGGCGCGCAGCGGGCGGATGACGATGCGGCCGAGCAGGACGTTCAGCAGGCCGATCTGAACCGCCAGGGCGATCAGGCAGATGGCGATCTGGTTGCGCATCTGGGTGGCGATGGCGTCGATCTGCTGGTCCAGGCTCCAGGCGATCTGCAGGGCGCCGACCAGCCGGTTGCTCTTGCCGGTCACCACCGGCACCGTCACGACGATGTGGCCTTTGGCCGAACGGGTCTGCGCCCCTTTGCCGGCCAGAACCGCCTCGACCAGATCCTGGTCGGCCTTCAGGTCGTATCGGGCGAAGCGCGGGTTGGAAAAATCGGCCAGCGTGCCCGATGCGCTCGCGGCGCGCAGCGAGGCCAGCTGCACCTCGCCGCTGTCGGCCAGCGGCATGAACTCCGTCTCGATGGAGGCGCCGTCGCCGGCGACGAAGCTGGTCTTGGTGGCATTCGCCAGCATGTCCGTCTTGACGCGGGCGTCTTGCGTGGCCAGCCGCACCGCGTCGTCATACTGCATCTTGGCCTGCAGCCCCATGATGACGACGAAGCCGCCGACGATGGCCGCGACGAAGGCCGCCGTCACCTTGCGGCCGATACTCCGGAACCGACGCGGCCGGGATACGGCCGCCTTGTCCACTGCCATGCTCTTGCCCCTTCCCATGCCGCCTTCGCTCCACTTCGGGCGTCGTCCTCCAGGGCAATGACCGCCGGCCGCGAGGGCACGGCGATGCACCGCCGGCAGGACCGGCGCTCACTATCGAAGCGTCAACGAATTGCTTGGTTTAAATACTATTGTAACGACATGCCATGGCTTGCGCCACGATCTTCTTCTCTGACTTTCGGATGCTGCCGATCGTCACAGAAAACCTAAAGTCACGCTTTGGCCCGGACAAAAGGAAGGCGCCGCCGTCACTTTGACGAACGGCGCCTTTTCATGCCGAGAGTCCGGATTCAGGTCTTTCCGGTCGTGGCTTGTTCCGGTGCCGGCTCAGCCGCGGGCCGGATCGCGCGCCCGCCATGCGAATGGTCCGGCGCGCTCGTAGAGCCAGGGATACTGGTTGACCATGCGGCGGGCGGTGGCGATGCGGTGGGCGGTCAGGGTGATCAGCGCGATCACCGCGGTGTGGACGGCGAAGCCCCACAGCGACAGCAGCTGCTCGCCGAACAGGCCCCAGGCCAGGAAGCGGTCGCCCACCCCCAGCAGGAGCGAATAGGCCAGCACGCTCGACACCGGCTTCCACCCCTCCGCCAGGGTCTGGCCGGTCAGCACGCCGCAGCCGCCGAACACCAGAACCGTCAGGAACACGAACACCGGAACCGACGAGCCCAGGATCGTCTCCATCTCAGTGGCCCCCTTCCAGATAGGCCGCGCGGACCTCCGGGTCGGCCAGAAGCTGCGCCCCCGTCCCCGTCATCGTGATCTTCCCCGTCACCATCACATAGGCCCGGTGCGCCAGCTTCAGCGCGTGGAACGCGTTCTGCTCCACCATGAACACCGTCATCTTCTGTTCCCGGTTGATCTCCTGGATCACCTGGAAGATCTGCTTCACGATCAGCGGCGCCAGACCCAGGCTCGGCTCGTCCAGCAGCAGAAGACGCGGCTGGCTCATCAGCGCGCGGCCGATCGCCAGCATCTGCTGCTCGCCGCCCGACATCGTGCCGGCGCGCTGGTTGATGCGCTCCTTCAGCCGCGGGAACAGCGTCAGCACCCGCTCCAGCTCGCGCTCGAAGCTGCCGGGCTGGGCGACGATCGAGCCCATCTGCAGGTTCTCCAGCACCGTCATCCGCGGGAAGATGCGCCGGCCCTCCGGGCTCTGCGCGATGCCGCGCCGCACGATCTCGTGGGTCGGCAGGTCGGTGATGTCCTCGCCCTCGAAGAACACCCGGCCCTGGCGCGCCCGCGGGCTGCCGCAGATCGTCATCAGCAGCGTCGACTTGCCCGCGCCGTTGGCGCCGATCAGCGAGACGATCTCGCCGGACCCGATCTCGATGTCGATGCCCTTCAGCGCCTCGATGGCGCCGTAGAAGGTGTGGACGCCCGATACCTTCAGCATGGCTCAGGCCCCCTTCTGCGCTTCTTGCGGCATGTTCAGGTCGGCCGCCACCTCCGGCGGCAGCGCCTCGTCCTCGTCCTCGCCCAGATAGGCGCGGATCACCGCCGGGTCGTTCTTCACATGCTCCGGATCGCCGTCGGAAATCTTCCGGCCATAGTCCAGCACCACCACATGGTCGGAAATGCGCATCACCACGCTCATGTCATGCTCGATCAGCAGCACGCCCGTGCGGTGCCCCTGCGGGGTCTGGACGTCGCGGATGAAGGTCAGGATCTCGGCCAGCTCCGCCGACTCGCGCGGGTTCAGCCCGGCCGCCGGCTCGTCCAGGCAGAGCAGGACCGGCTCCGAGCACATCGCCCGCGCGATCTCCAGGCGGCGCTGGGCGCCATAGGGCAGGTTGCCGGCCTCCCAGTCGGCGAACTCGGTCAGACGCACCCGGTCCAGCCAGTATTTCGCCAGCTCCACCGCATCGTGCTCGGCCTTGCGGTAGCTGGGCAAGCCCAGCAGCCCGGCGATGGCGAATTTGGAGGCGCGCATCAGCTTGTTGTGCTGGGCGACGATCAGGTTCTCCAGAACGCTCATGCCGCTGAACAGCCGGATGTTCTGGAAGGTGCGCGCCACCCCGGCCAGCTGGGCGATGCGGTAGCCCGGCATCCGCTCCAGCAGGAACTCCCGGCCCTCCGGGTGGCGCAGCGTCAGCCGGCCCACGGTGGGGGTGTAGAAGCCGGTGACGCAGTTGAACAGCGTGGTCTTGCCGGCGCCGTTCGGGCCGATCAGCGCGGTGATCTCGCCGGCCCGCGCCTCGAACGACACGTCGTTGTTCGCCACCAGACCGCCGAAGCGCATGGTCAGGTGTTCGACGGTGAGCAGGGGCTTTTCACTCATGACGGCGCTCATTTCGCGGCTCCCGTCGCGGCGGGGGGCTTGTTGCCGCCATGGGAGCCGCCATGCAGGAGGATGGTCGGGTCGCGGTGGGCCAGCAGGCCGCGCGGACGCCACAGCATGATCAGCACCATGCCGCCGCCGAAGGCCAGCATGCGGTAGTCGGCCAGCTCGCGGAACGCCTCGGGCAGGCCGATCACCAGCAGCGTGGCGACCACCACGCCGATCTGGCTGCCCATGCCGCCCAGCACCACGATGGCCAGGATGATCGCCGACTCGATGAAGGTGAAGCTCTCCGGGCTGATGAAGCCCTGGCGCGTGGCGAAGAAGGAGCCGGCGAAGCCGCCGAACATCGCGGCGATGGCGAAGGCCGCCAGCTTCATGTTGGTGCGGTTGATGCCGAGCGAGGCGCAGGCGATGTCGTCCTCGCGCAGGGCCTCCCACGCCCGGCCCAGCGGCAGCTTGCGCACCCTCAGCGTGAACAGGTTCACCACCAGCGCCAGGGCCAGGATGAGGTAGTAGAGGAAGATGATGCGGTGCAGCGGCGAGAATTCCAGCCCGAACATCTCGTGGAAGGCGGCCATGCCGTCGGCCGGGCTGCGCGAGAAGTCGGCGATGCCGAAGAAGCTCGGCCGCGGAATGCCGGAGATGCCGTTGGGCCCGCCGGTGAACTGGTACCAGTTGACCAGGATGATGCGGATGATCTCGCCGAAGCCCAGGGTGACGATGGCGAAATAGTCGCCGCGCAGCCGCAGAACCGGGAAGCCGAGCAGCACGCCGGAGATGGCGGCGAGCAGGCCGGCCAGCGGCAGGCAGACCCAGAAGCTGAGGCCGAAGTAATGGGCCAGCAGGGCGTAGGAATAGGCGCCGACGGCGTAGAAGGCGACATAGCCGAGGTCGAGCAGGCCGGCCAGCCCGACGACGATGTTCAGGCCCCAGCCCAGCATGATGTAGGTCAGCAGCAGGATGCCGATGTCCAGGATCATGCGGTCGGCCATCGGGGTCAGCGGCAGGACGGCGGCGAAGGCGACGGCGACCGGGCCGATGTAGCGGCTGGCGTGCTGCACCTTGGCGGCGATGCGGTCCATGCGCTTGTCGCGGTCGGCCTGCGACAGCTTGGAGCGGCCGGTGGCCACCGTCAGCGCGGCGCGGATGGCGATGACGCCGCCGCCCAGCACCAGCACCAGGCGCAGCACCTGGGTCGGCATCGGCAGCAGCAGCCCGACGCCGGCGCAAACCAGCGCCAGGATCAGCACCGGCAGCGCCAGGCCATGGCGGATCAGCCCGAGCCCGAGGCGGCCGAGGAAGACCAGGACGATGGAGGCGACGACCTCCTCCGGCCGGGCTTCGATGCCCAGCCCGGTGGGGCGGTCCACCGTGCGCAGGCCGACCAGCGGCACGGTCAGCAGCAGGGCGACGAAGGCGGCGAGCCCGGCCTCCCTGACGGCGGCGGCCCAGTCGACGCCGCGCGCCTTGCCGCCCGCGGCGGCGGACGGGACGGTGTTGGAGTGCAGGGTCATGGCGCTTACACCTTCTCGATCTCGGGCCGGCCGAGCAGGCCGGTGGGCCGGAAGATCAGGACGAGGACGAGGATGGAGAAGGTTGCGACGTCCTTCCATTCGGAGCCGACATAGCCGGACCAGAAGGCCTCGATCAGGCCGATGACCACGCCGCCGAGCATGGCGCCGGGCAGCGAGCCGACGCCGCCGAGCACGGCGGCGGTGAAGCTTTTCACCCCGGCGAGGAAGCCGATGTAGAAGTCGATGACGCCGTAGATCAGCAGCACCATCATGCCGGCGACGGCGGCGAGCGCGGCGCCCATGACGAAGGTCAGCGAGATGACGCGGTCGACGTTGACGCCGAGCAGCCCGGCCATCTTCTTGTCCTGCTCGCAGGCGCGCTGGGCGCGTCCCAGCGAGGTGCGGTTGATCAGCATGGTGAAGCCGACCATGAGGACCAGGGTGATGACGATGGTGGCCAGGCGCACGTAGCTGACGGAGACGGCGCCGTCCATCAGGGTGAGGTTGCCGGGCAGGATGGGCTGCAGCGGCTTGGAGCGGGCGCCCTGGAGGAGCTGGATGTAGTTCTGCAGGAAGATCGACATGCCGATGGCGGAGATCAGCGGCGCCAGCCGGGGCGAGGAGCGCAGGGGCCGGTAGGCGATGCGCTCGACCGTCCAGCCGTAGACGCTGGTGAACAGCATGGAGGCGAGCAGCATGACCAGCAGGGCCAGAGGCACCCAGGTGATACCGAGCGCGCCGATGGCCAGGAAGGTGATCAGCGCCACGAAGGAGCCGATCATGTAAATCTCGCCATGCGCGAAGTTGATCATCCCGATGATGCCGTACACCATCGTGTAGCCGATCGCGATCAGGCCGTAAATCGCCCCAAGCGACAAGCCGTTGATCAATTGTTGTAGAAAATAATCCATCAGGCGCTCTTCTCCCACTCTCCCAGATCACCGAATAGGCAGGCACTCGAAAACTGGCACTCGAAGCTTTTCAATCGAATCTTGGCACTCGAAACCTGGATTGAGCCGTGTGCGGCGGCGGAGTTCCGATCCGGATGAACGGGGGAGAACATCCAGGACCAAGGCAGGGGACGCTTGGAACCCCGCCGCCGCACCCGGTTCTTGCCAAAGCCCCGCCGGATGCGGGATCCGGCGGGGCTTCGGTCAAAGGCGGTATGGGGAACCCTTGCGGGTCTGCATGTGGAGGTCCGGCGTGGTCCGGCGGCCCGAAATCGGACCGGCGGCCAACAGGACGAACGGCGGCAGGACGAGCGGCGGCATCATCCGGACGCGCGACACTGTCGCGGGGGTGCGGCTCCGCACCCGGGCGGCATTCCGTCGTTCGGCCATGGTCAACAGCTCCCACTTGCGCGGCACGGCTTGCGGCCGTGGCGTCCCCACCGGCATGGCTGCCGGGCAAACCTGTCGTGAAGCGGCCGGATCGGACGGAACAGCCGTCCGGCCCAGCCCAGTCGGCGAAAGGCGCCGAGCCTTACCCTGTTCGAATCTGTTCTTGGCCTCACCCCCCGGCACTTTGGTGCCGGTGGCGGATGCTGCCCTTTTTCTTGTCACAGACAGGTAAAGCAACTTGATCCGTAGGCGCAACACTCTCTTTCCTGCAGCGAAAAAAAACAACATTCCTCGCGCCGCCATCGCCGATTTCAGAATGAAATTTCTAAAAAGAGAGCGTCGGCCAAATTCCATTCACTTTTCTGTCAACAGCTGTTCACATGTTCAGCCGACGATGCCGCGGGGGTCGGTGAAGGGCTGTCCCAGGGCATCGGCGACCGCCGCGTAGGTCAAGTGCCCGGCATGTACGTTCAGGCCTTCCAGCAGGTGAGGATCCTCGGCCAGCGCCCGCTTCCACCCCTTGCCGGCGAGCGCCTGGACGAAGGGCAGGGTGGCGTGGTTCAGCGCCTCGGTGCTGGTGCGGGCGACCGCGCCCGGCATGTTGGCGACGCAGTAATGGACGATCCCGTCCACCACATAGGTCGGGTCGGAATGGGTGGTGGCCCGGCTGGTCTCGAAGCATCCGCCCTGGTCGATGGCGACGTCCACCAGCACCGAACCACGGCGCATGCCGGCCAGCTGGTCGCGGCGGATCAGTTTCGGCGCCGCGCCGCCCGGCACCAGCACGGCGCCGATCACCAGATCGCTGTCGGCGATGAGGCGGTCGAGCGTGTCGGCCGAGGCATGGACGGTCTTCAGCCGCGGCCCGAACAGATCGTCGAGCTGGGCCAGCCGGGGCATGGAACGGTCGGCGACGGTCACGTCGGCGCCCAGCCCCATCGCCATGCGGGCCGCGTTGGCGCCGACCACGCCGCCGCCGATGACCAGCACCTTGCCGGGCAGCACGCCGGGCACGCCGCCCAGCAGGATGCCGGAGCCGCCGGTGCTCTTCTGCAGCGCGACGGCGCCGACCTGGATCGCCATGCGGCCGGCGATCTCCGACATCGGCGCCAGCAGCGGCAGGCGGCCGGCGCGGTCGGTGACCGTCTCGTAGGCGATGGCGGTGCAACCGCTCTCCATCAGCAGCCGGGCCTGTTCCGGATCGGGGGCGAGGTGCAGATAGGTGAACAGCACCTGATCCGGCCGCAGCCTGCGACATTCCGCCGGCTGCGGCTCCTTCACCTTCACGATAAGTTCGGCTTTCGCGAACACCTCCTCGGCGGTGTCGGCGATATCGGCACCCGCTGCGCGGTAGGCCTCGTCGGAAAAGCCGATCTCGGCGCCGGCGCCGCTCTGCACCAGCAGGGCATGGCCGTCCGCCGCCAGTTCGCGGACCGAGGCGGGCGTCAGGCCGACCCGGTATTCGTGGTTCTTGATCTCCTTGGGAACGCCGATGCGCGTGACCATGCGGGAACCGACCATGCGAGATCTCCTCGATCCAATCCTTCGCCCAAGCGGTTCAGCCCGGTAGTTCAGTTAAGCGCTCCGGCCGAACGCTCCGGTCCCAAGTGAAACCATCGGTTGGACTGATTGTCTCACAAAAGCCACTATAAGACCGGCGAACGGGGTGAATCTCTGCAAAGCCTTGCATGAATCCCCCATAGTGTGCTGGAGCTTTCGCAGAATCCTCCATGTCTTCGAATAAAGTTGCATGCACGCCCTGGACGCCCTGGACCACAAGATCCTGCGCCTTCTCCGCAAGGACGGCCGGATGAGCAACGCCAAGCTGGCGGCGGAGGTCGGGCTGTCGCCATCGGCCTGCCTGCGCCGCCTGCACATGCTGGAGCATTCCGGCGTGATCCGCGGCTATACCGCCATCATCGAGACGATGGACGAGGAACGGTCGGTCACCGTCATCGTCCAGATCACGCTGGAACGCCAGACCGAGGAGTATCTGCGCCGGTTCGACGCCGCCGTCCGCCGCTGCCCGGAGGTGCGGGAATGCTATCTGCTGTCGGGCAGTTCGGATTATCTGCTGCGGGTGGTGGCGCAGAACCCCGCCGATTACGACCGCATCTACAAGGATTCGCTGTCGCGCCTGCCCGGCGTCCAGCGCATCCAGTCCAGCTTCGCCATCCGCAGCGTCGTGCGGCCCGGCAGCCGGTCGGCGCTGGAGGACACCGGCGACTGATATCATCGAGCATAAAGCCTGACCCATCAGGCTTTATGCTCTTTGCCCTCAAACGGCGGGCGCGGCCGTCCGGCCGCTTGCCTTCGCAGGCATGGGCCTGCGGGGCCGCGTGCTCAGCCGAACAGGTCGAGTTCGGGGTCGGGCGCGGTTTCCGGGTGGGTCAGGTCGGTGCAGCCGATGCCGATCAGGCGGAAGGCGCGGCCGTCCGCCTCGCGCTCCAGCAGGGACAGGCCGGCGGCGAGGATCGCCTCGGGCGAGCGGGTCGGCTCCACCCGGCGGGAGCGGGTCAGCTGCTGGAAATCCCTGGTCTTCAGCTTCAGCACCACGCTGCGGCCCAGCAGCCCTTCGCGCTCCAGCCGGCGGGCGACCTTGTCGGCCAGCGGGCGCAGCTCCTGCGCCAGGGCGGGCAGGGTGGTGACGTCCCAGTCGAAGGTTTCCTCCGACGAGATGCTCTTGCTCGGCGCTTCCGGCGTCACCCGGCGGGAATCCTCGCCGCGGGCATAGTTGAACAGCACCCGGCCCATGGCGCCGTAACGCTTGACCAGCCAATGCTCGTCCTTGTCCTGCAGGTCGCCGACGCGGGTGATGCCGTCGGCGAACAGCTTGCGCTCCAGCGCCGGGCCGACGCCCCACAGGATGGTGACGCGCTTGGGCGCCAGAAAGCCCGCCGCCTCCGCCCGGCCCAGCGCCGAGAAGCCGCGCGGCTTGTCGAGGTCCGACGCGATCTTCGCCAGCAGCTTGTTGTAGCTGAGGCCGATGGAGGCGGTGATGCGCAGTTCCCGCTCGAAGCGGCGGACGATCTCCACCAGCGCCTGGGCCGGGCTGATGCTGAGGCGGTCCTCGACGCCGGTCAGGTCGAGATAGGCCTCGTCGATGCTGATCGGTTCCACCAGGGGGGTGAAGGCCTCCATGATCGCGCGGGCCCGATGGCCGACCTCTTTGTATTTGGCGATGTCGGGGCGGATGATGGTGGCGTCGGGGCAGCGGTCCAGCGCCTCGCGGATCGTCATGGCTGAGCGCACGCCGGAGATGCGCGCGACATAGCAGCAGGCGGCCACCACCCCGCGATGGTCGTCGCCGCCGACGATCACCGGCCGGCTGGCCAGCTCCGGCCGGTCGCGCTTTTCCACGGTGGCATAGAAGCTGTCGCAGTCGATGTGGCCGATGGACAGGCTGTGCAGCTCCGCATGGCGGAACAGCCGCCGGCTGCCGCATTTCGGGCAGCGCGTGACGTCGCCCGCTTCTGCGCTTGGCAGGGCGGCGGCGCAGTCGCGGCAGACGCTGTGCAGGGGCGCGGTCATGATGGCGGCAGCTTAGCAAAGGAGCGCGCAAACCGCCAGCCGATGCGTACAAAGGAAGAACGTACGGACGATCAGCGTGACGGCGTCTTCGCCCGGTCGCCGGCGGCGATGCGGGACGCGATGGCCTGCAGACCGCCCAGCAGAAGCTTCGTCATCGCCCAATGATAGAGCGCCGAACCGGCGAGGACCGACAGCAGGGCGCTCCATCCGCCGATCCAGCCGGCGAGCAGGGCCACGACGAGGGAGGCGGCGGCCGAGACGATCAGCGCCACCAGGATGGTCAGGCCGTTCGCCCCGTTGATCCGGCCGAGGATCGCCGCCCGCTCCATCGCCGCGGCGCCGAGCAGGAGGATCAGCGACAGGGCGAGCGAAAGGCTCAGCAGAAGGAGCATGGGGGCACCGCAGGGTCGGTCATGGGAGTGAGGTTCATCCTCACCGCAGCACGTCGCCGCCCACCGCCAGCCGGCCGGCGACCACGGCGGCCTGGGTGCGGCTGACCACGTTCAGCTTGCGCAGGATGCTGGAGACGTGGACCTTCACCGTCTGCTCCGACACGTTCAGCTCGCCGGCGATCTGCTTGTTCAGCTTGCCGTCGACGATCATCGTCAGGATGCGCAGCTGCTGCGGCGATAGGGAGGCGAAGCGGCGGGCGGCCTCGGCCTCCTCGGCTTCCGATGAGGCGGCGGACAGCGGCGGCGCCCAGGTCTCGCCGGACAGGATGGCGCGGATGGCATCGGCCATCGCCGGCATCGACAGCGATTTGGGAATGTAGCCCGAGGCGCCATAGGCCAGGGCCCGGCGGATGGTGTCGGAATCCTGGAGCGCCGACAGGATGGCGACCGGCACGGTCGGGTGGTGGGCCAGCATCATGAACAGGCCGGCGAAGCCGTGGGTGCCGGGCATGTTGAGGTCGAGCAGCACGAGGTCGATGCGGTCCGGCCGCTCCCCCACCGTGGCCATCACCGAATCGAGGTCCGGGCATTCGATCACCCGCACCTCGGGCATCGCCTTGCCCAGCGCGTCGCGCAGCGCCGCCTGGACCAGCGGGTGGTCGTCGCCGATGACGATGGTCGTTCCTTCTCCCTCTGCGCTGTCCTCGCCCATGGCTTCCGCATTCCCCCCATTCGCGGCCGTCCGGCTTTTATCCGGTTCCAGCCTTACCGTTCGGCCACCGCAGACGTCTGCAGGGCCGCCCCGTTCAGGAAGCGGCGCAGCGACGCCGGCTTCACCGGTTTGTAGAGCACGCCGCAGCCGCAACGCTCCGCCTCGGCCCGCACCGCTTCGGAGCGGTCGGCGGTCAGCAGAAGCCCCTTGACCGGACGGCCCCACAATTCCCGCAACCGCTGCAGAACCGCAAGCCCCGTCTGCCCGCCTCCCACGTGATAATCCACGCAGACCACGTCGGGAAGCGCGCCGTCGAAGGGGGCGAGCGCCGCCAGCGCGCCGGACACGTCCGACGCCGTCGCCACCCGGCAGCCCCATTGGCCGAGCAGGGCGCGCAAGCCGGCCAGGATCGGCTCCTCATTGTCGATGCACAGCACCAGCAGCCCGGCCGACAGGGCGGTGGGGACGGAGACCGGACGGTCGACCGCGGCGGCGCGCGCCCGCTCCACCGGCACCTCCACGGTGAATCCGGTGCCGCGCCCGACCGTGGACCGCATCGTGACCGGATGGCCGAGCAGTCGGGCGATGCGGTCGACGATGGCGAGGCCCAGCCCCAGCCCCTTGTCGGTCGGGTCGCCGTTGCCGTCCTCGCCGCCCAGCCGGCGGAACTCCTGGAACACCTCGTGGTGCCTGGCCTCGGGGATGCCGGGGCCGGTGTCCCACACCTCGATGCGCAGCCGGTCCCCCAGCATGGGATCGCGGCGCCGCCGGCAGCCCAGCAGGACCCGGCCCTTCGGCGTGTAGCGGACGGAATTGGACAGGAAATTCTGCAGAACCCGGCGCAGCAGCTGCGGGTCCGACCGCACCGTGGCGCCGCAGCCGACCACCCTCAGCGTCAACCCGCGTTCCTGCGCCAGGGCGGAGAACTCCACCCCCAGCCCGCCCAGCAGCTCGTCGATGGCGAAGCTGCGCATCTGCACCCGGACATTGCCGGCATCCAGCGAGGAGATGTCGAGCAGCCCGCCCAGCAGCATCTCGGTGGAGCGCAGGGCGGCGGCGGCATTGTCGATCATGCCGCATTCGGACAGCCGCTGCTCCGCCGTCGGCAGGGGGACGCGGATGCTCTCCTCCAGCGCCGAGACGAACAGGCGGGCGGCGTTCAGCGGCTGCAGCAGATCGTGGCTGGCGGCGGCGAGGAAGCGGGTCTTGCTGGCGTTGGCCGCCTCGGCCTCCGCCTTGGCCTGCTGCAGGGCGTCGGTGCGTTCCCGCACCCGGTGCTCCAGGCTTTCGTTGGCCTCGCGCAGGGCCTCCGCCGCCCGGTAGCGCTCGGTCACGTCGGTGTAGGTGGAGACGTAGCCGCCCTCCGGCAGCGGGTTGGCGACGATCTCCAGCACCGTGCCGTCGGGCCGGCGCCGCTCGTAGCGGTAGGGCCATTCCTGGTTGGCCGTGTCGCGGTTGGTCAGCAGCGCCTTCATGTCGTGGGCGCTGTATTCGCCGCGCCGCTCGTTGAAGCGGATCAGCTCGGCGAAGGGCACGCCCACCCGCACCATGTCCGCCGGCAGGTCGAGCAGTTCCAGATAGCGGTGGTTCCAGGCGGCGATGCGGTGGTCGGCGTCGATCACGCAGATGCCCTGGCCGATGTTCTCCAGCGTCGCCTGCAGCAGCTTGCGGTTGAAGCGCAGCGCCTCCGACGCCTCGTCCAGCATCGCCATGGCGTCGCCGCGCGACAGCGAGCGTCCCTGGAGCGAGGCCGCCATCACCACCCGCGCCGACGCCGCGCCGATGGCGCCGGCGATCAGCGTCTCGGTGAAGCGGACGGCGTCGAGGTCGGCCGGGCCGGCCTCGCCCTTGCGGCCGGCGGCGTAAGCGTCGAAGGCGGCGTTGCCGCGCTCCGCCCCGACGAAGCGGATGGCGAGTGCCCGCAGGTCGGCCAGCTTGGCGAGCGCCTGCGGGGTATCGTCGTCGTCCTGGTCGGCGGTGGCGGTGGTGTAGAAGACGGCCTGCGTGCGCTCCACCGCGCTGGGGCGGGCGAGCAGAGAGCCGGCGACGAAGGCGATCACGTTGGCCAGCAGGCTCCACAGGCTGGCGTGGGAGATCGGGTCCAGCCCCTCGATCCCGAACAGCGCCTGCGGGCGCAGCCAGCCGATGCCCCAGGGGCCGACCTCGAACAGCGCGTCGGGCACCGGGACGATGCGGGCCATCGACGGCACCATCAGCGTGTAGACCCACAGCAGGAAGCCGGCACCCAGCCCCGCCAGCGCCCCCACCCGGTTGGCACGCGGCCAGTAGAGCCCGCCGAAGAAGGCCGGCCCGAACTGCGCCACCGCGACGAAGGACAGCAGGCCGATGACGGTCAGCGGGTAATCGCGGTCGACCAGCCGGTGCATCACATAGGCCAGCAGCAGGATGCCCAGCACCGACAGCCGCCGCACAAGCAGCAGCGTGCCGACCATGTCGCGCCGGCCGACGCGGGCGGCGAAGCGCGGGCGGCTGAGCAGCAGCGGCATCACCACGTCGTTGCACAGCATGGTGCTGAGCGACACCGCGGCGACGATCACCATGCCGGTCGCCGCCGACAGCCCGCCGATGAAGGACAGCAGGCTGAAGCCGCCGGCCCCCGCCGCGATCGGCAGGGTGATCATGAAGGTGTCGGGGTTGATGCCGTCACCGAAGGTGATCAGGCCGGCCACGGCGATGGGGATCATCAGCGCGCTCAAGGCCAGCAGATATGCCGGATACATCCAGGCGGCGGCGCGCAGATGGCGGGGGTTGTCGTTCTCCACCGTCATCACATGGTACATCTGCGGCAGGCAGAGGAAGGCGATCAGCGAGATCGCCGTGTTCGACCACCATGTCGGGTCGGAGAAGCTGGGCGACAGCAGCGGTTCCGCCTGCGGCCGGGAGATCAGGTCGGTGTAGCCGTCGAACATGCCCCAGACGATGAAGGCCGCCACGGCCAGGAAGACGGTCAGCTTCACCAGGCTTTCGAAGGCGATGGCCAGCATCAGGCCGCGGTGATGCTCGCTGGCGTTGATGTGGCGGACGCCGAACAGGATGGTGAAGACCGCCATCGACAGGGCGACAGCGAAGGCGGTGTCGCCCCAGATCGGCGGCGGCAGGGCTGCCGGGGCCGCCAGCGAGGGGGCCGTCAGCACGTCGAAGCTCGCCGCCACCGCCTTCAACTGGAGCGCGATGTAGGGCAGCACGCCCACCAGCGCCGTCAGCGTCACCAGCGCCGCCACCGCCTGGCTCTTGCCATAGCGCGCGCCGATGAAGTCGGCGATGGAGGTGACGTTCTGCGCCTTGGTGATGGCGATGATCTTGGTCAGCACCGGCCGCGCCGCCAGCAGCAGGAACATCGGCGCCAGATAGATCGGCAGGAAATCGAAGCCGCTGGCCGATGCCCGCCCGACCGACCCGTAGAAGCTCCAGCTGGTGTTGTAGATGCAGAGCGTCAGCGCATAGAGGATGCCGGCCGCGCGCGGCGAGGACAGCACCAGCGTTCCGCCCGCGGTGCGCCGGTCGCCCCACCAGGCGATGGCGAACAGCACGCCCAGATAGGCCGCCGACACGGCCAGGACCAGCCAACTCTGCACGACCGACGGACCTCTCGGGAGGGGAGGAAAGGGGGAGGGAACGGGGAATGATGAAGCCGGTCGACCCTATCCCAATCGCCCCGCCGGCAACAATGACCGGCGCTCCGCGGCTGGAACAATCGGGGGTCTCCATAGGTTTACTGCGACGCCGCCGCTGGGAAAGCGTCGCGAAACGCCCAATCTGTGGCAAGATGGCTTATCGTGAAGGAGCCCGGCCCGTGGTGCCGGCCCCGGTGCGTGGCCTGAAACGGAAGACGGACACCCAACAGAATGCTGATAGACGCCTATTTGGGGTTCCGGGTCGGGGACGTGGTCCTGGATCGCGCGGAGCTTGCCGCCGGTACCGCCACCATCAAGGAGATCCACGTCGTCCCGTGCGACTGGGCGCATGGCCTGACCGGCATCGCCGTCATGGAGAACGGCGCCGAGCGCTTCATCGTCCAGCTGAAGAAGGTGCGCCCGACCGAAGAGGTCGAGACCGAGAGCAACGTCCGGCCCCTGCGCCACCGCGCGCGTTGAGCGGAAACGTCATTCGCTGAGAACGGCAAGGCCCGCCGCCCCGGATCGGAGCGGCGGGCCTTCGTTCTTGCGGTGACCGTTCTTGCGGTGACGTCCGCGCCGGCCGGCGAGCCGGGGCGGCGTCAGTGGCGAAGCTGGACGCGCCCGCCGCCCATGCGCGCGTCGTCGACGCGGGCGATGGCGGGCAGGCCGCGCAGGAAGGCGGCGCCGGTGTCGGTCGCCTCGAACAGGACATGGCCCTGGCGGTCCTGGCCGCGGAAACGGGCCTCGGTCGCCATGCCGGCATTGCGGACGGCGGCCGACAGCTCGGACACGGCCTTCCAGATGCGGGCACGGTGTTCGGCGGCGCTGGAACAGCCGGCGGAATCCGCGACGGCCAGCGTTACGGTAAAGGAATGAAGCTCGATCGCCATGGTGGCACCACGGAACAGGAATTGCGGGAGTGAAAGTACCCGGATCGTTCCGGCCATCGGCCGGATACGGCGCCGGCCCTTGGGATCGAGAAACTCAGTCGTAGCGGGGAAGCTTCGACAGGACGATGTCGCTGATGAGGCCGCGGAGCTGGCTGACCGGAAGCTGTTCGACCGGTATGCTGACGGCGCGGGCGTAGGTCTCGCAAACGTGCCAGGCATGGTCGGGTTCGACCAGGATGTGCCGGGCGAGATCATATTCATCGGCGTTCGCCCGACCGGGGAGCGCCTTTTCACAGGCCAGAGCGGTTTGCACCATGTCGCTGGCCAGACTGTGCAGATTCATGGATGGCACCTTCCCATGTTCGGGAATTGGTTGGGAACACGAACAGATTATACCTTCGGACCAGTTCCCACAACGGTGCCTATGACGTTCGGCTGTGACAATTGAACGGTTGCGTCACAGCGGGCGCGTCGGCAAAGCTGACGGTGGCCGGCCTCTAACCTGTATCAACATAGGTTGAGGCGGTTTATTCCGCCCGTGACCGTTTCGCGGGTCAGACGCGGCAAATTCCGGCGAACTCCTGCGACAATCCCCTCTTGCGCCGGACGCGGTTTTGCCCATCGGGGCGGGGAGGCCGAGGGGGCTCCCGACCCCGCAGGGGCAGGATCGGGAGCCGGTTCGACCCGGCCCTCAGGCGTCCAGCACGGTCCGGCTGTTCTTCACCACCAGGGCCTGGAAATAGGGCTGCAGCTTGGCGTCGTCGAAGCCGAAGGCCTGCTGGAAGCGGACGATCAGGTCGCGTTCGCCCTGCTCCGCCTCGCCGTCGGCCATGGCGCTGTCGATCATGTTCAGCAGGATGCACAGGCGCTGCTGCTCGTTCAGCTTCGGCGCGACCTCGCCCAGGAACGTGTCGGGCGGGGTGCTGCGCGCGAACTTGAAGCAGCGGTCCAGTTCCTCGCGCGTGGAGTTGCGGCCGAGGACGGAGACCAGATGGCCCACCTCCTCCGGATCGATCTCGCCGTCCGACGCCATGCAGTAGATCAGCGAGACGACGAGCGCCCGGCGCGGGTTCATCTCCAGCGGAGCGTTGCCCTTGAACATATCGAACAGACCCATGTTCCTACCTCCCCAATGGTCAAGTCGCCCGCGCATTTGGGCCCGTGGGGTACCCCGTGCAAGATGGGGGGAGGGGCGATTTTTTGCGGATGCTGTGCTCTGCCGTCCCGGCGCCCGCCATAGGGAAAAACCCTGAGACGGGCCGCCGTCGAATAGCGCGCCGGCCCGGCGGGTTTCGTGATAGTTTGGACTTGAAGCTTTGGGTTGGCCGTGACGATCGGGCTGCATCGCGCGGCGTGTCGGGGGAATTCCGGGAGGATCTGTGGGACGCTTCGTCCGGGGCGCTCTGGTTGTGGTGGTCGTCCTGGCCGCATTGGCCGGCAACGCGGCGCACAGAATCTATTACGACTACCAGGACACTCAGCAGCACCGCTTCGCCATGGTCCGCGACATGGCCCGGCTGGTGGACGACCATGTCCACCGGACGGTGCGCGCGGCCGACATCGCGCTCGACCAGACGGCCGCGATGGTGGCGGAGGCCGGCGGGCCGCAGAGGATGCGCGACCTGAAGCATTGGACCCGCCTGCGCGAATACGCCGCCCATGTCGAGGGCGCGGACGCGATCTGGATCTTCGACGCCGACGGGCGGGCCATCCTGGAATCAGCCAGCTTTCCCAACCGCATCGCCGGCTTCGCCGATCCGGCCGGGCTGGAGGCCATGCGGAACGGCATGCGCCTGCATATCGGCGCCGGGCAGCCGGGCCGCACCGGCAGCCAGCCGATGGTCTTTCCGGTGTCCCGTCCCCTGCATGACGACCAGGGGCGCTTCGTCGGCGTGGCGTCCGCGTCGATCCGGGTCGATACCCTCACCGACTTCTACAACATGCTGGGGTTCGAGTTCGACCCGCTGATCGGCGTCTACCGTCCGAACGGGGAGGTCGTCGCCCGCCGCCCGGCGACCGAGGCTTCGGCGGGTCGGTCGGTGGCCGGCGGGCTGCTGTTCCAGACCCAGCTGCGCGAGGCGCCGGACGGGCATTATCTGTCGCCGTCGATGCTGGACGGGGTGCTGCGCATCGCCGCCTACCGCACGATGCGCGATTACGGTCTGGTGGTGGTGACCGGCATCGACCGGACCGAGGCGATGGCGGAATGGCGCACCCGCACCCTCTACACGGTGGTGGAGACCGCCGTCGGGCTGCTGGCGATCCTGGCGGCGCTGGCCTGGGGCCTGCGTTACCTGGACCGCGAGCGCAAGGCGCAGGTGGCGCTGGCCGAAGCGCGCAACGCGGTGGAGCGGACCAGCGCCGAGCGCGACGAGAGCGCCCGGCTGGCCGCGGCGCTCGACCATGCCCGCGACATGGCGGAGACCGCGCGGCAGGCCGCCGAGGCCGCCAACCGCGCCAAGGGCGAATTCCTGGCCGGGCTGAGCCACGAGCTGCGCACCCCGCTGAACGCGGTGATCGGCTTCGCCGACCTGATGGCGCGCGAGGCGGAAGGGCCGGTCGGCAACCCGGTCTACCGGCAATATGCCGCCAATGTCCGCGATTCCGGCCAGCATGTGCTGGAACTGATCAACGAGATCCTCGACCAGGCGCGGGCGGAGGCCGGCGCGCTTTCGATCGAAGAGGGGCGCTGCGATCTGGAGGCGGCGGCCGACTTCGCCCTCCGCATGCTGATCCCGCGGGCGGAGCGGGCCGGCGTGCGGCTGTCGGCGGCGGTGGCGCCCGAGCTGCGGCATCTGCGCGGCGACGACCGGCGCATCCGCCAGATCCTGCTGAACCTGATCGCCAACGGGGTGAAATACACGCCGTCGGGCGGCTCCGTGACCGTGACGGCCGCGGTCGAAGAGGGTGTTCCGGTGATCCGCGTCACCGACACCGGCCTCGGCATCCCCGCCGAGGATGTCGATCGTGTGCTGGAGCCCTTCGCCCGCGTGCACAGCGCCGCCAACCGCGGCATCGAGGGCGCCGGACTGGGGCTGCCGCTGACCAAGCGGCTGGTGGAGCTGCATGGCGGCGCCCTGGCGCTGCACAGCAGGCTGGGCGTCGGGACCACGGTGACGGTGCGCCTGCCTGCCGGCCGCCTGCTGCCGCCGGAAGCCCGGCCGGCGCCTGCTCCGGCCCCTGCCCCCGCCCCGGGGCCGGCCCCGTCACCGGAGCCGGCCCCGGCGGTGCAGCCGCTGTCGGTCCTGCTGGTGGACGACGATGCGACCGTGCGCGACATGGTGGCCGGGCTGCTGCGCGGCTGGGGGCACCGCGTGATCGCGGCGTCCAATGCCAACGAGGCGCTGGTGATCCTGGACGGGCCGGAGCCGCTGGACCTGATGCTGAGCGACGTGGTCATGCCGCCGGGCATGGACGGTACGGAGCTGGCGCGGCAGGCCGCCCGCATGCGGCCCGGCCTGCCGGTGCTGCTGGCCTCCGGCTTCGCCGCGCATGCCGTCGGCAACCCCGCCGCCTTCGGACCCGAGGTGGCGATGATCGCCAAGCCCTTCTCCATCGACGAACTGCGCCTGCAACTGGCCCGCATCACCGGCGCGCGCGTGGCGGCGGCGGTGCCATCCTCCGCCCCGGCGTCCCCACTGGTTTCCGTGCCGGCTCCCGCCCCGCCCCGGCCGGCCGGACCGCCGCGCCTGCTGATCGCCGAGGATCTGTCGATCAACCGCGAGCTGCTGGCCGCCCTGTTCCGTGACAGCGGCTATCGGATCGATATGGTCGCCGACGGTGCCGCGGCGGTGGAGGCGGTGCAGGCCGGCGACCATGATCTCGTGCTGATGGACGTGCAGATGCCGGTCATGGACGGGCTGGAGGCCAGCCGGGCCATCCGCGCGATGCCGCCGCCCCGCGGCGACCTGCCGATCCTGGCGCTGACCGCCGGCTCCTCCGAAGAGGAACGGCGCCAGTGCCGCGAGGCCGGCATGAACGGGCATATCGGCAAGCCCTATGACCGCGAGGTCCTGCTGCGTCAGATCGCCCGCATCCTCGACTCCGGCCGCAGCCGGACGGGCGTTGCGTGAAACGTCGCGAATTTTCCGGGGTGAATTTTGGGGGTGAATCCCGCAGGGGGAGGTGACTGCCGGCAGCCGTCAGGGCTGTTCGAAGACCTGCGGGAAATGGGCGAGGCGGCGGCCGAACAGGCTTTGCGGCGCGGCCTCTCCCGACGTCTTGGTCTGGACCTGGGTCATCGCGGCCGGCATCCCTGCGGGCAAGTCCGGGGTGACAGGCAGGGCGCGCGCGGAGGTCGGGCGGGGCCGGCGTTCCGACTTGTCGGGCGGGGCGTAGAAATGAAGGGTCAGCTGACCGTCGGCTTCCGCCGCATAGGGCAAGCCGGGAGCCGTCCGGCGTTCGGTGCCGGGAAGCACATACTGCTCGCCTTGGTCGGTGCGTTCGATATGCGGCATGACCGGTATCCTGTCTCCACCGCACCGATCCTGCCGTTCCGGCCCTTCCGGGTCAAGGCTGCGCTGCTGAACGAAGGGTTTATCCGTTCGCGTCGCGTTCCTGCCCCGGATTTCCCGCCCCGCCGGGCGGCCGGCGGCCCGATCAGGGGGCCAGCAGGCCGGCAACCAGCAGGTAGGACAGGGCGGCGACGATGCCGGCGGCGGGAATCGTCAGCACCCAGGCCCAGACGATTCGGCCGGCCAGACCCCAGCGCACCGCCGAGGTGCGGCGGGCGGAGCCGACGCCGACGATGGCGCCCGTGATGGTGTGGGTGGTCGACACCGGGATGCCCATCCATGTCGCGCCGAACAGCGTGATGGCGCCCGCGGTCTCGGCGCAGAAACCCTGATAGGGCTTCAGGTCGGTGATGCGCGAGCCCATGGTGCGGACGATGCGCCAGCCGCCCATCATCGTGCCCAGCCCCATCGCCGCCTGACAGGTGATGATGACCCAGAAGGGCACGTGGAAGGTGTCGCCCAGCATGCCCTGGCTGAACAGCAGGACGGCGATGATGCCCATCGTCTTCTGCGCGTCGTTGCCGCCGTGGCCCAGGCTGTAGAGCGCGGCCGAGACGAGCTGGAGATGGCGGAACTGCCGGTCGACCGCGAAGGGCGCGGCGCGGCGCAGGACCCAGGACACCACCAGCATCAGCGCCAGCGCCAGCAGCAGGCCGATGCCCGGCGACGCCACGATGGCGACCGCCGTCTTGATGAAGCCGCTGGCGACGATGGCGTCGATCCCGGCCTTGGCGATGCCGGCGCCGGCGATGCCGCCCACCAGCGCGTGGGACGAGGAGGACGGCAGCCCGAGATACCAGGTGATGAGGTTCCAGCCGATGGCGCCGATCAGCGCCGCCAGGATCACCGCCGGGTCCATCACCAGCGGGTCGACCAGACCGGTGCCGATGGTGGTGGCGACATGCAGGCCGAAGAACAGGAAGGCGATGAAGTTGAAGAAGGCCGCCCACAGGACGGCCACCTTGGGCGACAGCACGCGGGTGGACACCACCGTGGCGATGGAGTTCGCCGCGTCGTGCAGGCCGTTGATGAAGTCGAAGGCGAGCGCCACCAAGACGATGAAGATGATCGCCGGCAGACCGATCTGAAGGGCCTCCATTGCCGCCGCCTCAGACCTGATCGAGCATGATGCCCGCGACCAGGTCGCCGACGTCGTCGCAGCGGTCGGTCACCGCCTCCAGCATCTCGTACAGCTCGCGCCGGCCGAGGAAGGTGATCATGTCCGGCTTTTCCGCGATCAGCGTCTGCAGGGCGCCGCGCAGCACATCGTCGGCCTCGTCCTCCAGGTCGGACAGGCGGCCGCAGAGCTGGTCGATCCGCTCGGCGTTGCGGGCGATGGCGCCCAGCAGCGGCATCAGTTCCACCAGAACGTCGGCCTGCTGGCGGATCAGGGAGACGAAGCGGCGCATCGGCTCGTCGAACGACTCGATGCCGTAGAGGCCGGCATGGCGAGGCACCTCGTCCATCAGGTCGATGGCGTCGTCCAGCGCGTTGATCAGCGACAGGATGTCCGACCGGTCGAAGGGGGTGATGAAGGCGCGGTGCAGGCCGCGCCCGGCATCCTTGGCGATGCGGTCGGCGTCCTTTTCCACCCGCTTCAGCGCCGCGATCTTCTGCGCCCGCTCCTCCGGCCCTGCGTCCATGACCGCCTCCAGGGCGGCGGCTGCGGCCACGATGTGGCGGGCCTGGTCGACGAACTGGTCGACGAAGCGTTCCTCCTTCGGCATCAGCGAACGGAATGCGCGCAGCAGCATGGGGCAATGACTCGCGGTGACTGGGGTGATTCGGCGCTGCTCTTAGCATGCTTCGCCGCGCGGTGCAGCGGCGGCGTGTCATGTAACGGTCATGTAACAGTCATCTGGTAGCAAAATCGCCACAGGTTGCGGCCTTTGCGCACTTTCCATCCGGTGAATGGCGTGAACCGGGCCGGCGGCGCCAGATGGGCAGGGGCCATGGAAAGGGGCATACCGCCTTCCCAAATGAGCGCAAGACCCCTTCAAGACCGCAGGTTCTCCCGCATGACGTGTCAATCCAGCCCCATCCGCCGCCTTGCCGCGCCGGCCCTGGCGGTTCTGCTGCTCTCCGCCGCTCCGCTGCGGGCGCAGACCGAGGCGCCGGCGCCGCCACCAGCGTCGGAGGATCCCGCCGGCCGCTGCAGCCCGACCGTCTCGGCCGTGCTCACCACCTGGGACGCCGGGCTGGCGTCGGCGGAACGGTTCGGAGAGAAGGCGGTGACACTGGCGCGTGAGAAGGGGCGGGAGTATCTGCTGCCGCTGCTGGGCATCGACCCGAAGACGGTGCAGCCCGAAGCCCAGGACGGCGGGACGGCCGACGATGTCGGCCGGGCGTTGGAGGAAAGCCGCGACGACCCCAAGCGGCGCGCCGAACTGTGCGCCGCCATCACCCGCGCCGCCGACGAGGCCAAGGCCTCCGCCAGTGCCGGCCTCGACGCGCTGAAACGCGCGCTCGACGGCTGGCAGCTGGCGCCGGGGCCGGCCAATCCACCGGCGGAGCCGGCGCCGGTGCAGCCGTCGAGGCCGGATGGGCTGACCCGCATCTGAGGGGGTGGGGAGGGGCGCAAGCCTATTTCCACCGACCTTCGGTCGGCAGCCCCCTCCTCCCAAAGCCCTTACAGCCAGTCGGGAACGCGCTCGGCGGCCAGCATCTCCTCCACCGTCGGGCGGGGGCGGATGACGGAGAAGCGGTCGCCGTTGACCAGAACCTCCGGCACCAGCGGCCGGGTGTTGTAGGTCGAAGCCATCACCGCGCCATAGGCGCCGGCCGACAGGAAGGCGACGAGGTCGTCGTCGGCCAGCGGCGGCAGCGGGCGTTGAACGGCGAAGGTGTCGCCGCTCTCGCAGACCGGGCCGACCACGTCATAGGGCTCCGCCGCGACGCCCTCGGCCGGCTCCGCCACCGGGACGATGCCGTGATAGGCGTCGTACAGCGACGGGCGGATCAGGTCGTTCATCGCCGCGTCGACGATGGCGAAGCGGCGGTGCAGCCCCTGCTTCACATAGATGACGCGGCTGACCAGGATGCCGGCATTGCCGACCAGCGAGCGGCCCGGCTCCAGCGTGATGCGGCAGCCGAGATTGCCGGTGATGGAGCGCACCATCGCGGCGTAATCGGCCAGATCGGGCGGCGCCTCGTTCTTGTAGGTGATGCCGAGCCCGCCGCCGAGATCCAGGCGCTGGATGTCGTGCCCGTCCTCGCGCAGCTGGTGCAGCAGCGCCGCGACCCGCTCGTAGGCCGCCCGGAAGGGGGCGAGGTCGGTCAGCTGCGAGCCGATATGGACGGCGATGGCGACCGGCTTGATGCCCGGCAGGGACGCGGCGCGGCGGTAGATCTCGCGCGCGTGGTCGTAGTCGATGCCGAACTTGTTCTCTTTCTTGCCGGTGGCGATCTTGGCGTGGGTCTTGGCGTCGACGTCCGGGTTGACGCGGAAGGCGATCGGAGCCTCCACGCCCATGGACGAGGCGACCTCGCTCAGGGCCTCCAGCTCCGGCACCGACTCCACGTTGATCTGGTGGATGCCGGCCTCCAGCGCCGCCCGCAGGTCGTCGCGGGTCTTGCCGACGCCGGAGAAGACGATCCGCCCGGCCGGGATGCCGCCGGCCAGCGCGCGCTTCATCTCGCCAACCGACACCACGTCGCCGCCGGCCCCGAGCCGGGACAGCGTGCGGATGACGGCGAGGTTGGAGTTGGCCTTCAGCGCATAGCAGACGCCGGCCTCCTGGCCGGCGAAGGCGCCGGCATAGGCGTTGTAATGCGATTCCAGCGCCGCGGTGGAATAGAGGTAGAAGGGCGTCCCCACCTCGCGCGCCACATCCTCCAGCGACACGGATTCGGCATGCAGAACGCCGTTGCGGTAGGCGAAGACGCTCATCGGCGAGCCGCCTGGAGAACTGTAGGCGGAGGAACCAGTGCGGGCGGCGTTCATGGGAACTGGACTCCGGAACCGGCCGGCTTACCGGGCTTCGGGTCCAGCGAGGGGTTGGGATAGCTGCGCGGGAAGGGATCGGCCTGACCTTCCGGGCGCGGGCTGTCGACGATGCTGGGCTTCTTGCCGCAGCCGGCGAGCGCCAGAACGCCGGCCAGGGCGAGGACGGTCAAGGTGACGGTACGGCTCACAGGAAACGCTCCCGGGCGGCCTTCACCGCCTCCTGCACGCGGACGGGCGCCGGTCCGCCGAAGCTGGTGCGGCTGTTCAGCGACGCCTCGATGCTCAGCGCCGGATAGACGGCTTCGGTGATGCGCGGCTCGATGGCCTGGAGTTCGGCCAGCGTCAGGTCGGTCAGGCCGACGCGCCGGTCCTCCGCCGCCTTCACGGCGCGGCCGGTGACGTGGTGCGCCTCGCGGAAGGGCATGTCCAGTTCACGCACCAGCCAGTCGGCGAGGTCGGTGGCGTTCAGGAAGCCGCGGTCGGCCGCCTCGCGCATCGCCGGGACGTTGGGCTGCATGTCGCGCACCATGCCTTCCATGGCGGCGATGCACAGCGCCAGCGTGTCGTCGGCCTCGAAAACCGGCTCCTTGTCCTCCTGCATGTCCTTGGAATAGGCCAGCGGCAGGCCCTTCATGGCGATCAGCAGGCTGTTCAGGCTGCCGATGACACGGCCGGCCTTGGCGCGCACCAGCTCCGCCGCATCCGGGTTCTTCTTCTGCGGCATGATGGAGGAGCCGGTGGTGAAGGCGTCCGACAGCCGGATGAAGCGGAACTGGGCGGAGCACCAGATCACGATCTCCTCGGCGAAGCGCGACAGGTGCATGGCGCAGATCGACGCCGCCGACAGGTACTCCAGCGCGAAGTCGCGGTCGGACACCGCGTCCAGCGAATTGGCGGTCGGCCGGTTGAAGCCCAGCGCCTCCGCCGTCATGAAGCGGTCGATGGGATAGGGGGTGCCGGCCAGCGCGGCGGAACCGAGCGGGCATTCGTTCAGCCGGCAGCGGGCGTCGCGGAAGCGGCCGCGGTCGCGCCCGAACATCTCGACATAGGCCAGCAGGTGATGGGCGAAGCTGATGGGCTGCGCCGCCTGCAGGTGGGTGAAGCCGGGCATCACCGTTTCGCTGTGCTGCTCCGCCAGGTCGATCAGGGCGGCCTGCAGGGCGGTCAGCCCGGCGACGGTCCGGTCGATGGCGTCGCGCACCCACAGCTTGAAGTCGGTCGCCACCTGGTCGTTGCGCGAACGGCCGGTGTGCAGCCGCTTGGCCGGTTCGCCGATCAGTTCGGCCAGCCGGGCCTCCACATTCATGTGGATGTCCTCAAGCTCCACCTTGAAGGTGAAGCTGCCGGCGTCAATCTCTGCCTTTACGCGGTCGAGCCCGTCGATGATGGCGTCGGCGTCGGCCTGGGATATGATGCCCTGCTTGGCCAGCATCGCGGCATGGGCCTTCGACCCGGCGATGTCCTGGTCGGCGAGCCGCTTGTCGAAGCCGATGGAGGCGTTGATCTTCTCCATGATGGCGGCGGGACCGCGCGCGAAACGCCCGCCCCACATCTGGCTGGCGGCGGGGGCGGCGGCGGCGGAATTCGGCGGGGTCTGATCGGCGCTCATGGGGACGGTTTTCGCGGCATTCGTGTGAAGGGAGCGAGGAAGCGTGAGTATGCGGACTTTGGCGGCTGTCGCAACGGTTTGTGTGTGCATGGCCGGGGCCGGCCTGTGGTGGAGCGCCGGCGCGGCGCCCACTCCACCGGAGGTGCTGCGGCTGGGCGCGCCGGACGCGCCGGCCGGAACCGCATCCGGCGCCACGCCCGTCGCCGCCACCGGCGTCGAGAAGCTGGAGAAGTTCAAGGGGGCGGAGCCCAAGCCGATGGCGCCGCTGTCCTTCATCGACGCCGAGGGGCGGCGGGTCGATCTGGCCGACTTCAAGGACCGGGTGATCCTGCTGAACCTGTGGGCGACCTGGTGCGGGCCTTGCGTGAAGGAGATGCCGTCGCTCGACCGGCTGCAGGCCCAGTTGGGCGGCGAGGCCTTCGAGGTGGTGGCGCTGTCGCTGGACCGCGGCGGACGGGCGGCGGTGGAGCCCTTCTACAGGAAGACGGGGGTGGAGCATCTGAGGGTGTTCCTCGATCCCGCCTCGGAGTCGATGAAGGCGCTGTCCCTGCGCGGCCTGCCCACCACCATCCTGATCGATCCGGAGGGCCGCGAGCTTGGCCGCGTCGAGGGGGCGGTGGAATGGGATGCGCCGGAGGTGGTCGCCTTCCTGCGCCAGCATCTCGGCCATGGAGGGGGGCGCGGCGGCGGGCCGGCGCGCGACCGCGGCGGGATGATGAAGACCGGCGGCTGACGGTTCCGGCGCCATGGGGTAGAGTGCGGCGGCACCCTTTCGCCTTTCCCGGGCCTCCCCCATGACGCATTCCCGATGACGCATTCCGCCGCTGCCGCTGCCGGTCCCAGGCGTTACACCATCGGTCCCGGCATCGTGATGATGCGCCAGGGCGAGCGTGCCGACCGGGCGTGGCTGATCGAATCCGGCGAGCTGGAGGTGCTGCTGACCGCGCCGGACGGCGGCACCCGGCGTCTGGGGGGGGTCGGCAAGGGGGCAGTGGTCGGCGAGATGGCCCTGATCGACGATGGGGAGCGCAGCGCCACCGTGCGCTCGCTGACCTGATCCAGTCCGGCCGCGTTGCGCTCCGCCCCGGCCACGGCACGCTGGGCGGGGACATCGCGACCTTCGGGCCGGGCAGCCTGTTCGGCGAGATCTATCTGCTGACCGGCCGCAAGCCGGACGTCACCGCGGTAGCGGTCGCCGGCGGGATCTGCGAGGTGATCGACAAGCGCAGCTTCGAGGACGCCGTGACGGCGATGCCGCCGATCCTGAAGTCGCTGGCGCGGATCTACATCGCGCAGCTGACCAAGGCGAAAGCGGGGTGAATCGTCCGGCCCTCAGGCCGGATCGATCACGATCACCCGGAAATCGTTGACGTTGGTGCGGGTCGGGCCGGTGACGACCAGATCGCCCAGCGCCTTGAAGAAGCTGTAGCCGTCGTTGTCGGCGAGGAAGGCCTTGGCATCCAGGCCCAGCGCCTCCGCCCGTTTCAGCGTGTCGGGACGCAGGATGGCGCCGGCATTGTCCTCCGTCCCGTCGATGCCGTCGGTGTCGAAGGCGGCGGCCCAGATGCCGGGATGGCCGTCGAGCGCCACCGCCAGCGCCAGCAGGAATTCGACGTTGCGGCCGCCGCGGCCCTGGCCGCGCACCGTCACCGTGGTCTCGCCGCCGGACAGGATCACGGCGGGCACCGGAGCGGGCTGGCCGCGGCGGGCGGCCTGCCGGGCGATGCCGGCATGGACCTTGGCGACCTCGCGTGCTTCGCCTTCGATGGCGTCGCCCAGGATGACGGGGGTATAGCCGCGGTCGCGGGCGAGAGCCGCCGCCGCTTCCAGCGCGTCCTGCGGGGTGGCGATGATGGTGGTCTCGGCGCCGGACAGCCGCGGGTCGCCGGGCTTCGGCGTTTCGTCCTCGGCCGCTTCCAGGAAGGCGGCGACGGCGGGCGGCGGGGTGATGCCGTATTTCCTCAGGATGGCGCGGGCGTCGGCGAAGCTGGTCGGGTCGGGCACGGTCGGGCCGCTGGCGATCACCGACGGATCGTCGCCCGGCACGTCGGACACCAGCAGCGAAACGACGCGGGCCGGATGGGCCATGGCGGCGAGCCGGCCGCCCTTCACCGCCGACAGATGCTTGCGCACGCAGTTCATCTCGCCGATGTCGGCGCCGCTCTTCAGCAGGGCCTTGGCGACGGCGCGCTTGTCGTCCAGCGCGATGCCGGGCGCCGGCAGGGCCAGCAGGGCGGAGCCGCCGCCGGAGATCAGGCAGAGCACGAGGTCGTCGGCGGTCAGCCCCTGCACCATGTCGGCGATGCGGCGCGCGGCCTCCTGTCCGGCGGCGTCGGGCACCGGGTGGCTGGCCTGCACCACCTCGATCCGCCCGGTCGGCAGTTCGTGGTCGTAACGGGTGACGACGAGGCCGGTGAGCGGCCCCGGCCAGTGGTCCTCCACCGTCTTCGCCATGGCCGCCGCCGCCTTGCCGGCGCCGATGACGACCGTGCGGCCCTTCGGCGGCTGCGGCAGGGCCGCCGGCAGCCGGGTCTCGGCGGTCACCGCGGTGAGCGCCGCCTGGAACAGGTCGTGGAGCAGGGCGTCTGTGGTCATGGCGGTGCTCATGGTGGCGTGGGTAGCGAAGCGGGTAGGATGCACTGGAATGGACGATGGGGGAATGCTGCGGGTGGGGGCGTCGTCGGCCGACGACGCCCCATCTCCTCACTTCGAACCGATCTCATGCCCGGCCAGCAGCTCCAGCGCGCGCAGCATGCCGGAGTGATCCCAGGCCGCGCCGCCCTGCGCGACGCAGGCGTTGAACAGCTGCTGGCAGCTCGCCGTGTGCGGCAGCGACAGGTTCAGCGCCTTGGCGCCGCTCAGCGCCAGGTTCAGATCCTTCTGGTGCAGTTCGATGCGGAAGCCCGGGTTGAAGTTGCGGTTGATCATCCGCTCGCCGTGGACCTCCAGGATGCGGGAGGAGGCGAAGCCGCCCATCAGCGCCTGGCGGACCTTGGCCGGATCGGCGCCGGCCTTCGACGCGAACAGCAGGGCCTCGGCCACCGCCTCGATGGTCAGCGCGACGATGATCTGGTTGGCGACCTTGGTGGTCTGGCCGTCGCCGTTGCCGCCGACCAGCGTGACGTTCTTGCCCATCTTGTCGAACAGCGGCTTGACCGTGTCGAAGGCGTCCTGCGGGCCGCCGACCATGATGGTCAGCGAGGCGGCCTTGGCCCCGACCTCGCCGCCGGACACCGGGGCGTCCAGGTAGGCGCAGCCGAGATCGTTGATGCGCTTGGCATATTCCTTGGTCTCGATCGGGGAGATCGAGGACATGTCCACCACGATCTTGCCCGACGACAGGCCGGCGGCGACGCCGTTCTCACCGAACAGCGCGGCGCCGACATGGGGGGTGTCGGGAACCATGGTGATGATGACCTCGGCCGCCGCCGCGACTTCCCGGCCGCTGGGGCAGGGGATCGCGCCCTTGTCGGTCAGCTCGGCCGGCACCGGCTTGATGTCGTGGACATAGAGGGTGTGACCGGCGTCCAGCAGATGCCCCGCCATCGGGGTGCCCATGATGCCGAGACCGATGAATCCGACCTTCATGACGGTAGTCCTTTCTCGCGTGATATTGGGGGCGTCTCAGGCGTGCGCCGGTGCCGTCCTGTAAGGGGCGAACCAGCCGAGCCCCTCGTCCGTCGTCGTCTTCGGCTTGTATTCGCAGCCGACCCAGCCGCTGTAGCCGATGGCGTCCAGATGCTTGAACAGGAAGGGATAATTGATCTCGCCGGTGCCGGGCTCGAAGCGGCCGGGGTTGTCGGCCAGCTGGACATGGGCGATGCGGGCGAGGTTGGCCTCGATGGTGCGGGCCAGATCGCCTTCCATGATCTGCATGTGGTAGATGTCGTACTGCAGGTACAGGTTGTCGGAACCGACCTTGGCGATCAGGTCCAGCGCCTGCTTCGTCCGGTTCAGGTAGAAGCCGGGGATGTCGCGGGTGTTGATCGGCTCGATCAGCAGCTTGATCCCGGCGCCGGCCAGCGCATCGGCGGCATAGGCGAGGTTGCCGGCCAGCGTGCTTTCGGCCGCGGCGGCGTCGCCGTCCTGCGGCAGGATGCCGGCGAGGCAGTTCACCTGTTTGCAGCCCAGCGTGCCGGCATAGTCGATCGCGCGGGCGACGCCGTCGCGGAACTCCTGCACGCGGTCGGGCATGATGGCGATGCCGCGCTCGCCGCCGCCCCAATTGCCGGCGGGCAGATTGTGCAGGACCTGGGTCAAGCCATTCTGGCGCAGCTTCTCGGCCAGCGCGTCGGCGGGGAAGTCGTAGGGGAACAGATACTCCACGCCACGGAAGCCGGCATCGGCCGCCGCGGCGAATCGGTCGAGGAAGGGATGCTCGTTGTAGAGCATCGTCAGGTTGGCGGCGAACTGCACCATGGCCGAACTCCCGGTTGCGCGTTGGGCTGCGCTCTTGGGTTGCGGGATGGCCGCCGCGGATGGAGGGGCGGCCCTTGGGTCGGGAGCTTGACCGCCGTGCAGGCCCTTGAGCCAGTTCGTCGAACGGCTTTTTCATCCAGCGGAAAGCGGGGTGCGCGAACAATGCTGGGGGAGCCGCGCGCATCGTCGCGGAACCATGTTGACGCATACGTCACCTCGAATTAGGCTCCGGGTCACGGATCATCCGTATTCCCAGCGCCACCAGAAGCGCGTCTTCGAAAGCCGGAGGACCCATCCCGTGAGCCAGCCCGCCGCCCAGCCCTACCCGCATCTGCTGGCCCCGCTCGACCTCGGCTTCACGGTGCTGAAGAACCGGGTGCTGATGGGGTCGATGCACACCGGGCTGGAGGACCGGCGCCGCCACTTCCCGCGGCTGGCCGCCTATTTCGCCGAACGGGCGCGCGGCGGGGTCGGGCTGATGGTGACCGGCGGATTCTCGCCCAATGTGGAGGGGTGGCTGTCGCCCTTCGGCTCCACCCTGGCGCGGCATGGCGCGGCGCGGTCGCACCGCATCATCACCGAGGCGGTCCATGCCGAAGGCGGCAAGATCGCGCTGCAGATCCTGCATGCCGGCCGCTATGCCCACAGCCCGCTGTCGGTGGCGCCGTCGCGCATCAAGTCGCCGATCACCCCCTTCACCCCGCGCGCCCTGACCGCGCGGGGCGTGGAGCGCCAGATCCGCGCCTATGTCCGCTGCGCCGAGCTGGCGCGCGAGGCCGGCTATGACGGGGTGGAGGTGATGGGGTCGGAAGGCTACCTGATCAACCAGTTCCTGGTGACCCACACCAACCAGCGCACCGACGAATGGGGCGGCTCCTACGAGAACCGCATGCGCTTCCCGGTGGAGATCGTGTCGCGCATGCGCGAGGCGGTCGGGCGCGACTTCATCATCATCTACCGCCTGTCCGTGCTGGACCTGATCCCCGACGGCAGCACATGGGAGGAGGTGGTGCAGCTCGCCCAGGCCATCGAGAAGGCCGGAGCCACCATCATCAACACCGGCATCGGCTGGCACGAGGCGCGGGTGCCGACCATCGCCACCAGCGTGCCGCGCGCCAATTTCGCCTGGGTGACGGGGAAGCTGAAGCAGGCCCTGTCTGACCGTGGGCTGTCGATCCCGCTCTGCACCACCAACCGCGTCAACACGCCCGAAACCGGCGACGCGGTGATCGGCGAGGGGCTGGCCGACATGGTGTCGATGGCGCGGCCCTTCCTGGCCGATCCGAACTTCGTCGCCAAGGCGGCGGCGGGGCGGCCGGAGGCGATCAACACCTGCATCGCCTGCAACCAGGCCTGCCTGGACCACATCTTCTCCGGCAAGACGGCGAGCTGCCTGGTCAACCCGCGCGCCTGCCACGAGACGGAACTGGTGATCGCCCCCGCCGCGAAGCGCAGGCGCGTCGCCGTGGTCGGCGCCGGTCCGGCCGGGCTCGCCTGCGCCACCACCGCGGCGGAGCGCGGGCACGAGGTGCATCTGTTCGACGCGGCCGACGAGATCGGCGGCCAGTTCAACATGGCCAAGCTGATCCCCGGCAAGGAGGAGTTCCACGAGACGGTGCGCTATTTCCGCAACCGCCTGGCGGAGACCGGGGTGGCGCTGCATCTGGGCCGGCGGGTGGGCGCCGGCGACCTGGCGGCTGCCGGGTTCGACGCGGTGGTCCTGGCGACCGGGGTGGTGCCGCGCGACCCGAAGATCCCCGGCCAGGACCATCCCAAGGTGCTGACCTACATCGACGTGCTGCGCGGCACCAAGCCGGTGGGCCGCCGGGTCGCGGTTGTGGGTGCCGGCGGCATCGGCTTCGACCTTGCCGAGTTCCTGGCGCATGAGGGGCCGTCGCCCAGCCTGGAGCCGGCCCTGTGGCGCGCCGAGTGGGGGGTTGCCGATCCGGCCGAGGCGCGCGGCGGCGTCGCCGGCATCCGTCCGCACCCGACCCCGCCGGCCCGCGAGATCGTCCTGCTCCAGCGCAAGGCGAGCAAGCCGGGCGCGGGTCTGGGCAAGACCACCGGATGGATCCACCGGGCGCAGCTGAAGATGAAGAGCATCCAGGCGCTGTCCGGCGTGAATTACGAGCGCATCGACGACGAGGGGCTGACGATCAGCTTCGGCGAGAAGCGCGAGAGGGTGCAGACGCTTGCCGTCGACAACATCGTGCTGTGCACCGGGCAGGAACCGTTGCGCGAGCTTCAGGCGCCGCTGGAGGCCGCCGGCATCGCCGTCCACCTGATCGGCGGCGCCGACGTCGCGGCCGAACTGGACGCCAAGCGCGCCATCGCCCAGGGGACGAAGCTGGCGGCGGAGCTGTAGGCGGCTGGTCCTCGCCCTCCTCCCACAGCCATGGCGGGAGGGCCGCCGCCTTCGTCACATCCGCAGGCGACCATGGGTGAGCGAAATTGCTTGCCGCCCTATCTAATATATTAGTATTCTTCAGGCAGTCGCTGCTGAGGAGGCTGGACGCCATGCCATCCGGCAATCCGCCGGCCAAAACCGGTTCCACCACCCCCGTCCGTCCGGCCAAGGCGGGCAAGGCCGCCCCGATGCAGATCCGCATGCCGGCCCGGCGCGACGGAGGACGGGGCTCGACGGTCGCCGACGCCATCCACCGCGACCTGCGGGCGGAGATCGTGTCGCTGAGGCGCAAGCCGGGCGAACCGATCGTCGAGAAGCAGATCGCCGAAGCCTATGGCGTCAGCCGCACGCCGGTGCGCGAGGCGCTGCTGAGGCTGGCGGACGACGGTTTGATCGAGATCTTCCCGCAATCCGGCACTTTCGTCGCCCGCATCCCGCTGGAAGCGCTGCCGGAGGCTGGCGTGATCCGCAAGGTGCTGGAGCGCGCCACCGTGCGTTTCGCGGCGGAGCGTGCCAGCCGCAGCCAGATCGCGGCCCTGCGCGCCTGCCTGGAGCAGCAGCGCGAGGTCGATGCGGCCGGCGACGCCGACGGCTTCCATCAGGCCGACGAGACCTTCCACGCCCTGATCACCGAGATGGCGGGCTATCCCGGCTTCTGGACGATCATCCAGCAGGCCAAGGTCCAGCTCGACCGCTGCCGGCGGCTGACCCTGCCGGTTCCCGGCCGCATGCGCACGGTGATCGCCGAACATGAGGCCATCGTCGAGGCGATTGCCGACCACGACCCGGACCGGGCCGAACGGAGCCTGATCCTCCACCTGGACAACCTGCAGATCACGGTGGACGACGTGCGCACTGCCGCACCGCTCTATTTCTCCGGCAGCCTGGCCGGCAGTCCGACCGGCAGCCTGGCCGGCGGAGACATCGAAGGAACGCCCTGATGGCCCTCCCGGTAGCCCCCTCGGCCGCATCCGGCCGCCGCCGCATCGGCGTGATCGGCCTCGGCATGGCCTCGGCCCCGCATGCGCAGAGCCTGATCGACCTTCGGGACCGGGTGGAGGTGGCGGGCTGCTTCAGCCCGTCGGCCGAGCGCCGCGCCGCCTTCGCCGCCCGCCACGGCCTGCCGGTGGTCGACCGGATCGAGGCGCTGCTGGAGGATCCGGCGCTGTCGGCCGTCCTGCTGCTGACCCCGCCCGACAGCCATGCCGGGCTGGTCGCCCGCTGTGCCGCCGCCGGCAAGCATGTCCTGCTGGAAAAGCCGCTCGACGCCACGCCGGAGGGCGCGCGCGCCGTGGTTTCGGCGATGGAGGCGGCCGGGCTGACGCTGGGCGTCGTGCTGCAGCATCGCTTCCGCGAATCGGTGGAGCGGCTGGCGGCGCTGATGCGCGACGGCACGCTGGGCCGGCCGCTGTCGGCGGCCGTGTCGGTGCGCTGGTGGCGCGACGCCGCCTATTACGCCCAGCCCGGCCGCGGCATGAAGGCGCGCGACGGCGGCGGGGTGCTGCTGACCCAGGCGATCCACACGCTGGACGTATTCGTCGGGCTGCTCGGCCTGCCGGAACGGGTCGCCGCCTTCGCCGCCACCAGCGCGCTGCGCAGCCCGGCCGCGGGCATGGAGCCCGGCATGGACACCGAGGATGTGGTCGCCGCCGCGCTCCGCTACGGCGACGGGATGCTGGCCAGCATCGACGCCACCACCGCCGCCTGTCCCGGTTACCCGGAGCGGATCGAGATCGCCGGCACCGGCGGGTCGGCCGTGCTGTCCGGCGACCGGCTGGAGGTGCAGCTGGTCGGCGGCGAGCGCATCCTCGGCGGCCGGGACGGCGCCACGCTGGGCGGCGGCGCCGACCCGATGGCCTTCTCGCACCAACATCACCGGGCCGTTCTGGCCGATTTTCTCGACGCGCTCGACCAGGGGCGCCGGCCGCGGGTGGATGGGCGGGAGGCGCTGAAGGTGCATCGTCTGATCGACGCGATCCTCGACGCCGCCGCTGCCGGCGGCGCAGCCGTGGAGGTCGAAGAACCCTGATATCGCAACCTGAAATCCCTCCGCGGAGCCGTGCGATGCGCGGCCTTGCGCAAGCCGCCGCTTTGGCGTAAAGCGCCAGCGGCAGGCCAGGCCCCTCTTGCAGCCCTTCCGGTTGCGATGCCGGACCGGGAATACCAAGGAGCCGCCCGCGCCCCGTGCCCCGACCGACGCCCTCCGTCAATGCCTCGGCATGACCCGGCCGGTCCGAAAAGCCCTCGCGCGGTCCCTCCGCCCACATTTCCTGTGATGCGAGGACATCCGCTCAAATGACGGAGCTATTCACCACTGAGGCGCTGCTGGCGCTGCTTCAGGTCATCATGATCGACCTGGTGCTGGCCGGCGACAACGCCATCGTCATCGGTCTGGCCGCAGCCGGGCTGCCGCGGGAACAGCGCGGCAAGGCCATCCTGATCGGCATTCTGGCCGCCACCGTGCTGCGCATCGCCTTCGCGGCGGTCACCACCCAGCTTCTCCAGATCATCGGGCTTCTGCTGGCCGGCGGCGTGCTGCTGCTGTGGGTCTCCTGGAAGATGTGGCGCGAGCTGCGCCAGTCCCATGAGGAGGACGAGGCGGTCGAGCTGCTGAAGGACGACGGCGGAGCCGAGACGGCCGGCCCGCGCAAGACCTTGGGGCAGGCGGTCTGGCAGATCGTCATCGCCGACGTGTCGATGTCGCTGGACAATGTTCTGGCCGTGGCCGGCGCCGCGCGCGAGCATCTGGGGGTGCTGGTCATCGGCCTGACCCTGTCGATCGCCCTGATGGGCCTTGCCGCCAGCCTCATCGCCCGCGTTCTGCAGAAGCACCGCTGGCTGGCCTATGTCGGCCTCGCCATCATCTTCTACGTCGCCCTGGACATGATCTACCGCGGCGCCATGGAGGTGTGGCCCCTGGTGAATGGTCACGGCTGAGCGGTCATAGTCGAACGACCGCCGCGTTCGAGCGGATTGGGGGAAGGGCTGCGGCGGGCGCCGGGGCCGAATGTCGCACCCTACCCCCTGCGGCGATCCGTGTAATGGCTGACCTCCGCATCCGCAGCCACTTTGTCTCTCTCTCCCCCGATCCGATTCAGTTTAATGTCCGAAACGGTAGTTTCCGGCAGGAACTTTCAGGCTTGCGCACAGAGTGATATACTAATATCCTCAATAGCGTGAACAGGGCGCCGCCGGGGGGCGGCACCGTTGCCAAGCGGAGCGCAAAGAGGATGGGGGCAGGGGCGGGGCCGGTGTCGGCCATGCGCGATCTCCGGCCGCGCGCAGTGTGCTCGCAGCGCTGCGAAAGCCGGTCTCTGCAACAGGGACTCATCCATGCTCCGCCTGCCACAGGCCTACGGATCACCCAGTCACGCACAGGCGGCCCACCGGCCACCGGGTAACCCGGAAAACACCAGAACAAGAGAGGCCGGTCCGCTCAGGCTCCGGCCCCGCATACAGGAGGAGAACCAATGAAGTTTGCTCTGACTTCGGTCCGCACCGCGTTGCTGGCCGCCTGTGCCGTCTGCAGCATGATGGCCGCGCCGATGCTGTCGGCTCCGGCCGCCGCGCGCGACTTCCGCTCCGCCGACATCCACCCGACCGACTACCCGACCGTCGAGGCGGCGCGCTATGTCGGCAAGCTGCTGGCGGAACGCACCAACGGCCGCCTCGGCATCAAGGTGTTCCCGAACGGCACCCTCGGCAACGAAAAGGACACCATCGAGCAGCTGAAGATCGGCGCGCTGGAGATGATGCGCATCAACGTGGCGCCGCTGAACAACGTGGTGCCGGAGACGATGGTCACCGCGCTGCCCTTCATCTTCCGCGACACCGGCCACATGCGCCGCGTCCTGGACGGCGCGATCGGCGACGAAATCCTGGCGTCGATGGAAAGCCAGGGCATGATCGGCCTCGCCTTCTACGACAGCGGCTCGCGCAGCATGTATTCGGCCGGCAAGCCCTACAAGACCCTGGCCGACATGAAGGGCGCCAAGATCCGCGTCCAGCAGTCCGACCTGTTCGTCGCCATGATCCAGGCGCTGGGCGCCAACGCCACGCCGATGCCCTTCGGCGAGGTCTACACCGCGCTGAAGACCGGCATCGTCGACGCGGCCGAGAACAACTACCCGTCCTACGAATCCTCGCGCCACTTCGAAGCCGCCAAGTACTTCACGCTGACCGAACACGCGATGGCGCCGGAAGTGCTGGTCTTCTCCAAGGTCGCCTGGGACCGCCTGTCGAAGGACGACCAGGCTCTGGTCCGCCAGGCCGCCAAGGAGTCGGTGCCCTACATGCGCAAGCTGTGGGAAGAGCGCGAGCAGAAGTCGAAGGACGTCGTCACCAAGGCCGGCGCCCAGATCGTCGAGGTCGCCAACAAGCAGGAATTCATCGATGCGATGAGGCCGGTCTACGACAAGTTCGCCAACACGCCGAAGCTCCAGGGCCTCGTGCAGCGCGTCCAGGAAACCAAGTAAGCAAGGGGTGAGGCGCGGCGCCGTCCCCGGCGGGGCGGCGCCGCCACCGAGGGGGAGCCGCAGCATGGATATCGAGCTGCAAGCAATGGATGTCAGCCCGCCGCATTCCGCCGGCTGGCTGACCCGGATGAACGCGGTGCTGGCCAAGACCGGCATGTATGTCGCCATCGTCGGTCTGCTGGCGATCGTCGGGGTCGTCTTTTATCAGGTGTTCGGCCGCTACGTGCTGAACAACTCGCCGACATGGGCGGAAAGCCTGGCCATCGTGCTGGTGCTGTACGTCACCCTGATCGGTGCCGCCGTCGGGGTCCGCGACGCCGGCCATATCGGGCTCGAATCCCTCTTGGTGATGCTGTCCGACACCGCGCGGCGCAAGGTCGACATCCTCATCTACGCGCTGGTCGGAACCTTCGGCGGCTGCATGGCCTACAACGGCTGGCTGCTCGGCAGTTCGGTCATGTCCTACACGATCCCGAACCTTCACATCTCGGAAGCCGTGCGCTACGTGCCGCTGGTCCTGTCGGGTGTGCTGATCGTCCTGTTCTCCATCGAGCACATCGTCGCCATCCTGCGCGGCGAGGAGGTCAAGCCGTCATGGAACTGATGATCCTCAGCATCACCTTCTTCGGCTTCCTCATCCTCGGCATCCCGGTCGCCTTCGCCATCGGCCTGTCGGCGCTCTGCACCATCCTCTATGAAGGCCTGCCCGTCGCGGTGGTCTTCCAGCAGATGATGTCGGGGATGAACGTCTTCTCGTTCCTGGCCATTCCCTTCTTCGTCTTCTCGGGCGAGCTGATGCTGCACGGCGGCGTCGCCGACAAGATCGTCGGCGCGGCGAAGAGCATGGTCGGCCACATCCGCGGCGGGCTCGGCATGTCCAACGTGGTGGCCTGCACCCTGTTCGGCGGCGTCGCCGGCTCCCCCGTCGCCGACGTGTCGGCCATGGGCGCGGTGATGATCCCGATGATGAAGCGGGAGGGCTACCACGCCGACTACGCGGTCAACGTCACCACCCACGCCGCGCTGGTCGGCGCGCTGATGCCGACCAGCCACAACATGATCATCTACGCGCTGGCCGCCGGCGGAAAGGCGTCCATCGGATCGCTGATCGCCGCGGGCCTGATGCCGGCGCTGCTGCTGATGGTCTGCAACCTGGGCGCCGCCTATTACGTCGCGGTCCGCCGCGGCTACCCGAGCGGAACCTTCCCCGGCTGGGACATCCTGCTGCGCAGCTTCGCCGCCGCCCTGCCGGGCATGCTGATCGTCGTCATCATCCTGGCCGGCATCACCAGCGGCGTGTTCACCGCGACCGAATCGGCCTCCGTGGCCGTGATCTACGCGCTGCTGCTGACCACGCTGGTCTACCGCACGCTGAGCCTGGAGAAGTTCCTGGCCGCCGCCGCCAAGACGGTGAAGACCACCGGCGTGGTGCTGCTGCTGATCGGCGTGTCGACGATGTTCCAGTACCTCATGGGGCTGTACGAGGTGGCGGACATGACCGGCGAACTGCTGGCCGGCATCTCGACCAACCCGATCGTCATCTTCCTGCTGATCAACATCATCCTGTTCCTGCTGGGCACCTTCATGGACATGGCCAGCACGATCCTGATCTGCACGCCGATCTTCCTGCCGATCGCCATGGCCTATGGCATGGACCCGGTGCAGTTCGGCATCGTGATGCTGATCAACTGCGCGCTCGGCCTAAACACCCCGCCGGTCGGCACCACCCAGTTCATCGGCTGCGCCATCGGCGGCGTGTCGGTCGGCGAGGTGATGCGCTCCATCACGCCCTTCTACGGGGCGCTGTTCGTGGCGCTGCTGCTGGTCACCTATGTTCCGGGCTTCTCGCTGTGGCTGCCGCATCTGCTGATGAACTGAACCGGGGCGGAGTACGGCTCTCCTGAACGACTTCTCTCCTGAACTGGGCCATCGGCTTCCCGCCGATGGCCCGTTTTTTTATGAGCAGGCTTCAGGCCGCCGGTTTCAGGCGGACAGGTCCAGAACCACCCGGCCGCGGATCTGGCCGGCCAGGATGCGTTCGCCCAGCGTCGGCAGGTCGGCGAAGGGATGGACCTCGTACATCGCGGACAGGTGGCCGGGGTCGAGGTCGCGGGCCAGCCTTACCCAGGCGGATGCGCGGCGGTCGGCCGGGGCCATCACCGAGTCGATGCCGATCAGCGTCACGCTGCGCAGGATGTGCGGAAGCACCGTGCCGGGCAGGTCGGACGAGCCGGCAAGCCCGCAGGCGGCGATGGCCCCGCCCCACACCGTCTGCGACAGGGCGTTTACCAGCGTCTGGCCGCCCACCGAATCGACGCCGCCGGCCCAGCGCTCCTTCTGCAGGGGCGGCCCCTTCTCAAGCAGGGTGGCGCGGTCGATGAAGCCGCCGGCGCCCAGGCCGCGCAGATAGTCGTGCGTCTCCGGCCGCCCGGTGGTGGCGGTGACGGCATAGCCGCGCTTGGCCAGCAGGGCGACCGCCACCGATCCGACGCCGCCGGCCGCGCCGGTGACCAGCACCTCGCCGCCGCCGGGCTGGATCGCGCCCCAGCGTTCCAGCGCATCGACGCAGAGCGCCGCGGTGTAGCCGGCGGTGCCGATCCCCATCGCCTGTTCCGGTGTGAAGACGTCGGGCAGGCGGATCAGCCATTCCGGCTTCACCCGCTGATAGCGGCTGTAGCCGCCCCATTGCGTCTCCGACAGGCCCCAGCCATTGACCACCACCCGGTCGCCGGCCTTCCAGGCTGGCGAGCGCGACTCGACCACCGTGCCGGCGAGATCGATCCCCGCCACCATCGGCAGTTTGCGGGCGATCTTCGCCTTTCCGGTGACGGCAAGCCCGTCCTTGTAGTTGACCGTGGAATGGGAAACCTCGACCAGCACCTCGTGGTCCGGCAGATCGGACGGCGAAAGCGTGGTGAAGGAACCCTTGGGCTTGCCGTTGTCGTCGGCGATGACGAAGGCGGTGAAGGAACCGGGAATGGACATCGGGCGCACTCCATTGCGCTGCAGGTCTGCCCGAGACGATGCGCCGCATTCCGATATAGGTCAAACAAATTGGCGCCGACCATTTGGCGGGCCGAACCCCTCCGAATTGGAGGTATTCAGGCCGACCTCTACCCCGGCCTGGCAAATCGGCCGCAAGACGGGGCCATGAGATGGAGTAGTGGAAGGGCGGCGAAATCGGTTGTGCCCGTCCTCTTTCGCCGTTGCGGAGAAATCAGCTCGCCCGGCCGGACGCGGTTCTTTCCAAGGAATGATCGGCTTATTGGGCGTTGTGGCCTGGGCAGGATCCCGTACATCACGGTATGCGCAAAACGATTTCCAACAACTCCCCAGAAAGGGGTTTTCATGCACGGGATCATTCTTGCCGACGCCGGGCTGGCCGATATCGACGCGTTGATCGGCCGGCACGCGCCGGATGTGACGGTGATCCGGGTGGCCGGCGACGAGGACGCCCTCGGCCTGCTTGCCGACGCCCTGGAGGCGGGGCCGGCCGCGGTCCACCTGATCGCCCACGGCGCGCCGGGCGTGGTGAGGCTGGGGGCGATGCCGCTCGACATCAGCGCCCTGTTGGACCGCCGCTGGCCCGATGCGAGCGGCACCGAGATCCTGATCCATGCCTGCGACGTCGGCGCCGGGGCTGACGGCCGCAGCTTCGTGGAATGCCTGGCCGCCGTCACCGGCGCGCGCGTCGCCGCCGCCAGCCATCCGGTCGGCCATGCGGACCAGGGCGGTTCCTGGGAGCTCGACGTGGTGACCGGCCAGATTTTGACGGCGCGGCCCTTCGCGGGCGCCGACGTGTGGCCGCACCGGCTGGCCTACAGCGGCACCCCGTCGGCGGGCAACGACACGCTGGTCGGCGACAATGGCGGCAACGTCATCAATGGACTGGCCGGCAACGACAGCATTGTCGGCGGCACCGGCAACGACAGCCTGATCGGCGGGCTTGGCGACGACACGCTGGTCGGCGGCGGCAACAGCGGCGTGGCGGCCGGCGACACCATGAACGGCGGGCTGGGCGCCGACCATTATGTCGGCGGCAGCGGCTTCAACATCGTCACCTACGAGGACGCCACCACCGGCATCACGCTGGACCTGGGCAACGGCGCCAACAACACCGGCGAGGCGGCCGGCGACACCTTCGAGAACATCCAGCGCTGGATCGGCTCCGAATATGCCGACAGCATGACGGCGGGCGACACGGCGGTGTGGTTCTGGGGCCATGGCGGCGACGACATCGAGCATGGCGGGGCCGGCAACGACACGCTGGAGGCCGGCGACGGCAACGACAGCGTCTTCGGCGGCGGCGGCAACGACCTGATCTATGGCCGCGCCGACAATGACGAACTGCATGGCCAGGACGGCAACGACACGGTGGCCGGCGGCGGCGGCGCCGACCTGATCCATGGCGATGCCGGCAACGACCTGCTGAAGGGCGACTGGGAACGCGACACCATCCATGGCGGCGACGGCGACGACACCATCCTGGCCGGCATCGTCACCGCCGGCAGCTATGCCCAGACCCAGGCCGACACGATCTTCGGCGAGGCCGGCAACGACCGCTACATCGTCGTCAGCCAGTATGACGCCGGCACCGTCAGCTTCGACGGCGGCACCGGCACCGACACGCTGGAGGTCCGGTCCGACAACCTGACCAGCTACAACGGCTACGACCTGGAATACTATACCGACGTCGCCTCCCCGAGGATCGACATCAGCGGGATGACGCTGACCAGCGTCGAGACGCTGGCCCTGACCGGCAGCCAGCGCCACACCGTGACGATGACGGCGGCCCAGGCCAATGGCTTCACCAGCATAACCGGCGCGGTCACCGGCGACGCCTTCGCCATCGCCGGTGCGTCGCTGTCGGGTACCGTGGGCACCGGCAGCGGCGGCACCCTCCAGGCCGGTCAGGTCCAGGCGGAGACGGTGAACGGCGTCACCCTGGTCCATGTCGGGCTGGACGCCGCCGCCGGGGCCGACGTGACCCTGCGCATCGCCGGCAGCTTCGCCGCGTCGAGCATCGGCCTGTCCGGCAACACCATCACGCTGGGGCAGGCCGGGTCCGGCGGCAACACGGGCGGGGGCAACCCCGGCGGCTCCTCCGGCGGCCTGACGCTGACCGGCACCGATGCCCGCGACTATCTGGCCGGCGGCGCCGGCAACGACGTCATCATCGGCAACGGCGGCAACGACTACATGGTCGGCGGGGCCGGCAGCGACAGCTTCGTCTTCAAGCCCGGCGACGGCTGGGACTATGTCGCCGACTTCCAGGCCGGCAGCGGCGGCGACGTGCTGAATGTCGCGGGTTGGACCGGGCTGACCGACTTCACCGCGGTGATGGCCGCCGCCACCCAGGAGGGCGCCAACACCATCGTCCGCTTCGACGACAACAACAGCGTCACCCTGGAAAACGTCACCCGCAGCAGCCTGACCGCCGCCAACTTCTCGTTCCTCAATGCCTCCCCCGGCGGAAGCACGGGTGGCGGCTCCACCGGCGGCGTTTCGGGCCAGATGATCACCGGCACCTCCGCCGGGGAGTATCTGGCCGGCGGCAGCGGCAACGACACCATCACCGGCAATGGCGGCAACGACTATATGATCGGCGGCGCCGGGCGGGATACCTTCGTCCAGGGTGCGGCCGATGGTTGGGACTGCATCGGCGATTTCCAGGCCGGCAGCGGCGGCGACGTGATCGACCTGCGCAGCATCGCCGGCTTCTCCAGCCTGAACGACGTGCTGACCCACTCGGTCCAGAGCGGGGCCGACCTGTCGATCGATTTCGGCAGCACCAGCACCATCAAGCTGATGGGCGTCGACCGCAGCATGCTGACGGCGGAGAACTTCCTGTTCGCCAACCCGATCGGCTGAACCGGCGGCGGGCGCCGCTCCTGCGCGGGGCCGGCGCCCGTCCCTTCACTCTCCCTGCTTCTCCTCCTGCCAGCGGTCGCGGAACACCAGATCCTCCAGCGGCAGGCGCTTGCGCCAGCCCTTGGTTTCCAGCTCCGGCGTCGCCTCGAAATGGGTGACGCGGCCGAGGCAGAGATAGGCGATCGGAACGATCCGCTCCGGGATGCCCAGCGCGTTCCGCAGCGCGTCCTCGTGCAGGATGCTGACCCAGCCGACTCCCAGCCCTTCCGCCCGCGCCGCCAGCCACAGATTCTGCACGGCGCAGACGCAGCTGTAGAGGTCCATCGCCGGCATGTGGGTGCGGCCCAGCACCACCGGGCCGGAGCGCTCGCGGTCGCAGGTGATGCAGAGATTGACCGGCGCCTCGCGGATGCCCTCCAGCTTCAGGCGGCTGTAGAGGCCGCGGCGCTCCCCTTCGAACATCGCCGCCGCTTCCTCGTTGGCGCGGGCGAAATCGGCGTGGATGCGGGACTTCACCTCCTTGTCGGTGATGACGATGAAGTTCCAGGGCTGCATGAAGCCGACCGACGGCGCATGGTGGGCGGCCAGCAGGATGCGGTTCAGCACCTCGTCCGGCACCGGGTCGGGCCGGAACTGCCCGCGCACGTCGCGGCGGGAAAAGATCGCCTTGTAGAGCGCGTCGCGCTCCGCCGGGGTGAAGTCTTCATCCATGCGCCGTCGCCCCCCGCGCGATCAGGTGGACGAAGGATCCCAGCGCCAGCCCGCGCCGGCTGCCCAGCGCGCCCAGGTCGCTGCCGTCCGCCGCCGTCGCATGCAGCAGCGGCGCGTCGTCGCCGCGGGCGAGGGTCGAGGCATAGTGGAACTCGTGCCCCATCAGCGGCGATCCCGCCGGACCCAGCGGCCCGTCGGCCAGCAGCGCCGCGCGGCGATAGCCCAGATGCAGGCGCCGCTTGGCGAAGGAGGTGCGCACCCCCAGCAGCCCGGTCATCGGGTGGGTGACGCCGTCGGCATCCTCCAGCGTTTCCCCCATCACCATGTAGCCGCCGCACTCGCCATAGACCGGCACCCGCTCCACCGCCGCACGCAAGCCGTCGCGGAAGGCGTGGTTGGCGGCGAGGCGCCCGGCATGCAGCTCCGGATAGCCGCCGGGCAGATAGACGGCGTCCGCATCCGGCGGGGGCGGCTCGTCCGCCAGGGGGGAGAAGAAACGCAGCTCCGCCCCGGCGGCCTGCCAGCCGGCGGTCAAATGCGGATAGACGAAGGTGAAGGCGGCATCCCGCGCGATGGCGATGCGCTGGCCCGGCGGCGGCAGGGCGGGGGCGTCGCTGCCCGGCCCGGCCTTCGACGGTTTCGCCAGCGCGACGACGCGGTCGAGATCGACATGCTCCGCGACGAAACGGCCGAGCGCCGCCAGCCGGTCGGCCAGCCCCTCCGTCTCGTCGGCCTGGACAAGGCCGAGATGGCGTTCGGGCAGGCTGAGATCCGGCGCGCGGGGCAGGGAACCAAGGACGGGAATCCCCAGCGCCTCGATGGCGGTGCCGGCGAGTGCGGTGTGGCGCGGGCTGCCGACATTGTTCAGCACGACGCCGCCGATGGTCACGTCGTCGCGGTATGTGGCGAAGCCCTTCACCAGGGCCGCGGCCGATTGCGACTGTCCCTTGGCGTTGACCACCAGCAGGACCGGCCAGCCGGTGCGCGCCGCGATCTCCGCCGTCGAGCCGGTGCCGGTGGCGCCGACCCCGGCCACGCCGTCGAACAGCCCCATCAGCGCCTCGCAGACCAGCAGATCGGCGCCCTCGGCGGCGCGGGCGGCCAGCCCGTCCAGCAGGTCCGGCCCCATCGCCCAGCTGTCGAGGTTCACGCTGGGACGGCCGGTGGCGGCGCGGTGGAAGGCCGGGTCGATGTAGTCCGGCCCCGACTTCACCGCTCCCACCGCCACGCCGCGGGCGCGGAGCGCCGCCAGCAGGCCCAGCGTCAGCGTCGTCTTGCCGGTGCCCGATGCCGGAGCGGCGATGATGAGACCGCTAGCCATTCTTCCCTCCGGCATTCCGCAACGCCGCCTGGGCCGGCAGCCATTCCAGCGCCGGGCGCAGCCGCACCACCTCGCCGATCACGATGATGGCGGGCGGCTCCAGCCCGCTCGCCGCCAGATCGGCGACGCAGGCCCCGAGGCTGGTGACGAGGCTCTTCTGGTTGGGGGTCGTCGCCTCCGTCACCACGCCGACGGGGGTATCGGCGGACAGGCCGCCGGCCATCAGCTCCGCCGCGATGGTGGGCAGCGCCTTCCAGCCCATATAGAGGATCAGCGGCGCCCTGGTCGCGGCCAGCGCCCGCCAGTCCGGCCCGCCGCCCAGCGAATGGCCGGTCGCCAGGATCACCGCCTGGTTGGTGTCGCGGTGGGTCGCCGGGATGCCTGCATAGGCCGGGCCGGCGAGGCCCGACGTGATGCCCGGCACGATGCGGAAAGGGATGCCCTCCGCCGCCAGCGCCTGCGCCTCTTCGCCGCCGCGGCCGAAGACGAAGGGGTCGCCGCCCTTCAGGCGAAGCACGCGGTGCCCTTCCTTCGCCAGTTCGATCAGGCGGTTGGTGATGTCGTCCTGATGGGCGGAGGGGCGGCCGCCGCGCTTTCCGGCGAACTCCAGCCTTGCCGACGGGCCGGCCAGCGCCATGATCCGTTCGCCGACCAGCGCGTCATGGACGATGACGTCGGCTTGCCTTAGACCTTGCAGGGCCAGCAGGGTCAGCAGGCCGGGATCGCCGGGACCGGACCCGGCCAGCCAGACGCTGCCGGGGGCGAAGGGGACCAGGACGCTTTCGGGAATGGACCACTCAGACGACATGAACGCGGACTCGGGCTCGGAGAAGATGGAAGGCGGTGCGGAGGGTTCCGGCATGTCGGAGCATGCTACACCCTTGCGCCGAGGCTGGACGACGGGAACCTGCGCCACCGCGGCGGCGCGTGCGGCGGCGGACGCTCTGTTCGGCCGGGAGTTCCCCGACCCGGTGACCGTGACCCTGCCCGGCGGCCAGACCCCGGCCTTCGCGCTGGCGGTGACGGAGCGGGGGGAGGGGTCGGACGGACCCTGGGCCGCGGCCGGCGTGGTCAAGGATGCCGGCGACGACCCCGACGTGACCCATGGCGCGCTGGTGCGGGCGCGGGTCTGGCGCGGCGCCCCCGGCAGCGGCGTGAGTTTCCGCGCCGGCCCCGGCGTCGGCACCGTGACCCTGCCCGGACTGCCCCTGGCCGTCGGCGAACCGGCGATCAACCCGGTGCCGCGCAGCATGATCGCCCGGGCGGTGGGGGAGGCGGCGGCCGAGGCAGGACAGCCCGCGGATCTCGTGGTCGAGGTCGGGGTGGAGAATGGCGAGCGGCTCGCCCGGCGCACCATGAACGGGCGGCTCGGCATCCTCGGCGGGCTGTCGATCCTGGGGACCACGGGGATCGTCGTGCCCTATTCCTGCGCGGCCTGGATCGCGTCGATCCAGCGCGGCATCGACGTGGCGCGGGCCGCCGGGCTGAGCCATGTCGCCGCCTGCACCGGCGACCTGTCGGAAAAGGCGGTGGTGGCGCGCTATGGCCTGTCCGAACAGGCGCTGATCGACATGGGCGATTTCGCCGGCGGCACGCTGAAATACCTGCGCCGGCACCCCATTCCCCGCCTGACCCTGTGCGGCGGCTTCGCCAAGTTCGGCAAGCTGGCGCGCGGGCTGATGGATCTGCACAGCAAGCGCAACAGCGTGGATTTCGACTGGCTGGCCGGGCGGCTGGCGGAGCTGGGCGCCGGGCCGGACCTGATCGCCCGGGCGCGCGGCGCCAACACGGCGGCGCAGGTGCTTGGCATGGCGGACGCCGCCGGCCTGCCGCTGGCCGACCATGTGGCGGAACTGGCCCGCCGCGCCGCGCAGGATGTGCTGGAGGATGCACCGGTCGCCGTCGAGGTGCTCGTCACCGACCGGCAGGGGCGCATCGTCGGGGTTGCTCACTCCCCCAATCCCCGATAGCGCCGCACGTGGCTGCCGTCGTACAGCGCGCTGCAGCGGAACTCCTCATGGCCCAGCGCCGGACCGACCAGGATCAGCGCGGTGCGTTCCATCGGTGAGGCCGCCACCTGCGCCGCGATGTCGGCCAGCGTGCCGCGCAGCACCCGTTCGTCCGGCCAGGTGGCGCGGTAGACCACCGCCGCCGGGCAGCCGGCGCCGTAGAGCGGGGTCAGCCGCTCCACCACCCGGTCGACGACGTGGATCGACAGGTGGATCGCCAGCGTGGCGCCCGAGGCGCCCAGCACCTCCAGCGTCTCGTTGGCGGGCATGGCCGAGGCGCGGCCTTCGGTGCGGGTCAGGATCAGCGTCTGGCTGACCTCCGGCAGGGTGAGTTCCCGCCCCAGCGCCGCCGACGCCGCGGCGAAGGCCGGCACGCCGGGGGTGATGGTGTAGGGAATGCCGAGATCCCGCAGCGCGCGGGTCTGCTCGCCCAGCGCGCTGTAGACCGACAGGTCGCCCGAATGCAGCCGCGCCACGTCCCGGCCGGCGGCATGGGCGGCCTGGAACTCGGCGACGATCTCCTCCAGCGTCAGCGGAGCGGTGTCGACGATGCGGGCATCGGCGGGGGCGTGGGCGATGATCTCCTTCGGAACCAGGGAGCCGGCATAGAGGCAGACCGGGCAGCGCGCGATCAGGTCGCGTCCGCGCAGGGTCAGCAGGTCGGGAGCGCCCGGTCCGGCACCGATGAAATGGACGGTCATGAACGGGTTCCCCAAAAAGCGTCGGAAATCAGGGCGATTGCGGGCAAGGCAAGCGCCACGGTGGCGCGGGGCGTCGAGCGGCGCGGCAGCAGCAGGCGCGATCCCGGCCCGGCGGCGGCCAGCGCCGCGGCCTCCGCCACCGACGCCAGCCCGACCGCGGCCAGCACGGTGGAGGAGCGGGTGTGGACGCGGTCCTGCGCCGCCAGCATCGCGTCCTCCGCGATGAAGCGCAGCGGCAGGCCGAGCGCGCGGGCGGCCTCCGCCAATCCGGCCTCGTCGGCCTTCATCGCCGGGGCGGCGAGGGCGGCAAGCCGGCGCGCGGCGTCGGGCAGGGCCGCCTCGTCGAAGGCGACGGCGACCAGGGCGGCGATCTCCTCCCAGCCGCAGCCGCGGCGGCAGCCCAGCCCGACGAAGACCGGGCCGAACAGCAGGGAGTCGGGCGTCATGCGGTCCATGTGCCCTCCGCATGGGGCTTTTCGGCCCGCCACAGCGTGACCGGCATGGCGGCGCGCCAGCCGCGGAAGCCGCCGACCGCCGAGGCGCGGGCGACCGCGATCTGGGTCAGCTCGCCGCCCAGCCGCTTATGCGCGTCGAACAGCACCGCCTCGCTTTCCAGCGTCACCGCGTTGGCGGCGATCCGGCCGCCGGGGGGCAGGGCGTCCCAGCAGGTCGCCAGCACGCCCTCTGTCGTCAGCCCGCCGCCGATGAAGATCGCGTCCGGCCGCTCCAGCCCGTGCAAATCCAGCCCGGTCAGCGCCGCCGGGGCCTTGCCGCGCGCCAGCGTCAGGCCGGGCACGCCGAGGGCCGCGGCGTTGGCGAGGATGCGGGCGATGCGTTCCGGGTGGTGTTCGACGGCGATGGCGCGGTTGGCGGGATCGCGCAGCATCCATTCGATGCCGATGGAGCCCGAGCCGGCGCCGACATCCCACAGAAGCTCGCCCCGGCGCGGCGCCAGGAAGGACAGGGTGACGGCGCGCACCTCGCGCTTGGTGATCTGCCCGTCATGCTCGAACCAGTCGTCGGGCAGGCCGGGGGCCAGCGGCAGGATGCGGGCGCCGGGGGCGGCGGCGCAGTCCAGCGCGATGGTGTTGAGGTCTGCGGTGCGCTCCTCGGTCCAGGCTTCGGCGGTCGCCTCCAGCCGGCCTTCCCGCGCTCCGCCCATCGCCTCCAGCACCGTCAGGCGCGAGGCGCCGAAGCCGCGGGCGCGCAGCAGAGCGGCGAGCTTCGCCGGGGTCGTTCCGTCCCAGGAAAGAAGCAGAAGCTTGGCGTTCGGTTGCAAATGCGGAACGACAAGCTCCAGCGGGCGGCCATGGACGGTCAGGCAGCGGCAGTCCTGCAAGGGCCAGCCCAGCCGGGAGGCCGCGAGGCTGAAGGCGGATGCCGCCGGTATCATCGTCGTTTCCGCAGCCGGAACGAGCCGCGACAGGGTGGCGCCCACCCCGTACCAGGACGGATCGCCGCTCGCCAGCACGCAGACCCGCTGTCCGCGCCGCGCGATCAGACCGGGGAAGGCGTCGGTCATCGGCGACGGCCAGGACAGACGTTCCTGCCCCGCAACGGCCGGCACGAGATCGAGGTGGCGGCTGCCGCCATAGAGGATCGCGGCGCTTTCCACCGCCGCGCGTGCGGCGGGCGGCAAACCGTCCCAGCCATCCTCACCGATGCCGACGATGCTGAGCCAGCGGGCCGTTCCCATGCTATCCATGGCGCCGATCCTGACGGGTGGGGTGGGGGAGATGGTCAAGGCGCTTATCCTGGGCGGCACGACGGAGGCGACGGCGCTGGCGAAACGGCTGGCCGGCCATCCCGGCATCGACGCCCGCGTGTCGCTGGCCGGCCGCACGAAGAACCCGGTGCTGCCGCCGCTGCCCACCCGCATCGGCGGCTTCGGCGGGGTGGAGGGGTTGGCCGGCTATCTGCGCGCCGAGGGCATCGGTGCCGTGATCGACGCGACGCACCCCTTTGCAGCGCAGATCTCCGCCAACGCCGCCGCGGCCTGCGCGCTGGCTGGTGTGCCGCTGCGTGTCCTGACCCGGCCGGCCTGGGTGGCGGGACCGGGCGACCGCTGGGTCGGCGTGCCGGACATGGCCGCCGCGGCGCTGGCGTTGCGCGATCTGGGCGACACCGTTTTCCTGACCATCGGCCGGCAGGAGGTCGCGGCCTTCGAGGCGACGCCGGACAAGCGCTACCTGATCCGCGCGGTGGACCCGCCGGAGCCGCTGCCGGCCCTGCCGCGCATGAGCCTGATCCTCGACCGCGGGCCGTTCACCGTGGAGGGCGAGTTGGCGCTGATGCGCGGGCAGGGGGTGGAGGCGATCGTCAGCAAGAACAGCGGCGGACGCGCCACCGACGCCAAGCTGGAGGCCGCGCGCGCGCTGGGCCTGCCGGTGGTGATGGTGGAGCGGCCGGCGGGCAACGGCGTGGCGGAACTGCACGGCGTGGATGCGGCGGTGGGGTGGCTGGAGGGGGTGGGCTGACACTTTCCTTCGCGAATTTCCCCTCTCCTCCCTGGGGGAGAGGGTTACTCGCGGTGGGTTGGTCGCTGGCATCTCTGCCAGCACTGCCGTCGCACTCACCTTCACCCCCGATAATGCCGGGGCGTGTAGACCCAGCGCCCGCCGTCCGCCCGCGCGACGAAGCGGGTGTGCGAGGCGCCGATGATGACCAGCGTGCGCATGTCCGCCTGTTCCGCCCGCACCTCGCCCAGCGTGGTGACGGTCAGTTCCTCGTCGGGGCGGCCGACGGCGCGGCCCAGCACGATGGGGGTGTCATGCGCGCGGATGCCGCGCAGGGCGTCGAAGGCGGCGCCAAGCTGCCAGGGCCGGGCGCGGGAGATCGGGTTGTAGAGCGCGATGACGAAATCCGCCTCCGCCGCCAGACGCAGGCGCTTCAGCACCACCTCCCACGGCTTGAGGTTGTCGGACAGCGAGATGGCGCAGAAATCATGCCCCAGCGGCGCCCCGGCCCGCGCGGCGGCGGCCTGCATGGCGGAAACCCCGGGATCGACCGACAATTGAACCCCATGCCACGCTTCGGGCGCCTCGGGATCGTCCAGCGCCTCGAAGATGGCGGCGGCCATGGCGAAGATGCCGGGGTCGCCGCCCGACACCACCGCCACCCGTCTTCCCTGCGCCGCTAGGTCCAGCGCGAAGCGGGCGCGGTCCAGTTCCACCCGGTTGTCGGAGGCGTGGCGCAGCTGATTCCCCGGCGGCACGCGCTCCACATAGGGGAAATAGCCGACGAGGTCGGTGGCCTCGGCCAGATCGCGCCGCGCCTCGGGGGTCAGCCAGTCCTCGGGACCGGGCCCCAATCCGACAACTTTCAGCCATCCGGTCATCCCCGCCTGCCCTCGCCCGGAATGACGATCTGGGAGAAATAGGGGGCGACGTCCGGCGCCTCCAGGAAGGGCATGAAGCGCTGTTCCTCCATGCTGGCGCGTTCCACATACCATGCGCGCTCGGCCAGCCCGGCGGCGGCGATGGCGCGGCGGACCTTGGGCAAATTCTGGCCCAGCTTCATCACCACGCAGGCATCGGCGGCGGTCAGCGCGCGGACCAGCGACTCCTCGTCCAGCGTGCCGGGGATCACCGACAGCACGTCGTCGCGCAGGGTCAGCGGGCGCGGCAGCAGCGAGGCGCTGCACACCATGCTGGTGACGCCGGGAATGACCTCCGTCGCGAAACGGCCGGACAGCCGCAGGAACAGATGCATGAAGGAGCCGTAGAAGAACGGATCCCCCTCGTTCAGCACCGCGACGGAGCGGCCGGCGGCGAGATGCCCGGCGATGCGCTCGGCGGACTCGTCGAAGAAGGCTTCGATCTGGCGGCCATAGTCCGGGTGGGTCGGCGGCAGCTCCACCGTCACCGGATAGACCATCGGCAGTTCGATCCGGTCGGGCGGAATGGCCTGATCCGCGATGCGGCGGGCCTGGCCCCGGGTGCCGCGCTTGCAGAAATAGGCGACGACCGGGCAGGCGCCGATGATGCGCATTGCCTTCAGCGTCATCAGTTCCGGGTCGCCGGGGCCGACGCCGACGCCGAACAGGGTGCCGGGGGTGGGGAGGGTGAGGGTATCGCCGCTCATTCGACGTCGCTCGCCAGCGCGTTGACGGCGGCGGCGGCCATGGCGCTGCCGCCGCGCCGGCCCCGGATCGCCAGATAGGGCACGCCGAAGGGGTTCTCGGCCAGCGCCTCCTTGCTTTCCATCGCGCCGACGAAGCCGACGGGGAAGCCCAGGATCGCCGCGGGCTTCGGCGCACCGGCCGCCAGCATCTCCAGCAGGTAGAACAGGGCGGTCGGCGCATTGCCGATGGCGACCACCGAACCGCCCAGCCGGTCGCCCCACAGGTCGAGCGCGGCGGCGGAGCGGGTGTTGCCGAGGCTTTTGGCCAGATCGGGCACGGCGGGATCGCGCAGGGTGCAGATCACCGGGTTGTCGGCCGGCAGGCGGGCGCGGGTCACGCCATGGGCGACCATTTCGCTGTCGCAGAGGATCGGCGCGCCGGATCGCAGGGCGGCGCGGGCGGCGGCGCCGACATCGGCGGAGAACAGCAGATCCCCGGCCGCATCGACCATGCCGCAGGCGTGGATGACGCGCACCGCCACCGGCTTCAGGTCATCGGGGATGGCGGACAGGTCGGCCTCCGCCCGGATGGTGGCGAAGGACTGGCGGTAGATGGCCGCTCCGTCGCGGATATAGTCGTAGAGCGGCTCAGGCACCGGTGGACTCCTCGGTCAACAGTTCCGCGACGCGGGCCACGGCGTCGGCGGGAGACAGGCCGATGTGCGGGGCGGCATCACCGGGTTTGGCGTTCAGGGCGACGTCATAGACGCCGTCTCGGGCGGTCAGGGTGACATCGGCGATGGCGGGATGGGCGCAGCCCTTGGCGCAGCCCGACACATGCACCATTCGCACATGGTCCAGCAAGGGGCCTGCGCGGTCGGCGATGGCGAGCGCGGCCGCATGGGTGTCGGTGGTTCCGACATCGCAGCCGCCGGCCCCGCTGCACGCCGTCAGCTTCAGCCGGCGGTCGCTGTGCGACAGGATGGCGCCACGGGCGCCGGCGATGGTTTCGGCATCGGGGGAGGGGGCGACGAGGATCAGGGCGCGCCAGGGGCTGATGCGGATCTCGGCGCAGGCGGCGGCGAGCGCGGCGAGGGTGGCGGAGGTCAGGCGCCCGAAGGGGAAGGCCGTCACCATTGCCGGGGCTTGCTCCTTTTCCCCCCCGGGGAGAAGGTCGGGATAAGGGGGGGCGGCCGAGCCGAAGCGATCCATGAGATGCGTCCCCCTCCCCTTGATCCTCTCCATGGGGGCGAGAGGGGACAGCAGCGGGGCGAGGCGCTTGCCGATTTCTTCGGTGCCGATTGCCGCGACCAGACCGGCCATGCGGCGCGGCGGCTCCGGCAGGGCGGCGCGCAGTTCCAGGAAGGCGCGGCCCAGCGCCGACGCCGCATCCGCCGCATCCGCCGCCCGGCACAGGCCCAGCGGCGCGGCCTTCGCCAGCGTGCCGCCGAGCGACACCCGGAACCATTCGCCGTCCACCGCGTCGAAGCGTATGTCCGTGCTGCTCTCCGCCAGATGGCCGATCCCGCCGCCGCAGACCAGCCAGCCGAATTTCGGCGGCAGGCCGTGCAGCCCCTTATCCTCCGCCAGCCGCGCGTCGAGCGTACGTGCAACCGCCCGTACGTCCATCGCCGCCGCGGGGTCCAGCCCGGCGGTGGGGGAGCACAGGACGTTGCGCACCGCCTCGCTCGCCGCGTCGCTGGAGACGTAGCCCATGCCGCGCAGGGCGTCGGTCACCGGGTCCAGCGCGTCGGCGGGAACACCGCGGAGCTGCAGGTTGCCGCGATGGCTGAGGTCGATCAGGCCGTTGCCGTAACGCTCCCCCAACTCGGCGATGCGGCGGGCATGGCCGGCGGGCAGCACACCGGCGGGGACGCGGACGCGCAGCAGGAAGCCGTCCCCGACCTGCATCGGCGCCAGCACGCCGGGGCAGGTGCCGCGGCGTCTCGGCTGGTTGGCGGCAGGGGGCTTCATGCGGCGGTCTCCCGGAGGCGCCGCAGATCCTCCGCGGTGGAATTGCGGCGGGGGTGCCACAGGCCGCGGTCGAGCGCCTCGCTCATGCGTGCCACAATGTGCCGGGCAGCCGCCGGGTTGGCATGCGACAGGAAGTCCCACACCTCGGAATCCTCGATGTACGCGTCGTACAGCAGGTCGAAATGGGCGGGGCGTACGGCGTCGGTGGTGGCGGCGAAGGCGAAGAGCGTATCGACGCCGGCCGCCAGCTCGGCAGCGCCGCGATAGCCGTGGCGCATCATGCCCCGGATCCAGAGCGGGTTGGCCGCCCGGCCGCGCAGGGTGCGGGCGATCTCCTCCGCCAGCGTACGGACGGCGAGCTTGCCCGGATCGGCGCTGTCGAGGTGGTAGAGCGCCGGTTCGGAGTCCTCCAGCGCCGCCGCCGCCGCGAAACCGCCCTCGAACTGCATGAAGCCGTCGGTCGACAGCACGTCATGCTCCCGCTGGTCCTGGTGGTGGACCAGGGCGTCGGCGCCGCCGACACGGCGGCGGAACAGGGCGGGCAGCGGCACCCCCTCCATCCCGGCGCCATAGGCGTGACAGCCCCCCTCCAGATAGGCGGCGCCGAAATCGGCCCTTGCGGTCCAGTCGCCGCGCGCGATCATGCCGGACAGCGCGGTGCCGTAGATGCCGGGGGCGGCGCCGAAGATGCGCGCGGTGGCCCAGCGGCGGGCGTCCGCCGCGTCGGCGCCGGATGCCGCGAGGTGCCGTTCCTCGGCCCGCGCGGTGGCGGCAAGCGGGTTGGTGTCGTCCGGCTCGTCCAGCCCGGCGACGGCGCGCACCGCTTGGTCGAACAGGGCGATCTGCTGCGGGAAGACATCGCGGAACAGGCCGGAGATGCGAAGCGTCACATCGACCCGCGGCCGGCCGAGCACGCCGGCCGGCATGATCTCGTATCCCGTGACCCGGCCGGAGCCGTTCTCCCAGATCGGACGGACGCCGAGCAGGGCCAGCGCCTGGGCCAGCTCGTCGCCGCCGGTGCGCATGGCCGGGGTGCCCCAGCAATCCACCACCAGCCGGCGCGGCCAATCGCCATGGTCCTGGAGATAGCGGGTGATCAGCGCGTCCGCCGCCTGCCAGCCCAGCGTCCAGGCGGTCGGCGTCGGCACCCCGCGCGGGTCGAGGGCATAGAGGTTACGCCCGGTCGGCAGCGTGTCCGCCCGCCCGCGGGCCGGCGAACCGCCGGGGCCGGGGCGGACGAAGCGGCCGTCCAGCCCGTCGAGCAATGCCCGCATTTCCGCCTCGCCGCAGGCGTCCACCGCGGCGGCGACCATGGCCGGATCGGCGGAGCGGGCGACGGCGGCGGTCAGACGGTCGCGGCGCTCGCCGGTCGGGCTGTGGCCGAAGACATGCAGTCCGTCGCGGATCTGCAATTCCTTGATGTCGCAGAGATGGGCGTCCAGCCGCGACAGGATGGCGTCGGGATCGTCGTCGGGCCGCAGGTTGCAGTCGGCGGCGACGCCGGATTTCCAGGCGAGGTCGAGGATCGTCTCGCGCAGCATGCCCAGCCGCCGCGGGTCGAGCCCGGTCGCCTGCGAATACTCGTCGATGGCGTTTTCCAGCGCGGCGAGCTCGCCGTAGAGGCCGGAGTCCACCGGCGGCGGGGTCAGATGGCCGACCAGCACGGCGCCCAGGCGGCGGCGCGCCTGCACGCCCTCGCCGGGGTTGTTGACGATGAAGGGATAGAGGGTCGGCAGGGCGCCGCCGACAATCTCCGGCCAGCAATCGGCCGACAGCGCCACCGCCTTGCCCGGCAGCCATTCCAGCGTGCCGTGGGCGCCGATCTGCACCAGGGCATGGATGTCCACGACATGGCGCAGCCACAGGTAAAAGGCGAGATAGCCGTGGCTGGGCGGGGTGTCTGGATCGTGGTGCTGGGCGGTGGTCAGGGAACCGTGGCCGCGGCTGGGCTGCACCGTCACCACGGCATTGCCGCAGGACAGGACGCGGAAGGCGAAAGCGCCGTCGCGGCAGGCGGGATCGGCGGCCGGCTCGCCCCAGGTCTCGGCGATGCGGGCGCGCAGGTCCGGCGGGGCGAGGCGGCGGTAGTCGGCCAGCGACAGGGTCGGGGTCGGCGCGGCGGTAAGGGCGGCCATCAGCGCGGCGCCCCCATCCAAGAAGGTGTCCGGGATGGCGGACAGGCTGTAGCCCTCGGCGGACAGGCGGCGGAGCATCGCCACGGTGCTGGCCGGGCTGTCGAGGCCGACGGCATGGCCGATGCCGCCGCCCGGCCCCGGATAATCGGACAGCACCAGCGCCAGCCGCCGCTCCGCCCGAGCGGTTCGGGACAGGCGGACCCAGCTCGCCGCGAGGTCGGCGGTGAAATCCACCCGGCCGGGGATCGGGCGCAGGGCCGGGGCGGCGAATTGCAGGTCGGGGTCCGGCTCCCCCGCCGCCTTGAAGGCGATCGCGCGGGCGATGATGCGGCCGTCCATCTCCGGCAGCACGACGTTCATCGCGAGATCGGACGGACCCAGCCCGCGCGATGAGGCCTGCCAGCCGGCTTCGGGAGTGGTGGAGAGGATGGCCTGCAGGACCGGGCTGCCGTTGGCCTCCAGCGGCGAGCCGTCCTCGCGTGCGGCGGAGAAGGCGGTGGTGTTGACGACGACCGCGGCGTCCTGCGCGGTCAGGCTGGCGCGCATCCAGGCGGCGCAGTCCGGCTCCTTCAGGCTGGCGACGAACAGCGGGCGGGGGGCGAGACTGCGTGCGGCCAGCGCGTCGCACAGGGCGTGGATCGGGGCGAGGTCGCCGGCCAGCAGGTGGGAGCGGTAGAAGACGACCGCCGCAACCGGAGCTTCGGCGGGGGCTTCTGGGGCGGAGGGACCGTGCCAGCCGTCATAGCTGCCGAAGCGCGGGACGGGGGCTGGATCCTCGTGGGGCAGGGGCGTGCCGGCCAGGGTGGAGGCGCAGGCCAGCAGTTGGGCCATGTTGGCGGGGCCGCCCTCGGTGAAATAGCGCCAGAGGCGGTCGGCCGCTTCGGGGGCGACGGTGCCGTAGGCGGTCAGGTTCGGGTCGGGCTGGGCCTCTCCCGACAGGACGGCCAGCGGGATGCCGCGCTCGCGGCAGAGGGCGGACAGGCGATCGAGGCCGTAGCGCCAATAGCCGCTGCCGCCGAGCAGGCGCAGGACCACCAGCTTCGCCTGAGCGACGATGGTGTCGACGTAGAGATCGACCGACAGGGGATGGCCGAGCCGGTTGAGGTTGGCGAGGCGAAGGCTGGGCAGCCGCTCGCGCCCGGCCCGCCAGGCGCTGGCGAGCGCGGTCAGGTCGCTGTCGGAAAAAGACAGCATGACGAGGTCGGCGGGCGTCTGTCCCAGGTCTTCCGCCTGGGGGCCGGCGTCCAGTTCGTCCTGGCGGGCGGCGAGCAGGTGCATGGGTGTCCGCGGATACGTTCAAGGAGTGGGGACACTTTCCCCCACCCTGACCCTCCCCCGCTGAGCAGGGGAGGGAACCTAAGCGCTTGTTTGGAAAAGCATCACCAATCTCCCTCCCCCGCCCGGCGGGGGAGGGTCGGGGTGGGGGCTATACGCGGCGATCAGTTACCCGACAACCGCCCCGGTCACGGCGTCCCGGTCCAGCCCGCTCTCGCCGATCACCACCAGACGGCTGCGGCGCTCCTCGCCGGGCTTCCACAGGCGGTCGTAATGGGTCTGGATGCGGGTGCCGACGCCCTGGACCAGCAGGCGCATCGGCTTGCCGGGCACGTCGATGAAGCCCTTCAGGCGCAGCACGCCATGCAGGCCGGCGACCTTCTCCAGGGTCATCGCCAGAGCGGCGGGATCGGGCTGCGGCGGCAGTTCCACCACGAAGCTGGTGAAGTCGTCGTGGTCGTGGCCCTCTTCCTCGTCATGGTGGCTGGGACGGCTGGCGAGGTCGTCCTCCACCGCCGCTCCGACGCCCAGCAGCACCAGCGGATCGACGGCCCCCTGGGAGGCGCGGACCAGCTTGGCGTCGCGGCCGACCGTATGCGAGAGGGCGCCGCGGATCAGATCCTCGACGCGGGCGAGGTCGACGGCGTCGACCAGATCGGTCTTGTTGACGACGATCAGGTCGGCGCAGAGCAGCTGGTCCTCGAACACCTCTTCGATCGGCGTTTCGTGGTCGACGGTTCCGGCGGCGCCGCGCTGGGCCTCCAGCGCCGCGGGATCGGGGGCGAAGCGGCCCTCGGCGGCGGCGGCGGCATCCACCACGGCGATGACGCCGTCCACGGTGACGCGGGTCTTGATCGCCGGCCAATGGAAGGCCTGGACCAGCGGTTTCGGCAGGGCCAGGCCGCTGGTTTCGATCACGATATGCTCGGGCGGCTCCGGCCGGGCCAGCAGCTTTTCGATGGCCGGGACGAAATCGTCGGCGACGGTGCAGCACAGGCAGCCGTTCGCCAGCTCGATCACGTCGTCCTCGGTGCAGGTCGGGTTGCCGCAGGCGCGCAGGATGTCGCCGTCGATGCCGACATCGCCGAACTCGTTGATGATCAGCGCCAGCCGGCGGCCTTCGGCCTGTTCCAGCAGGCTGCGGATCAGCGTGGTCTTGCCGGCGCCGAGGAAGCCGGTGATGACGGTCGCCGGCACCTTGCCGACGGCTGTCTTGGGTTGGGCGGACATGTGACGTGGCTCCTTAACGCGCGCCGGGCTGGGGCCGCAGGGCTGGGCGGGAATCGGTCTCGCCGACCAGTCCGCTCATCAGCCAGCCGCAGGCCGCGCCCAGGATCGCCCAGAACAGGGCGGAAGCGCCCAGCGCGGCGGTGACGAAATGGGCGGCGAGTTCCGGCGGGACGGCGCCCTCGGCGCTTTCGGGGTGGGGGGCGCCGACCAGATGGGGCAGGGCGGCGGCAAGGACGGCGGCGGTGATGACGAAGCGGTTGCGGGAGAAGGCGAGCGCCGCCATGCCGACGCCGGCCCCGCTCGCCGCGGCCAGCCACCAGAGCTGGCGCAGCTCCAGATCGGCGCCGGCCATGCCCGGCAGTTCAGGCGGCAGGCCGAAGGAGGGCGCCAGCGACATGGCGACGAAACCGCCTGCCCCCCACACCAGCCCGCGCCGCGCATCGACAGGCCGACCGGCCAGCAGCATCGCGGCCGACAGCAGCAGCGCATAGGCCACGCCGGTCAGCAGGTTGGAGACGATGGTCAGGCCCATGCGCTGCACCGCCTCGCCCAGCGTGGCGGGCACGCCTTCGCCGACCTCGCGGACGGGGCCATGCTGGTGAGATTCCGTGGCAGCACCGGCGGGGGCGGAAGGCGGAGTCACCACCTCGTATTTCTCGGCTTCGAGGATCAGCGGGACGGTCGTCGCCTGCTGAACGACGGAAGCGGCCGTGCCGGAAAGCACGCCCGCGACCAAAGCGGCTGTGAACAGCCGCCGGATCAGATCCATGACCCCGGCTTTAGTGGCAGGGGAACGCGAAGGAATGGCGGGCGTCGTGGGCCGCGTCGTGGATCTGCTGCGGCTGGGCGAAGCCGACGCCGTACAGCAGGAAGCTGCCCAGCAGGATCGCGGCGAAGGCGGCGGTCGCGGTCTGGGCGGCGCTGCGGGTCGCGGAACCGGCGGCAGTGTGGAGGAAACGGGTGGCCATGGAACGATTCCTTGCTGTCCCGCCACACCCGGCGGGGTTGGGAGCCTATCGTGTCCGGCGGCAGGTTTCCTGGCTCGCGGGTCGTCGCGTCGCCGTCCGCCTTCCCGGCGCGAAGGCCAGTGGCATGATGGATGGAACGCTCGTCGCACACAGTTGCGGGGGCAGCCACGGCATTGGACCCCGTGCAAGGGAGATCCGCACCGCATTCCCTATTATCCCCACCGTCCGTCAGGACGGGCGGGGCACCGTCGGACGGTCACCATCGCAGTGCAATGGCGGTTTGGCAAGGCCGCATTATGGCGTCTACCACACGTATGATCTTGCACGCCGACAATTTGGATGGTGTCATGTTTTGCGGACAGAGTGTCCGCGATTCCGACACTTTCCGGTGCCAGGCTCCAGAGCGGAGGGAGAGGAGGCGGAGGCGAACCCGCGGAGATTCAACGGGTCCGGCAGTCCGGGCGAAGCGACCCCTTTCATGGCACGCTTCGTGCGTACGACAATCGGTGAAACGTCCCGCCGCATGGCGGCCCCCCGGGCTGGGAGCCCGGACATAAGCCCCGGGCACAAGCCCGGAATAAGGACGAACGGGAGGAGAATTCGCGACCGATGAACGCCGCACCGAACGACGACATCATCCTGGAAGCGCGCAATCTGACGAAGGAGTTCAAGGGTTTCGTGGCGGTGAAGGAGGTGAACCTGCAAGTGAAGCGGGGCACCATCCATGCGCTGATCGGCCCGAACGGCGCCGGCAAGAGCACGGTGTTCAACCTTCTGACCAAGTTCCTGACACCCACGCGCGGCCAGATCCTCTACAAGGGCAAGGACATCACCCGCACCAAGCCGGCCGACATCGCGCTGATGGGGATGGTCCGCTCCTTCCAGATCTCGGCCGTCTTCCCGCATCTGAGCGTGCTGGAGAATGTCCGCGTGGCGCTGCAGCGGCCGCTCGGCACCAGCTTCCATTTCTGGAAGTCCGAAGCGACGCTCTACGAGCTGCACGACCGGGCGCTGGAACTGATCGAGGCGGTGAACCTCACCCCCTGGGCCAACCATTTGGCGGCCGAGCTGCCCTACGGCCGCAAGCGCGCCCTGGAGATCGCCACCACGCTGGCGCTCGACCCGGAGGTGATGCTGCTGGACGAACCGCTGGCCGGCATGGGCCATGAGGACATCGAGGGCACCGCGGCGCTGATCAAGCGCGTCGCCGCCGACCGCACCGTTCTGATGGTTGAGCACAACCTGTCGGTCGTCGCCCATCTGTCGGACACCATCACCGTCCTGCGCCGCGGCGAGATCCTGGCGGAGGGGCCGTACGAGGTCGTCTCCAAGAACCCGCAGGTGATGGAAGCATATATGGGGACCGGACATGCCTGACGGTATGCAGACGAAGACCGCCCACACCGGCACGGCGATGCTGGAGATCGCCGACCTGCACGGCTTCTACGGCGAAAGCCACGTGCTGCACGGCGTCAACCTGGAAGTGCGGCAGGGCGAGGTGGTGACGCTGCTGGGCCGCAACGGCGCCGGCAAGACCTCCACCATGCGCGCCATCATGGGGATCATGGGCAAGCGCACCGGCTCCATCCGCTTCCAGGGGCAGCAGCTGATCGGCATGGCCCAGCACAAGATCCCCCGCCTCGGCATCGGCTATGTGCCGGAGGAGCGCGGCATCTTCTCCAGCCTCAGCGTCGACGAGAACCTCACGCTGCCGCCGGTGGTGAAGGAGGGCGGGATGACGATCCCGCAGATCTACGACCTGTTCCCCAACCTGAAGGGCCGCGGCACCACCCAGGGCACGCGGCTGTCGGGCGGCGAGCAGCAGATGCTGGCGATCGCCCGCATCCTGCGCACCGGCGCCACCATGATCCTGCTGGACGAGCCGACCGAGGGCCTCGCCCCGGTCATCATCGAACAGATCGGCGTGGCGGTGCGGGCGCTGAAGGCGCGCGGCTTCACCATCGTGCTGGTGGAACAGAACTTCCGCTTCGCCTCCACCATCGCCGACCGCCATTACGTGATGGAGGAAGGCCATGTGGTCGACATGATCCCCAACGACCAGCTGAACGCCAACATGGACAAGCTCCACACCTATCTCGGCGTGTAGCCCGTCCGGCCTTCCGGCCGTTCCCGGCGCCATTCCCGGCGCCGACGCCGTCCCGCCCCGGTCATGGGCGAGGCGGCTGACGTCCGGAGCTTTGCACGAACACGGATCCGGCTTCCCGCGACGGGGACCGCTCCACAATAAAACCAACAGGGAGAGACCTTTCGATGCGTACGCTTCTTCTCGCCGGCACCGCCTTGCTGACGCTGGCCGGGACCGCGATTCCGGCCGCCGCCCAGGTGTCGGACAACGTCATCCGCATCGGCGTGATGAACGACCGTTCCGGCATCTATGCCGATCTGGCCGGTGAAGGGTCCGCAATCGCCGCGCGGATGGCGGCCGAGGAGTTCGGCAACAAGGTCGCCGGCGCCCCTGTCGAGATCATCGTCGCCGACCACCAGAACAAGGCCGACATCGCCGCGTCGAAGGCGCGCGAGTGGGTGGACACCGGCGGCGTCGACGTGATCGCCGACGTGCCGAACTCCGCCGCCGCGCTGGCGGTGCAGGGCATCACCAAGGACAAGAAGCGCATCTTCCTGATGTCCGGCCCGGGCGCGACGGTGCTGAGCGGCGCGCAGTGCAGCCCCTACGGCTTCCAGTGGACCTACGACAACTACGCCATGGCCGCCGGCACCGGCCGCGCCCTGTACGAGCAGGGCAAGAAGAACTGGTACTTCGTGACCGCCGACTACGCCTTCGGCCAGTCGCTGGAGGAAGAGACCTCCAAGATGGTGAAGTCGCTGGGCGGCAAGGTCGGCGGCGCGGTCCGCCATCCGCTCGGCACCTCCGACTTCTCGTCCTTCCTGCTGCAGGCGCAGGGCTCGGGGGCCGACGTGATCGGTCTGGCGAATGCCGGCGGCGACACCGTCAACGCGGTCAAGCAGGCGGCCGAGTTCGGCATCACCCAGTCGGGCCAGAGCCTGGCCGGCCTGCTGATGTTCATCACCGACGTGAACGCGCTGGGCCTGGAATCGGCGCAGGGCCTGATGCTGACCACCGGCTTCTATTGGGACATGGACGACCAGACCCGCGAGTGGTCGAAGAAGTTCGAGGCCAAGGCCGGCAAGAAGCCGACCATGGTGCAGGCCGGCGTCTACTCGGCGGTGAAGCATTACCTGAAGGCGGTCGAGGCGGCGAAGACCGACGACGCCGACAAGGTGACCGCCAAGATGCGCGAGATGCCGGTCGAGGACATGTTCGCCCGGAATGGCAAGATCGCCGCCAACGGCCGCATGTTCCACGACATGTATCTGGTCCAGGTCAAGACCCCGGCCGAGTCGAAGGCGCCCTGGGATTTTTACAAGGTCGTGAAGACCATCCCGGCCGAGACCGCCTTCCTGGACCCGAAGCAGAGCGGCTGCGCGCTGGTCAAGTAACGGGCGAGGGGGCGCCTGTCGCCCCCTCCCCGACCCTCCCCTGTTTTCAGCCGGCCATGGTCCGCTGAAAGCGGGGGAGGGGACTGGTGATGACGCGGCAGGCGGACCGCAGGTCCGCTGAGAGCGAGGGAGGACAGGTGGGGGCATTCGAAGCCGGAAAATCCCACCCAGAAGAACAACAACCACGAACCGGGAGAGACGCGGATATGTTCAGCCTGCTGGGAGTTCCGCCCCAAGTTCTGTTCGGTCAGCTTCTGCTCGGCCTGATCAATGGTTCCTTCTATGCGCTGCTCAGCCTCGGGCTGGCGGTGATCTTCGGCATGTTGAACGTCATCAACTTCGCCCATGGCGCGCTCTACATGGTCGGCGCCTTCGTGGCGTGGCTGTTGCTGACCTATCTCGGGCTCGGCTACTGGTGGGCGCTTGTGCTGGCGCCGGTGGCGGTCGGGCTGCTCGGCATCGCGCTGGAAAAGACGCTGCTGTCGCGGCTCTACAAGCTCGACCATCTCTACGGCCTGCTGCTGACCTTCGGCCTCGCGCTGATCCTGGAGGGGGCGTTCCGCCACCAGTACGGCGTGTCGGGCCAGCCCTATCCGATCCCGTCGGCTCTCCAGGGCGGGCAGAATCTGGGCTTCATGTTCCTGCCCAACTACCGCGCCTGGGTCGTCGTCGCCTCGCTCACCGTCTGTTTCGGCACCTGGTACGCCATCGAGCGGACGAAGCTGGGCGCCTATCTGCGCGCGGCGACGGAGAACCCGACGCTGGTGCAGGCCTTCGGCATCAACGTGCCGGTGATGGTGTCGCTGACCTACGGCTTCGGCGTGGCGCTGGCCGGGCTGGCCGGCGTGCTGGCCGCGCCGATCTATCAGGTGTCGCCGCTGATGGGCACCAACCTCATCATCATCGTCTTCGCCGTCGTGGTGATCGGCGGCATGGGATCGATCCTGGGCGCCATCGTCACCGGGCTCGGGCTGGGGCTGCTGGAGGGGCTGACCAAGGTCTTCTACCCCGAAGCCTCCAACATCGTCGTGTTCGTCGTGATGGCGATCGTTCTTCTCATCAAGCCCGCGGGCCTCTTCGGACGGGAGCGCTGATCCATGACCGTCGCCAGCAACTCCACCACCATCGGCGCGCGGGGCTCCTCCCGCAGCACCGGCACCGTCCTGGTCACCGTCCTCCTGCTGGCGGTCGCCGTCGCGGCCCCCTTCGTGCTGTATCCCGTCTTCCTGATGAAGGTGCTGTGCTTCGCGCTGTTCGCCTGCGCCTTCAACCTGCTGATCGGCTATGCCGGCCTGCTCAGCTTCGGCCATGCCGCCTTCTTCGGCGGGGCGGCCTACATCTCCGCCCATACGGTGAAGGTGTGGGGCTGGCCGCCGGAGTTCGGCCTGCTCGCCGCCACCGCGGTCGCCGGCGCGATGGGGCTGGTCTTCGGCGCGATCGCCATCCGCCGGCAGGGCATCTATTTCGCCATGATCACGCTGGCGCTGAGCCAGATGATCTTCTTCCTGGCGCTGCAGCTGCCCTTCACCCATGGCGAGGACGGCATCCAGGGCGTACCGCGCGGCGTGCTGTTCGGGATCTTCGACCTCAACCAGCCGCTGACCATGTACTACACCGTGCTGGCGATCTTCCTCATCGGCTTCGCCATCATCTGGCGCACGGTCCATTCGCCCTTCGGCCAGGTTCTGAAGGCGATCCGCGAGAACGAGCCGCGCGCCGTCTCGCTCGGCTACCGCACCGACCGCTACAAGCTGGTCGCCTTCGTGCTGTCCGCCTCGCTGGCGGGCCTCGCCGGCGCAACCAAGGCCATCGTCTTCCAGCTCGCCAGCCTGACCGACGTGACGTGGCAGATGTCGGGCGAGGTGGTGCTGATGACGCTGCTGGGCGGCATGGGCACGCTGCTGGGGCCGGTGGTCGGCGCCGGGCTGGTGGTGACTCTGGGCAACTATCTGGCGGCGACCAGCCTGCCGGTGCCGGTGGTCATCGGCTGCATCTTCGTCGTCTGCGTCCTGGTCTTCCGCCGCGGCATCGTCGGCGAACTGATGCACCGCCTGCCGAAGCGGGGGCACTGAGCCCGCGATCCATTTCCGCGAACTCCCCAGGGGGGACCGGAAGGTCCCCTTCTTTTTTCCGGCCCTCCTACCCGCATGAGTTGCAAGCCGTGAAAAAGAGAAGAGGTATGGCGGAAGTTGTAGAGAGCAGGTCCGGGTTGTCTTTTTAAAAACCGTCCCGGTTTGCGGTGCCGTCAAGCTCTGATCTGATGAACGGGTGCGGATCGACCCCGCGCACCCGCCCGATCCTGTGCGCCTTCCCTTTAATCCGACGGATGGGCTACTATGTTGACCTCTGATATTGTTGGCAAATTGCGTTGCAATGCAGCAGGTACCAAAGCTGGCATCGCAAGGGGCCTCGACACCGGGACGACGAAGATCGGTCCCGTTTGGGAGGGTGACGTGGGCGACACCGTCGATTTCGAAGCGTTGCGCCAAAGGGCGGTACACTCCCTGTTCGAACACCTGGAATCCATGTGCGTCGGTGCCGTCGCGGTTGACCACAATGGCCGCATCGCCTGGATGGACGAGAAGTACAAGGCGCTGCTGGGCGTTCCCGGCGACCCGCGCGGCCGGCAGGTGGAGGACGTCATCCCCAACAGCCAGCTGCGCCGGGTGATCGACAGCGGCCAGCCCCAGCCGCTGGACATCATGGAGTTCGACGACCGGTCCTTCGTGGTGACGCGGATGCCGCTGTTCGGCACCGACGGGTCGATCATCGGCGCCATCGGCTTCGTGCTGTTCGACCGCGCCGAGTATCTGCGCCCGCTGGTCCGCAAATTCGAGAAGATGCAGGAGGAGCTGACCCGCACCCAGCAGGAGCTGGCGCATGAGCGCCGGGCCAAATACTCCTTCTCGCAATTCCTGGGCGCCAGCGAATCGATCCGCGAGATCAAGCGGCTGGGCCGCCGCGCCGCCCAGATGGACAGCACCGTCCTGCTGCTGGGCGAGACCGGAACCGGCAAGGAACTGCTGGCCCAGGCCATCCATTCCGCCAGCCCGCGGGCCGCCAAGCCCTTCGTCGGCGTCAATGTCGCCGCCATCCCGGAAACCCTGCTGGAGGCGGAGTTCTTCGGCGTCGCTCCCGGCGCCTATACCGGGGCCGACCGCCGCCACCGCGAGGGCAAGTTCCAGCTGGCCAACGGCGGCACCCTGTTCCTGGACGAGATCGGCGACATGCCGCTGCCGGTGCAGGCCAAGCTGCTGCGCGTTCTGCAGGAGCGGGAGATCGAGCCGCTGGGATCCAACAAGGTGGTGCGGGTCGATGTCCGCATCATCGCCGCCACCAGCCGCGACCTGCACGCCCTGGTGCGCGAGAAGCAGTTCCGTGCCGACCTCTATTACCGGCTGAACGTGGTGCCGATCACCCTGCCGCCGCTGCGCGACCGGCCGGAGGACATCGAGAGCATCGCCGACCGCATCCTGGAACAGCTGGCGATCCAGCAGGGCACGCCGCCGCGCGAGCTTCTGGAATCGGCGGTGCAGGTGCTGCGCGACTATGACTGGCCCGGCAACGTGCGCGAGCTTTACAACACGCTGGAGCGGGTGGTGGCGCTGACCGACGCGCCGATCCTGACCGCGCCGCATATCCGCAGCGTGCTGCCTGGGATGCAGCATCCGGCTGGCGCCTCGGTCCTGCCGCTGGCGGCGGGCGCGCGGCCGTTGCAGGAGGTGCTGCACGCCGCCGAACGCCACGCCATCGCCGCTGCGCTGGAAGAGGCCAACGGCGTCAAGGCGCGGGCCGCGAAGTTGCTGGGCATTTCGCGCGCGTCGCTGTACGAACGCATGGTGACGCTGGGGCTTGGGGCGACGCAGTAGGCTTCGACACCCGTCGCCAAGCGTAAATTCCGCACAGCGGAACATAGTTTCATTGACGTGCCCTGCGGCCGTTGGCAGGATCGTCCCGTGACGTGTTGCGGGAGGATTTGGTCATGCGCAGGCGCGAAGAGGCTTTGGTCGCCGACGATCTGGCGGACGACGAGAAGGATCCGCGCTTCGTCACCGCGCTGGCCCGCGGGCTGGAACTGCTGCGCGCCTTCCGCCGCAACGAAGCGATGCTGGGCAACCTGGAACTGGCGCAGCGCACCGGCCTGCCCAAGCCGACTGTGTCGCGGCTGACCTACACGCTGGCGAAGCTGGGCTATCTCGCCTACGACCAGAACACCGGCAAATACCGGCTCGGCACCTCGGTGCTGGCGCTGGGCTACGCCTGCCTGTCGGGCATGGGCATCCGGCAGGTCGCCCGGCCGCTGATGCAGGAGCTGGCCGACCAGACCGGGCTTGCCGTGGCGCTGGGCGGGCGCGACCGGCTGAGCATGATCTATCTGGAATGCTGCAAGGCGACCGTGCCGGTCACCCTGTCGCTCGACGTCGGCTCCCACATCAAGCTGTCGACCACCAGCATGGGCCGCGCCTATCTGGCCGCCTTGCCGGAGGAGGAGCGGGCGCCCCTGATGGCGAAACTGGAGGAGCATGAGGGCGAGCGCTGGCCCGAGATCCGCGACGGCATCCAGCAGGCCATCGAGGATTACCGGACGCGCGGCTATTGCCGCTCCATCGGCGCCTGGAAGTCGGAGGTGCATGCCGTCGGCGTCCCCTTCGTGCCGCGCGACGGATCGCAGGTGCTGGTCTTCAACTGCGGCGGGCCGGCCTTCATGGTCGATCTGAAGGCGCTGGAGGAGGAGTTCGCGCCGCGGCTGGTGGCGATGGTCGGGCGGATCGATGCGACGCTGTTCAATGGGTGAATGAAGAGGCGGGGGAGGCCCGTCGCATTCGGATCGGGCGGAGCCGCTTGCCGCCCCGAACGCCCCTCTCCCCTCAGGAGAGAGGGGCTGATGGTCAAGTGCGACGGGGCTGACCGTCACCCCACCTCGACCATCAGCGTGGTCGGGTATCCGGCGTCCTTCATGCGGGCGATCAGCGCGTCGACATGGGTCTGGTTGCGGGTTTCCAGGACCACGTCGACCTCCGCCATCTTCACCGGCACATTGTGGAACAGGCGCTGGTGGTGGACCTCGACGATGTTGGCGCCGGCCTCGCCCAGCAGGCGGGTGACGCGGGCCAGCGCGCCGGGGGCGTCGGTGATGCCGATGCGCAGGCGGACGATGCGGCCCTCATAGACCAGCCCGCGCATCAGCACCTGGGCCATGATGCGGGAGTCGATGTTGCCGCCGGACAGCACGATGCCGACCTTGCGGCCGCGGTAGCGCCCGGGATCCTCCAGCACGGCGGCCAGCGCGGCAGCACCGGCCCCCTCGGCGACCTGCTTCTGCACGGTGGCGAGGCGGTAGACCGCTTCCTCAAGCCGCGCCTCGCCCACCTCCACCACGTCGTCGACCAGGGCGCGGATGATCGGCAGGGTCAGGGCGCCGGGGGCCTTCACCGCGATGCCCTCCGCCACCGTGGCGCCGCCGCAGGTGATCGGCTGTCCGGCCAGCGCCTGCCGTACGGCGGGATAAAGGCTGCACTGGACGCCGACGATCTCCAGATCCGGGCGCAGCGCCTTGGCCGCCGTCGCCATGCCGGCGATCAGCCCGCCGCCGCCGATGGGAACCACCAGCATGTCGAGATCCGGCACGTCCTCCAGCAGTTCCAGCGCCGCGGTTCCCTGGCCGGCGGCGACCAGCGGGTCGTCATAGGGATGGACGAAGGTCAGGCCGTCGCGCGCGGCCAGATCCTGGGCGAAGGCGGCGGCCTCGCTCAGCGTCTCGCCATGCAGTTCGACGGTGGCGCCCAGATTCTCGGTGCGCTCCACCTTGGTGAAGGGGGTGAAGCCGGGCATGACGATGGTGGAGCGGATGCCGAGCCGCGTGGCGTGGCAGGCCACCGCCTGGGCATGGTTGCCGGCGGACATGGCGATGACGCCGGCCCGGCGCTCCGCCTCGCCCAGCGACAGGAGCTTGTTCAGCGCGCCGCGCTCCTTGAAGGAGGAGGTGGCGTGCAGGTTTTCCAGCTTCAGGTGCAGCCGGCATCCCGCCATGTCCCCCAGGCGGGGCGCCGGAACCGTGGGCGTCCGGGGCAGATGCCCCGCGATGCGCGCCGCGGCGGCGCGCACGTCCTCCAGAGTGATTGTCATCGATTGCTTGTCCCGGTGTTGCGTGGTGTGAGTGTCAGCACCTCCGCCCCTGCCGAGATCAGCGTGCCACGGTCGCCGGCCAGACGCAACGCGCCGCCGTCGCGCCACATCTCCACCAGATCGCCCCAATGGCGGGACCAGATGTTGCCGGACTGGCCGGTGGCGATCACGAAGCGGGAGTTGTCCAGGTCGGCCAGATCATAGACCGCGCGGAACCCGGACCCGTGGACATGGCGGAACGGGTTGGCGGAATCGCGGATGGTGGTCGAACCGCGGTTGACGGTGAAGTAATCGCCGTCGGTTTCCACCGACAGGTCGGCCTTCCCGCCGATCAGCGGCAGGCGGCTCAGCATCCGGTGGGCCAGCGCCGCCTTGTGGCCGTCGCCCCAGCGCCAGTTCTTCGGGTTGGAGCCGTGGCGCTCGGCCAGCGCCGCCACCGCGCTTTCCAGCGACCGGCCGATCATGTCGGCGCAGCTTTCCGTCTGCGGGGTGGTGACGTCGTCGCACCACTCCGGCCGGTCATGGATGACGCGGCGCAGCGCCTCCGGCCGCAGATCCCAGTAGGAGGCGAAATCGGTGCCGAGTTCGTCGGCGAAGACCGCCCGCACCAGCTCCCGCAGCCACATGGTGAAGATCAGCGGCTCCGGCCGTTCGCGGTCCATCCGCCCGTCCCAGCCGCGCAACAGCGCCGCGGCGTCGCCGGCGCGGCCGGGGGGCGTCGGGTATTTCAGCAGCTCCGGCAGGAAATCGCGGGCGGGCAGCGAGACGATGTCCATCTGCTGGCGCGCCACGTCCTCGACGGAATGGCTGCCGTCGCCCAGCATCTCGACGATGCGCCTGGCGCGCGAGGGATCCGGCCAGTCGGTGGCGAGGATATAGGGATAGTCGTGCCCGACCACCGCGTTGTTGGCATTGACGAACTGGCCCGACGGCGGGTTCACCGCCTGCGGCAGCGCGTAGTAGGGCAGGAAGCCGGTCCAGTCATACTCGCCGGTCCAGCCGGGAACCGGCACGCGCCCGTCGCCCTTGCGGCGGATCGGCACCCGGCCGGGGGTGATGAAGCCGACCTCTCCGGTCACGTCGGCATAGACGACGTTCTGCTGGGGGGCGACATGCAGCCGCAACGCCTCGCGCGCCGCCTCCGCCGTCTCCGCATGGTTCAGGCGGTACAGCGCCTCGGCGCTGGTGTCGTCGTCGGACAGGCCGGGGAAGGACAGCGCCAGCACCGGGCCGGGCGCTGTCCCGCCGGCCGGCGGGGCGTCCAGGTCGGAGATGACGGGGCCGTGGCGCGTGCTGCGCACGGTCAGCGTCTGCGACGCCTCGCCGGCGACGGCGATGGTCTCGGCCCGCGTCTCGAAGGGTTCGCTGCCGTCGGGGGTCAGGTAGCGGGACGGATCCTGCGGGTCGGGCTTCTCGACGAACAGATCCTGGGTGTCGCTGTGGGTGGTGGTGAAGCCCCAGGCGACCTTGCCGTTGTGGCCGAGGATGGTCAGCGGCACGCCCGGCACGGTGGCCCCGGCGCTGGTGAAGTCCGGCGTCACGATGCGGGCGAGATACCAGAGGATCGGCGCCTCCAGCCCCAGATGCGGGTCGTTGGCGAGGATCGGCTTGCCGGTGGTGGTGCGCGCGCCGGTCAGCACCCATTCGTTGGACGCGGTGTCGAAGCCCATCCGCGGCAGGGCCGCCAGGGTCCGGCGCACCATGTCGCCCATGTCCAGATCGCGCAGCTCGCCGGCCAGCGTGGTGGGCGATCCTGGCGCGTCGGAGGGGAACAGGTCGTCGATCTGCTGCGGCGACAGACGCTCCATCATGCGGGAGCGGAACAGCTCGTCCCGGTAGTTGGCGGACAGCTGCAGCGCCATCAGCTTGGCCCAGACGAGGCTGTCGGCGACGGTCCACGGCTCCGGCGTGTGGCGCAGAAGCTGGAATTCGAGCGGCAGCGCCTCGGAGCGGGTTTCGAGATAGGCGTTCACGCCCTCGGCATAGGCATCGAAGGCTGCGCGGGCGTCGGGCGACAGGGTGGCTGCCATCGCCTCGGCCGAGCGGCGGACGCCCAGCGTGCGCATCAGGCGGTCGGTGCGCAGCGCGAAGTCGCCGTATTTCACGCCGATCAGCTCGGCCAGCCGGCCGGCGCCGGCCCGGCGCATCGCCTCCATCTGCCACAAGCGGTCCTGGGCATGGGCATAGCCCAGCGCGCGGTAGGCGTCGCGCTCGGTCGTGGCGAAGATGTGGACGACGCCGTGGGCGTCGCGGACGATCTCCGCCGGGGCGCCGCTGCCGGGGATGGTGATCGTGCCGCTGGTCTGCGGCTGCTGCGCTCCCATCCACAGATAGGCGCCGAGCAGAGCCGCCGGCGGCACCAGCACCAATCCCCCTGCGACCGCCGCGACCTTGCCCCAGCGCCCGCGCGGCAGGCGGAAGCGCGGACGGTTCGGCGGAGGCGGGGCATAGGGAGGCTGCGTGCCGTAGGCCGGCTGGCCGGCATAGGGCGGAATGGGGGGCGGAACGGGCTGCTGCGGATAGGGGGGCGGGGCGGGCGGATAGCCGCCGGATGGATGGGTGCCGGGCGGGTAACTGCCGGGAGGATAACTTCCGGGGGGATAACTTCCGGGGGGATAACCGCCAGCGGGATAACCGCCGGGGGGATGGCTGTCCGCCGGATGGACCGGCTGCTGCGGCGCCTGCGGATAGGGGACGCCGGGATAGGGTGCGCCTGGATATTGGACCGGTCCCTGCTGCATCTGGTGCGGCGGATAGCCGGCGGGGGGAGGGGCGGCAGGCGGAGGAGCGGGCGGATGAGCGGGGCGGGACAGCGCACGCGCCAGGGCGGCGCGGAGGTGGAAAGCGCAGGTCTCGCCGGCGCGGATCAGGGAACGCAGCATCACGGTCCGTAGGAGAAAATGGGGCGGCGACGGGCGGGGGCCGCCGGAGGCTCGTTCGGGTGGCGGATGCTAGTTCCCGACCGCCCGTGCGTCCAGGGCTGCATGGGTGGAGCCGGACGCTTTTTCGGACCTGAACCCTCAGGCGGCCACTCGGGCTGCCACCTCAGGATGCTCCCTCATGCGGCCCCTCATGCGGCCGAAGTCAGGATTTCCCGGAGCATGGGGGCGGACACCGGTTTGTGGATCAGGCGGTGGCCGCTGCGCTGGACTTCGGCGATGCGGGCCGGGTCGGTATCGCCGGTCAGCACCACGGCGGGAACCCGTACGCCGCAGACGCCGTAGATGTCGCGGATCGCCTCCACGCCGGTCCGGCCTTCGCGCAGGCGGTAGTCGGCGACGATCATCGCCGGCTGCCGTCCCAGGTTCAGCAGCGATTGGATCGCCTCGTCGGCCGACACCGCGGCGACCACGTCGTATCCCCATTCCTCCAGCATCGCGCGCATGCTCAGCAGGATGATGGTGTCGTCGTCGACCACCACGATCAGGCCCTTCACGCGCGCCGGCTCCACCGGCAGCCAGACCGGTTTCGGGATCGGGCGCGGCACCGCCGCCGGCAGGTCGAGGTAGAAGCCGCTGCCCCGCCCGGGCGTGGAGCGCACGGCCACCCCATGCTCCAGCAGCCCGGCCAGCCGCCGCACGATCGCCAGCCCGAGGCCGAGGCCCTTGCGCCGGTCGCGCTCCGGGTTGGCGAGCTGGGTGAACTCCTGGAAGATGTCCTGGGTCTTGTCGGCGGGAATGCCGATGCCCTGGTCCAGAACCGCCAGCCGCAGACCGCCGCCGCGATGCAGGCAGCCGATCAGGATGTGGCCGCGCTCGGTATAGCGGATCGCGTTCTCGATCAGGTTGCGCAGGATGCGCTCCAGCAGGGCCGGGTCGCTCCTGGTCCAGGCGGAGGTCGGGACATGGCGCAGCACCAGCCCGGATTCGCCGGCGCGGAGGCGGTATTCCTCCGCGAGCCGGTCCAGCAGGGGGCCGAGCGCGAAATCGGTGACGCTGGGCTTCACCACCCCGGCATCCAGGCGCGAGACGTCCAGCAGGCTGTCCAGCATCACCCGCAGGCCGGTCAGCGATTCGGTCATGCTGGCCAGCAGCGGGGCGGTCGGGTGGTCCTCCAGCTTGTCCGATAACGCGTGCGCGAAGAAGAACAGCGACTGAAGCGGCTGGCGCAGGTCGTGGCTGGCGGCGGCCAGGAACTTCGTCTTGGCGCGGTCGGCGCGCTGGGCGTCGTCGCGGGCCTGCACCGCCTCGATCCGCGCGGCCTCCGCCTCGTCGCGGGCACGCAGGATCGCCTCCTCCGCCGCCTTGCGGGCGGTGATGTCGCGCATGATGCCGGTGTACATGCGCCGCTTGCCGACATGCCATTCGCCGACCGACAGGTCGAGCGGGAAGGTGGTTCCGTCCTTGCGCAGCCCCTCCACCTCGCGGCCGATGCCGACGATCCGCCGCTCACCCGTGCGGTGGTAGCGGTTAAGATAGCCGTCATGGGCGGTGCGGTATGGCTGCGGCATCAGCATGTTGACGTTGCGGCCGATCACCTCGTCGGCGCCGTAGCCGAAGGTCTTCTCCGCGGCATGGTTGAAGGACTGCACGATGCCGTGGTCGTCGATCAGGATGATGGGATCGACCGCGGTGTCGACGATGGCGCGGTAGCGCGCCTCCTGCTCGGCCGAGCGGTCCGCCTGCTGCCGGCGGTCCAGCAGCGAGGAGAGCAGGGCGAGGCAGAGAAGCAGCAGCGTCCCGAGCCCGGTCATGACGGCGAGAAGGGTGGAGGACAGGGCGACCCCCTGGCCCGTGGCGGTCATTCCCGCACGGTGTCCGGCCTGATGGACGGGCGCCAGGATCTGTCCGGCGGCGCTCAGTTCAGTCACCGGTTCCATGCCGGCCGCGGCCATGCCGGTATAATGCATCGTCACCACGCCCAGCCCCAGCAGGACGGCGCCGGCGGCGCGCTGCAGCGGACGTTGGGTGCGGAAGGCCAGCCACAGGGCCACGGTCGAAGCGACGATGGCGACGGCGATGGAGGTGGCGACCAGTAGGATGTCGTAGGACAGTTCCATGTCCATGCGCATGCCCGCCATTCCTACATAGTGCATGCTGACGATGCCGAGACCGGTGAGTGTTCCGGCAACGCCGAGGGTGAAGCGGCGCGGCCGGTTGCGGGCCACGGCGAACAGCCCGGCGCCCGAAACGCCCACCGCCAGCAGGAAGGATAACGCCGTCAACCCGGCGTCGTAGCCGATCGGCACCTCGCTGCGGTAGGCCAGCATGCCGATGAAGTGCATCGACCAGACCCCGGCGCCCAGCGCCAACGCCGCACCGGCCAGCCGCCGCACGTCGCCGTGGCCGCAGGCTCGGAGACTGCCCTCGCCGAGGCGGGTGTGATTGGCCAAATCCAGGGCGACATAACCGCCGAAGACGGCGATGACGTAGGATAAGGCGACGAGCAGTGGATCGTATTGGCCGGGCACGGGAGTCGTGTTGGGTTGTACGGACCGATCGGGTTTACAGCAATATCGTTCGCATAGGCGCGAAGACAATTGAGGGGACAGTGCCAGCCCCTTTCCACGAACGAAAGGCTCGCCTTGGTGGTAGACTGCGACCTACGACGTCCGGCGGGATATGACGGATGAACATGCATTCCTCTTCCGGGAAGCCGCAAGGCCCCGATTCTCCCCAAGAGTCGGCTCCTTCGCGCTCCCAGCCCCGCCCGCCCCGATCTCGTTCGCCCGGATCTCGTTCGCCCGGATCTCGTTCTCTGGGGGGCCGCCTGCTGCGTCCGGTGTGGACGCTGGCGGCAGTGGTCTACTTCCTTCTGGATGCGCTGGCCTACTGGGTGGTGCGGCCGGTCCTGCGCCGGATCGCGCAGGTCCCGGTCTTCGCACGGCTCAGCCGCTGGGCCGGCGCCTGGATCGCCGGGCTGGGGCCCTACCCGTCGCTGGCGCTCGTCCTGGTGCCGCTGGCCCTGCTTGAGCCGGCGAAGCTGGTCGGGGCGTGGCTTCTCGCCACCGGGCAGCCGCTGGCCGGCGCCGCCGTGATCGCCGGGACGGAGCTGGTGAAGATCGTCCTGGTGGAGCGGCTGTTCCACATCACCAAGCCGAAGCTGCTGACCATCGGCTGGTTCGCCCGCGGCTATGGCTGGGTCATCGCCTGGCTGGACTGGCTGAAGGAGACGGCCCCGTACCGGGCTGCCCGCCGCCTGCTGCGCTGGCTGCGCCGCGTCGCGCGCCGGATCGTCCTGATGGTGCGCCGGGCGGTGAGGCGGTGACGGATCAGGAGCCGAGCGGATCAGCCCAGCGGATCAGCCCAGCGGATCAGCCGAGCAGCGCCAGCACCAGCGCTCCGCCGACCAGCAGAACGCAGGCGCGGCGGTAGAGCGCCAGCGCGCGGCCGATGTCGGCCGGGGTCGCGGCGGTGCGGCCGGCGCCGAGCCAGACATCCTCGATGCGGGCGGCGCCATAGACGCGCGGGCCGCCCAGCCGCAGGTCGAGCGCGCCGGCCATGGCCGCTTCCGGCCAGCCGGCGTTGGGGGAGCGGTGGCGGCGGGCGTCCTGCCGCACGGACCGCCAGGCCTGCCGAGGGTCGGCCCCCTTCATCATCCAGGCCGCGCCGACCAGCAATAGGGCGGTCAGGCGGGAGCCCGGCAAATTGACCAGATCGTCGAGCCGGGCCGCCGCCCAGCCGAAGGCCTCGTGCCGCGGCGTGCGGTGGCCGATCATGCTGTCGGCGGTGTTGATCGCCTTGTAGAGCGCCAGCCCCGGCAGGCCCCCCACCAGCAGCCAGAAGGCCGGCGCCACCACACCGTCGGAAAAGTTCTCCGCGAGGCTTTCGATGGCGGCGCGGGCGACGGCCGGTTCGTCCAGCGTGGCGGGGTTGCGGCCGACGATCATCGACACCGCCTTGCGCGCGCCCTCCAGCCCGCCGGTGCGGAAGCCCCCGGCGACCGCCGCCACATGGTCGTGCAGGCTGCGCTGGGCCAGCAGGGTGGAGGCGAGCGCCGCCTCGATCAGCCAGCCGAAGGGCAGCAGCCGGCAGGCCCAGGCCACCGCCACCGCCACGCCGCCCACCGTCAGCAGCAGCACCGCCAGCGCCAGCACGCCGAACGCCTTGCGCCGTCCGAAACCGTCGTCCTCGCGGTTGAGCGCGGCGTCGAGCTGCGCGATAAGCGCACCGATCCACACCACCGGATGGCGGATGCGGGTATAGAGTGGGTCCGGATAGCCGGCCACCGCCTCGATCACGAGCGCGGCGGCGAGCAGGAAGGGATGAAGCGGCACGGGCGGAACGTTCCAACGGATGGGGCGGCCGGCGGGCCGCGCTAGGATGGACGCAAGGAGGCGCGATCATGGCCGAAGACGGCACGGCGACCAAGCCGCGCGTGACGGGTGGGGGCGTGGCGGATGGCGGCGGGCTGCTGCATGGCGGCGACCTGGACGGCGCCCGCGCCGCCTTTCCCGAGGCGCCCGAGCCCTGGGTCGACCTGTCCACCGGCATCAACCCCTGGCCCTACCCGCTGCCCCCGGTCCCGCCGCAGGCCTGGACCCGGCTGCCCGGCCGGGCGGAGGAGGCGGCGCTGCGCACCGCCGCCGCCGCCTGCTACGGCGCGCCGTCGGCGGAGCTGGTGGCCGCCGCTTCCGGCTCGCAGGCGCTGATCCAGCTTCTGCCGCGCCTGCGGCCGCCCGGCCGGGTGGCGGTCGTGGAGCCGACCTATGCCGAGCATGCCCGCTGCTGGAGGCTGGCCGGCCATGAGGTGCGCGGGGTGGATGGCGCGGACCGGGCGGGCGCTCCCGCCGTCGATATTCCGGCGTCGGATGTTCTGGTCCTGGTCAACCCCAACAACCCCGACGGCCGCCTCCTGCCGCCCGAAAGGCTGCTGCATCTGGCGCAGGCGCAGGCGGCGCGCGGCGGCTGGCTGGTGGTGGACGAGGCCTTCGCCGACATGGAGCCGGAACAGAGCGTCGTCCGTTTCGCCGGCCGGCCGGGATTGGTGGTCCTGCGCTCCTTCGGGAAGTTCTTCGGGCTTGCGGGCTTGCGGCTGGGGATCGCGCTGGCGCCGGCCGGGCTGGCGGCGGCGTTGCGCGACGCGGTCGGCCCCTGGGCGGTGTCCGGCCCCGGCCTGTCCATCGCCACGGCGGCGCTCGGCGACGGCGACTGGATCGCCGGGACGCGCGGCAGGCTGGACGAAGCGATGGCGCGGCTGCGCCGCCTGCTGTCCGGCGCCGGCCTGACGGTGGTCGGCGGCACCGCGCTGTTCTGCCTCGTCGAGGATCGGCGGGCGCCCGGCCTCTATCGCGCGCTGGGGGAGGCCGGAATCCTGGTGCGCCGGTTCGAAGGGCGGCCGGATTGGCTGCGCTTCGGCCTGCCCGGCCCGGAGGAGGCTTGGCAGCGACTTAGCGTCGCACTCGACAGCCGCGGAGCCTGGGAGCAAGGCGGGGACAAGGTTGGGACGGTGCAACCAAGCAAAAAGTCAGCATCTTGAACAATCGATAAAAATTTTATAAGCTCAACTGTTTTTAGAAGTCTGCCCGGATCACCTCGACCCCTTGGGGTCGTTCCGGCATTGCGGGGAAATAAAATTCTATGGGACACTTTGTGCCATGCTGGTTTCTGATAGCATGGCAATGATTTCCGACCGTGACGTGCAGGGGGTGCGGGGCTCCGCATGGTCGGCCTACGACTGCTTGCCGGTCGGGGTTTGCATCGTCACGGCATCGGGGATGATCCGCTACGCCAACCCCGCGCTGCATGGGCTGCTCGCCTGCGAAACGGGCGGGCTGGCGGGGCGGACCCTGTGCGAGTTCGATCTGGACCGCGGCCTGCCGCGGGCGTGGCCGGTGCGGCGGGCCGACGGCGCCGCCCGCTGGGTGACGGTGGCGGAGACGCCCTTGCCGGTGGACACCGACGACGCCGGCCAGGGGGCGGATGCGCTGCGGATGCTGACGGTGACGGATGTCGGCGCCCTCTGCCGGCAGGCGAAGGGGGCCGGCGCCCCCTGCGGCACCGGACCCGCCGGGATGCCGATGGTCGACGCCTTGCTCGAAGCGGTTCCGGTGCCGCTTTTCGTCAAGGAGGCCGATGGCCGCTACAGCGCGCTCGGCGACGCCTTCCCGCGCCCCGCCGGCATCGACAGGCCGGGCATGACGGGGGGGAATGCCGGCAGGGACGGGGCCGTATCGGAGTGGGAGGGCAGCATCCGCGTCGAGGCGCCGTTCTGCACGGCGGAGGGCGCGATGCGCATGGCCAGCCTGATCCGGGCCGCCTTCGGCGAACGGGCCGGCAATCCGACGGGCATCGCCGGCGCCATCCACGAACCGGAGGAAACCCGCCCGCAAGAGGAGAGGCTGGAAGCGATCCTGGAGCAGAGCCCGGTCGGCGTTTCCGTCTCCCGCCGCGACGACGGGCGGATCATCTTCGTCAACACCCGCTTCGCCGAACTGATCGGCCTGCCGCGGGAAAAGCTGATCGGCAGCCGCGCCCGCGACTATTACCTGGACAGCCACCAGCGCCTGCGCGTCCTGGAACGCCTGCGCGGCGGCGGCGGGGTCACCAACATGGAGGTCCAGTTCAAGCGGGCCGACGGGTCGCCCTTCTGGACGTTGTTCACCGTCAATCAGGCGGTGATCCAGGGCGTGCCGGTCAATCTGGCCTGGATCTACGACTACACCGAACGCCGCAGCATGGAGGAGGCGCTGCGCGACATGGCGTCGCGCGATCCGCTGACCGGCATCTACAACCGCCGCTCCTTCATGGAGCTGGCCCGCTCCCAGCTGGCCCGCGCCCACCGCTTTCACGAGCCGCTGTCGGTCTTCGTGCTGGACGTCGACCATTTCAAGCGGATCAACGACACCTTCGGCCATGCCACCGGCGACGACGCGCTGCGCATGGTCGCCGCCGGATGTCAGGCGATCCTGCGGGAATACGACCTGCTGGGCCGGCTGGGCGGGGAGGAGTTCGTGGTGGTGCTGCCCGGCGCCACCGCCGATGAAAGCCGCGTGGTGGCCGAACGGGTGCGCCGTCACCTCGCCCGCATGCCGATCGAGGCGCCGGACGGCACCTTCCGTCTGACCGCCAGCATCGGCATCGCCGGGCTGGAGGGCGCCACCGACACGCTGGAGCGGGCGATCCACCGCGCCGACCTCGCGCTCTACCGGGCGAAGCATCTCGGCCGCAACCGGGTGGCGGTGTTCGAGCCGGGAATGTAGGGGCTGGTCCGGTGGGTGCCGGGCCTATGCCCGGTCCAGATTGACGATTCCCACCACCCGGTTGCCGGTGCCGACGAAGGTCAGCTGGTCGAACCCGACCATGCGGGCCAGTGCGATGCCGCGGCCATGGGTGGCGTGCGATTGGGAGGCATCGACCGACAGATAGCGTTTGAAGTCGAAGCCCGGCCCCATGTCGGTGACGGTGAAGATGACGCGGCTGTCGCTGCGCTCCACATGCAGGGTGGCGTATTTGTCGCGGTGCTCGGACGACGCCAGCCGGGCTTCGATCTCGTGGGCCAGCATGCCGCTGGCCTTCAGCCGTCCCTTCGCCTCGAACCCGATGCCGAGGTTGCCGTGCTCCACCGCGTTGACCAGGATTTCCGACAGGCCGAAGGTCAGGCAGTGCCCGGTGGAGGCGACCGACGACAGGGCGATGGCGAGGTTCTGCGCCTCCTGCGGGGTGCGGAAGCGGAAATGCGCGTCGCGCAGCAGCGCGATGGCGTCGGAGCGGGAGCGCAGGTCGCCCTGCAGGCTCCTCAGCCGGCCGGTCGTCTCCTCCGCCGCGCGGACGACGGAACGCAGCAGCGCACCGTCATAGGGCTTTATCAGGTAATAGAACACCCCGGCGCGGATCGCCGCCGCGATCTCCGCGCTGCTGTCGGAGAGGGTCTGCACGATGACGGGGATGCCCGCCAGTTCCGGCACGCCCTTCATCCGTTGGTACAGCATGAGCCCGTCGCCGTCGGCAAGGCGGCGGTCGAGCAGCACCACGTGGATCGCCGTCCCGTTGGCCGACAGGATCTCCCAGGCTTGCGCCATGGTCCCCGCCTCCAGCGTCCGGTAGCCGATGCGGGACAGATACCCGGCGACGATGGCGCGGGTCATTTCCTCGTCATCGACGACCAGTGCGGTGACGGCATCGGCCATGGTCGGCGTGGCTCCAGTGGTTCGCGGCGGGGAGGGGGGCGGAATCCGCCATGTTTTACCGAAACCACACCTGCTGCACAATCACCGGCGGCATTGCGCCGCAGTATGAAGCGCGAGCCGTGTGGAGCGCGTTTCAGCCGACGGGTGTCTCCAGCGCCGCCGCCGACCGACGGGCAGCCTCCAGCTCCGCGGCGACGCGGGCCCCGGCGGCGGGGGTCAGCGCGTCCCGGTCCCGGCGGCGGGCGGCGCTGACCAGATGATGGGCGGTGGCGGCCAGCCGGTCGAAGCCGACATTGGCGGCGGAGCCCTTCAGGATGTGCGCCTCCCGCTCGATGCCGGCGCAGTCGCCGCGGTCGATGGCGCCGCGCAGCAGGTCTAGATGCATGGGGCTGTCGCTGAAGAAGGTTTCCAGCAGCAGGGCGAAGCCGTCCGCGCCCAGGGAGTCGCGCAATTCCCCGATCTTCTCCACGTTGACGGCGGGCGGTTCCGGTTCGGCCGGCGGAGAGGGGGGCGGGCCGGCTGGACCGCCTCCGGGGCCGCCATCCTCCCCGCCGGCCGGCTTCGCGAAGCGGGTGATGGTGTCCAGCAGCTTGCGGGCATTGATCGGCTTGGACAGATAGTCGTCCATGCCGGCCTCCAGGCAGATGGCGGCGTCGCCCTGCATGGCGTTGGCGGTCAGCGCCACGATGGGGATGCGCATGGCCGCGCCGGACAGCCGGCGGATGCGCCGTGTCGCCTCCAGCCCGTCCATCACCGGCATCTGGACGTCCATCAGCACCAGATCGTAGCGGCGGGCCTCCACCGCCTCCACCGCCTCCTCGCCGTTGGACACCGCCTCCGCGCTGTGGCCGGCACGGCGCAGCAGCGCCAGCGTCAGCTGCTGGTTGACCGGATTGTCCTCCGCCACCAGCACGCGGACCCGCGGCTTGCCGTCGGGCGGAGCCGCCGGACCGGCGGGGGGCCGCACGGGGAGGGGGATGACGTTGCCGGTCCGCGCGGGTGCCGGCCAGTCAGCGGGCGCCGCCGAGGATTCCGGTCCCGATTGCGGTTCCAGCAGGCGGGCAAGGCAATGGCACAGCGTGCTGAAGCGGATCGGCTTCGGCAGATGGGTATCGACCGGCGCCCTCTCCGGTTCCTGCCCCTCCAGCCTGTGGGACGAGGCCAGCGCCAGACGGATCCCGGCCAGCGCGGGATTGGCGCGGATGCGCCGCGCCACCTCCGGCCCGGTCAGCCCCGGCATGCGGTGGTCGAGGATGGCGGCGTCGAACGGACGGCCCTCGCGGACGGCGGCGGCCAGCCGGTCCAGCGCCTCCTCGCCGTTCTCCGCCGTCTCGGTCACGATGCCGAAGCCGTCCAGTTGCCGGGTCAGCAGGTCGCGGTTGACCGCGATGTCGTCGACCAGCAGCAGGCGGCGGCCGGCCCAGTTGCCGGCGGGAGCCGGCGGGTGGGCGCTGCCGGCGCCGCGCTTCAGCGGGATCGACACCCAGAACGTGCTTCCGGCGCCCGGCTGGCTCTCCACCCCGATGCGGCCGCCCATCAGCTCCGCCAGCCGCTTGCAGATCGCCAGACCCAGGCCGGTGCCGCCATGGCGCCGCGCGGGGGACGAATCGACCTGGGTGAACATGGCGAACAGGCGGGGGCGTTCCTCCTCGGGGATGCCGATGCCGGTGTCGCGCACTTCGAAGCGGACGCGGACGCCGTCCCCCGCCGGCTGGCCGGGATCGGCCGGCTCCTCGCTCAGCAGGATGGTGACGCTGCCGCTGTCGGTGAACTTCACCGCGTTGCCGGCGAGGTTCAGCAGGATCTGGCGCAGCCGCCCGGCATCGCCCAGCAAGGCGCCGCGCAGGTTGGGCGGCACGAAGCTGGCAAGGTCCAGCCCCTTGGCCGCCGCGCGCGGGGCCAGGATTTCCGCCACGCTTTCGACCATCGGCACCAGTTCGAACTCACCGACCTCCAGATCCAGGCGGCCGGCGTCGATCTTCGAGAAATCCAGGATGTCGTTGATGACGACCAGCAGCGATTCGGCGGAATCGCGGATGGTTTCGGCATAGGTGCGCTGCTCCGCCTCCATCGGCGTGTCGAGCAGCAGCCCGGCCATGCCGATCACCCCGTTCATCGGCGTGCGGATCTCGTGGCTCATCGTCGCGAGGAATTCCATCTTGATGCGCTGTCCGTCCTCCGCCCGCTCCTTGGCGTCGCGCAGCGTGTGCTCCAGCCGCTTCGCCTCCGTCAGGTCGCGCAGGATGGCGGCGAAGAGCGGCCCGGCCGCGGTCTTCACCAGCGCCATGGAATAGGCCAGCGGGAAGCTCTCCTCGCCGTCCGCCGCCGGCCTGATCGCCGCGGTTTCTCCGCGGGTGGCGGTGTCCATCGGACGGCGGCCGCGCGCGATCTCCAACAGGATGCGGGCGGCGGCCTCGCGCTTGTCGGCGGGCAGCAGCTCCGTCACCGGCCGGCCGACCAGCCCGCCCGGCGCGCAGCGGAAGATGGCGTGGGCGGCCGGATTGGCGGCTTCGATCACCCCGTCGGGCCGGGCGGTGACGATGCCTTCCGCCGCGGTGTCGACGATGGCGGACAGGCGGGCGTTCGCCGCCTCCAACTCCTCGTCCTGGCGGCGCTGGGCGGCGAGCGACCGCGCCAGCAGCAGGCCGAACAGCCCGAGCAGCAGGATCATGCCGCCCGAGAGCAGGGCCGCCATCCGCAGATTGTGGCGCCATACGGCAAGCACGGCGTCCTGCCGCACGCTGACCGTCAGCACCAGCGGCCAGACCGGGGTCGTCCGGTAGGCGACGATGCGCGTGTCGGGACCGGCGCCGATATCGGTGCCGGAGTGGCTGAACACGCCGTATTCGGCCTGGGGCAGGCGCTGGCGGAACAGCGGCGTCTCGGAGAAGGAGTGGCCGATCTCCTCCCCCGCCTGCGGCTGGACGGTCAGCAGCGTGCCGTCATACCGGTAGAGCGCGATGCGGTCGCCCACCGCGGCGTCGTCGCCGCCCTGGACCGCACGGTACAGGCCCTGGAAATAGTCGGGATTGACGGTGGCGACGACCACCGCATGCAGCATGCCGTCCGCATCGCGCAGCGCGCGGCTCATCGGCAGCAGCCAGCGCCCGGACCGCTCCCCTCCGGCAGCGCGGTCGAGCAGGCCGCGGCCCGGCCGCGGGTCGCCGATCACCAGCCCCCTGTTCTGGCCGGCGGCCTGCTGGCGGAAGGCGTCCAGCTCCGTCAGATAGGCGTCGGCGGGATGCGCCCCCTCGGTCGTGGCGAGGATGCGGCCGGTGCGGTCGAGCAGGGTCAGGCCCCGCAGATGCGGCGACCGCCGCAGCCGGTCGGTCAGGAGCGCGGACAGGTCGGGACCGGTCCGGCCGTCCTCGCCCGTCCAGCTGGCGTCGGACAGTGAATCGACGATGGCCGACAGCGTGACGTCGACCGACTGCACCGTGCGGGTGGTCGACACCTCCAGCGCCGCGGCAAGGCTGGCGAGATTGATCTCCGCGGTGTCGAGCGCCGCCTCGCGCGCGGCGATCAGCTGTTGCCCCTGATTGACCAACAGGGCGAAGACGGCCAGAAGGGCAAAGGCGATGATGCCGCCGCGCTTCTGGAAAAGACCCTTTGGATCCGCTTTTGCTGGGCGATGGAGCAGGGCGTGCGTTCCGGGCGGTCAGGTGTGGTCGAACGGGTTCGGTCAGGCAGCGTGGTCTTGCGGCGTTGTCATCCGTATGCGGCCCGGCGGTCCCGGTCGAGATCGACGCTCCCGACAATAGCAGCTGCGCGGACCATACGCCAAGCATTCACTGCCGTTCTCATGCGGTCGATGTTAGTATGCCGCGTCCCCCGTATTGCATTGCACGGCGGCGTCAAAGAACAGGTCCGAGTGGTTAACGAAAGGTGTGATATGGAGACGCGTATCGTTTTGGCTGTCTGCTGTGCAATTCTGTTCTCTCCGGCTGCCGGCAATACCGCTTCAGCGATTGAGAAGGATGGGAGACTTCATAAAATTGCAGAGCAGAAGCAACTTCGTGTCTGCTCCTGGCCCGATTACTACGCGATCTCGTTCCGGAATCCGCGGACCGGCGCGCTGGAGGGGCTGGACGCCGAGATGGCGCGGGCCTTCGCCGACGATCTCGGCGTGCAGTTGACGGTGGTGGAGAGCAGCTTTCCCCGCTTCATCGACGATCTGCTGGCAGACCGTTGCGACATCGGCATGTTCGCCATCGGCGCCACCCCGGCGCGGGCGCAGCGCGTGGCCTTCAGCCAGCCCTATCTGCGCAGCGGCATCTATGCGGTGACCACCCAGACCAACGACACCATCCGGCGCTGGGAGGATCTGGACCGCAGCGGCAACGTCTTGGCGGTGCAGAAGGACACCTACATGGACGGCTATGCCCGCAGCGCGATGAAGGCCGCCCGCATCGTCGCCGTCACCCGCCCGCAGGAACGCGAGGAGGAGGTGCAGGCCGGCCGCGCCGACGCCTTCCTGACCGATTATCCCTATGGCCAGCGCATGCTGGCCTTCCATCCCTGGGCCCGGCTGGTCGTGCCGGACATGCCGGTCCAGCCGACGCCCTACGCCTATGCGGTGGCGCCGGGCGACGCGGCGTGGCTGGAGCGGGTGAATGCCTTCGTCGCCGCCATCAAGGCCGACGGCCGGCTGGAGAGCGTCGCCGCCCGCTACAAGCTGAGCCCCATCGTGGCGCGGGACTGAAGCGCGTCCCCGGGGCTTCGACCCTGCCTGCCCGCCGGCCGGCGGGCGCTTGCCGCGCATTCCGGCGCCTTCTCCCGTCCCGGGCCGCCAGCCTCGGGACGGGAGAGGCCCCCGCTTTCCTGACGCCGTGCCTTACCGGTGCCCGCTGATCTCCGCGTGCAGCGGCTTGGTGTCCTCGAACTTCTGCTGCTGCTCGGGGCTGGCGTCCTTCTGGTGCTTCTGCTTCCATTCGGAATAGGGCATGCCGTAGACGGCGATGCGGGCGTCCTCGTCCGACAGCGCGACGCCGCGCTCCTTGGCCGCCGCCGCGTACCATTTGGACAGGCAGTTGCGGCAGAAGCCGGCGAGGTTCATCAGGTCGATGTTCTGCACGTCGGTACGCTTGCGCAGGTGCTCGACCAGGCCGCGGAATGCCGCGGCTTCCAGTTCGATGCGGGTCTGGTGGTCCAGATCGGCCATGGGGTCTCTACTCCTCCGGTTTTCTTGTTCTGTTAAGAGTGGGGTGGCCGGTGCAGGGTGACCATCCGGCCATGGGGATGAAAATCGCGCGAGCCGCCGCCGGCGGCGATGGTGCGGACCACCGCCTCGCGGTCGGTGACGACGAAGCCGGCCAGCACGTCGAGGCCGTAGTCGAACAGGCGCGGGGTCAGCGGCGTGCCGGGGCCGATCATCGCCACCCGCGCCCCGGCCGACACCCGCAGCAGGCGGGGCAGGGTGCGGTTGGCGAAGGCCGAGGCGGTGACGGCCACCGCCTCCGCGCCCGGAAGAAGCCAGTCGCAGGCGGCCTCCGGATGCTCGCCCTCCTGCGGGGTCATGTCGATCACCTGGGCGCGCGGCATCCGGCTGGCGACCTGCGGGAAGCCGCCGACCACCACGACGCGCCCCTCCACCGAAGCGAACAGGTCCAGCCCGTTGCCGGGAATGCCGGCCACATCGGGCCGGTTGTAGTGTGCGTTCAGCGCGGCAACGCCCACCGCGATCTCCAGCGGATCCCACGATTGCGCGGCCATGGCGGCGAGATCGCGCAAGGACCGGCCGGCCCAGCGCCACGGATCCTCCTCCTCCGCCGCCGGCGCCTGCCGGGCGGCGACGCCGAGCCCCTGGCCGGTTTCCACCAGCACCCACTTGTCGCCGGTGACGACGCGGCGGACCTCGGCGTCGGCGACGCCCTGCACCAGATCCGGGTACATCCGCTGCGGCCCCCACCAGCGCCACAGCGCGTCGGCGGTGGGCGACAGCAGGTCGCAGAAGCCGCCGGTGGCGGACTGCCATTCGTTGAGATAGCGGCTGCCGACGCTGGTCAGCAGCGGGATGCCTTCCGCGATCGCCGTCAGCATCTCGTCCGACAGGCCGTCGCCGTGCGACTCCAGCCCGGCAAACTTGTTGATGACCAGCAGATCGACCTTCGCGGCGACCGCGTTGCGGATGGCCTGGCTGGCCTCCGCCACGCCGGTGGGATCGACGCGGCAGGATTGCGATTCCCGCCCCAGCCGCTGGGTGATGTCATAGGCCCGCCCGGTCGCGACGTCGACCAGCTCCATCCGCTCCGCACAGTCGTCGCCCGGCCCGTGGTTGCGCTGGATCAGCCCGCCGACGCGGAAGCCGCGCCGCTTCAGCTCCGCCGTGAAGCCGTCCAGCAGCGCGTCGACGCCGTAGGAACCGGGGCCGTGGATCACGGCGCCGGGGCGCAGGGGCGGCGGGGAGGCGGGGGGAAGCGGCATCGGGGCGGACCTTTCGCGGAACGGCGGGGTGGGGGCGTGGACGGGCGCCTCAGCCGCCCCGGCGGATGCGGTAGACGAAGACGGTCTTGTGGACCTCGTCGGGCAGGGTCTCGTGCGACAGCAGGGCGTTGTCGGTCGTGTTGCAGAAATGCTTGAAGTCGATGACCGAGGCCGGGTCGGTCGCCTGGACCACCAGTTCCTCCCCCGGCTCCATGCGGTCGAGCAGGGCCCGCGTGCGCAGGATGGGCAATGGGCAATGCAACCCCTTCACGTCAAGCTCTCTCGCCGGCACCGCGCCCGCTCCACGATCGTTGAGGACGAAATCCTTACTCCGCCCGTGACTGTAGCCGGTTCGCGCCCGCTTCTCCAGACCGCTGGCCGATCGGGCGCATCGGCCGCAACCGTCGGCGGAGCGGGAGCGGCGGCCGAGATTTTCCGCATGTCCCGCTGTTGTACGGCCCAAGGACGGGATTTCGACGAAAGGAAAGCGGTCATGGCGAAGCGGCCAGATGACGGCATGGGCGACAAGGTGGTGGTCATCACGGGCGCATCCAGCGGCATCGGGCGGGCGACCGCGCTGGAGTTCGCGCGCCAGGGCGCTGCGGTGATCCTGGCGGCCCGCCGGCAGGCCGCCTTGCACGAGGTGGCGGGGGAGTGCGTGGAGGCCGGCGGCCGGGCGATGGTGGTTCCGACCGACGTCACCGACCAGCGCGCCGTGCAGCGTCTGGCCGACCGCGCCGTCGAAACCTTCGGCGGCATCGACATCTGGGTCAACAATGCCGGCGTCATCGCCTTCGGCCGGTTCGAGGACATCCCCGACGACGTGTTCGAGCAGGTGGTGCGCACCGATTTGCTTGGTACCGTCCATGGCTGCCGCGCCGTGCTGCCCCATTTCCTCGACCGCGGGGAGGGCATCATCATCAACACCGGGTCGATGGTGTCCAACATCGGCCAGCGCTATGCCACGCCCTACACCGCCGCGAAGTTCGCGGTGCGCGGCTTTTCAGAATCGCTGCGGCAGGAGCTGGTGGACGAGCCGGGCATCCATGTCTGCATGGTCATGCCGGCGTCGATCGACACGCCGCTGTGGCAGCATGCCGCCAACTACACCGGCCGGGCGGTCAAGCCGCTGAACCCCATCCACCCGCCGGAGGAGGTCGCCGCCGCCATCCTGGCGCTCGCCCGCAAACCGGAACGCGAACGCTTCGTCGGCACCGAGGCCCGCATCGCCGCGGTCAGCAACGCCATGGCCCCGCAGCTGACCGAGCGGGCGCTCGCCCACACCATCGAGCGGGACATGTTCCAGAACCGCTCCGCCCCCGCCACCTCGGGCGGCGTGATGACCGCGATGCCGGAATATCAGGGCGCCAGCGGCGGCTGGATCGAACCGAAGCCGCCGCGCAGCCCCATTTCCTGGACCAACCTGACCCTGTTCATGCTGCCGGTGCTGCTGGCCAGCCGTCCGCTGGGCAACGGGCGGAAGCTGCACGCCCGGTGACACCGCATCCGATCCTCCGGCGGCGGCCCTGATCCGACGGCCTGATCCGACGGCCTGATCCTGCGCCCTGATCCGGCGGCCTTGATCCGGCGGCCTTGATCCCGTGGCCGGGAGCCGTTATACGCTCGCCCCTTTTCCGGTGCGGCGGGTGGCCGCAGCGGTCATCCGGGCAGGAGGCGGGACATGACGGCGTGCGGACTCGATTTCGGCACCTCGAACACGACGCTGGGCGTGCAGGATTCCGGCGGTTTCCGGCTGCTGGCGCTCGATGGCGTGCGCACCACCCTGCCGACGGCGGTGTTCTTCGATTTCGAGCATGACCGGACCACCATCGGCCAGGAGGCCGTCGACGCCTATGTGTCGGGGGTGGAAGGGCGGCTGATGCGCTCGATCAAGTCGATGCTCGGCACCGACCTGATCGACGCCGACACCGCGCTCCGCAAGGGCCGGATCAGCTTCCGCGCGGTGATCGGCACCTTCCTCGATCTGGTGAAGGCGCGGGCCGAACAGGCGCTGGGCGGCGAACTGGGCGACGTGGTGGTCGGGCGCCCGGTCCATTTCGTCGACGGCGACCCGGCCGGCGACGCCGCGGCGGAGGAGGCGCTCGGCCAGATCGCGCGCGCCGCCGGCTTCCGCAACGTCTCCTTCCAGTTCGAACCCATCGCCGCGGCGCTCGACTACGAGCAGCAGGTGGCGGGGGAGGAACTTGCGCTGATCGCCGACATCGGCGGCGGCACCTCGGACTTCTCGGTCGTGCGCATCGGGCCGGAGCGGCGGGGCAAGGCCGACCGGGCCGGCGACATCCTGGCCAATGACGGCATCCGCGTCGGCGGCACAGACTTCGACCGCGACCTCAGCCTCGCCACCGCCATGCCGGAACTGGGGCTGGGCAGCGCGATGAAGCGCGCCGGTCTGCTGGCGCCGCGCAGCATCTATTTCGATCTGGCGACCTGGTCGAAGATCAACTTCCTCTACACCGCCAAGGCGATGGCCGAGTTGGAACGCCTGCGGCGGGATTCCGCCGAGCCGGAGAAGATCGAGCGCCTTATCGGCATCATCGAGCACCGTCAGGGCCACGCGCTGGCCATGGCGGTGGAGCGCACCAAGATCGCCCTGTCCGACCGGCCGGCGGCGGATCTCGTGCTGGACTGGGGCGACGGAGACCTTTCCCTGGCGGTGGACCGGGAGGCGCTGAACCTGGCCACCGGCTCGCTCGCCGCCCGCATCGGTTCGCGCATCCGCGACTGTCTGGCTGATGCGGGCGTGACCGCCGACCGCATCGACGCGGTGTTCCTGACCGGCGGCTCCACCCTGCTGCCGCAGGTGCGCGCCGCCATCCTGGCCGAGGCGCCGGACGCGCGGGTGGTGGAAGGCAACATCTTCGGCTCCGTCGGCCTGGGGCTGACGGTGGAGGCGTTGCGGCGCTACGGGTGAGGAGGCGCCGGCCCCGATCCTGCGGACAGAGGTGGCCGCGGCGTGACCCGGAGCCGCCCCGCGGCGGCCCTGCCGCCGTGCCGATGCTGTGGCTCACACGAAGGCCACGACCAGCGGCCCCAGCAGGGTCAGCAGGATGTTCGCCAGCGCGTAGGTGATGACGAAGGGGACGGTCGGGATCGAGTTGCCGGCCTGGGTGAGCACCTCGCCGAAGGCCGGGTTGGCGCTTCGCGCACCGGCCAGCGCGCCGGCGAAGATGGCCGCATTGTCGTAGCGCAGCAGGTAACGGCCGACGAGCAGGGTGATCAGCAACGGAACGAGCGTCACCACCACGCCGGCCAGGAAGATGCTCAAGCCGCTCTCGGCGACCGTGCTCACCGCCTGCCGGCCGGATTGAAGGCCGACCACGGCGATGAAGCCGGCAATGCCCAGGTCGCGCAGCGCCGTCATGGCCGGCACGGGCATGTTGCCGATGGTGAGGTTGCGGGTGCGGTACCAGCCGAACAGCAGACCGGCCAGCAGGGCGCCGCCGCCGCCGCCCAGCGTCAGCGGAATGTCGCCGATGCGGATCTCGGCCAGGCCGATGAGCAGGCCGAGCACCAGCCCCAGGCCATGGTAGATCCAGTCGGTGATGTCGCTTGGGATGATGTCCGTCCCCACCGACTTGGCGACGCGCTGCACATCCTTCGCGGAGCCATAGAGCGTGGCGATGTCGCCGGACTCGATCACGGTGTTGGGGGTGAGCGTCAGCGGGACACCGCTCCGCTTCACGCCGGTCACATAGACGCCATGATGCTGGATGTCCGCCGTAGCCCTGCGGATCTCCGCGACGGTGCGGTGGGTGTAGGCCGGGTTGGTGATGACCACGTCCCGCTCCAGCATGATGACGTCCATGCCCCGCGAGGTTCGAAGCTCCACTCCGAGAGTGCCGGCCAGACCGACCACCCCGGCACGCCGTCCAACCAGCAGAATGATGTCCCCCGTTTGCAGCCGCAGGGTCGGCTGCAGGCCGATCAGCATGTTGTTGCGCTTCACGCGTTCGATGCTGACCGGGCCGTTGGCGGCGGCCGCCTCGATCTCCGCCACCGTCCGCCCCGCCGCCTGTTCGATCCGGTAGAGGCGGCCGACCAGGGCCCTCATGGCGTACTGCTCGCCGGGCCCCAGAGGATGGGTGCCGGCCAGCATCGCCGTTTGCGCCTTGATGGCGTCGTCGCGGATGCTGCGCTTCATCATCCAGGGCAGCAGGTTGACGCAGACCAGAATGGGGCCGAGCGTTCCGAAGATGTAGGTGACGGCATAGCCGACCGCGACGTTGTTTTGGAGGCGCTGAATCTCCTCCGCGGGCAGCGCGAGCTTGCCGATGGCCGAGCTGGCGGTGCCGATGATGGCCGACTGGGTCAACCCGCCGGACGCGATGCCCGCGGCCAGGCCTTTGTCGAGACTCGACAGATGGGCCATGACGATGACCGTGATCAAGCCGCTGGCCGCGAGAACGACCGCGAGGAGGACTTCGCGGATCGACTTCCGGTCGAGCGATTGAAAGAACGTCGGGCCGCATTCGAAGCCGACCGCATAGATGAACAAGGCGAACAGGAACGATTTTACGCCGTCGTCGATCGAGACGCCGATTTGGCTGATCGCCACCGCGACCAACAGGCAACCGGCCACTTCCCCGAGCTGGAATTTACCGAACTGGAACTTGCCGATCCAATAGCCGCCTGCGACGGAAAGAAATAAGGCAATCTCTGGTGCCTGATCGAGGATGGAGTGAATCCATGGCATGGAATTTCCTTGCAGAAGGGTTTTTCCCGGCATTTTCCAAATGGATAGTGAAGGGAAGTGAAAGCCAACCCTCTGCCTCGGTCAATGAACCGCGGCCTAGAACAGTGGAGATGATTCTTAAGGGTCACGGTTTGGGCGGAAATGCGGGTAAAATGAATTATGCTTTCCGTACAGAGAAAAGTTAAACGTTCATAAAAGCATCAATTTCAAAAATGCAGGACAATTTGCATTTTTCATTTTTATGTCAGGGCTGTGGGTTTTTCAGGTGGGCGTGGCTTTCAAGGAAGCCTTTCACCGGACGATTTTTCCGGTACATGGAAGACCGTCTTCAGGGGCGTCGATTTGTAGTATCGAATTGTATGGCGTCATCGCTCCAGCGTTTCGGAGCGCAGGCGCGGTTCCGGAGATATGCCGGCTCACCGCAATATGCGGGGCGTCGGATGGAGCGTCGGGGGCCGGCGGCGGAGCATTCTCCGCCGCCGGCCCCCTCGGCCGCCATTCAACCGGTCAAAGGAGCGCCCGCTCCCCTCACTCCACCACGATGCGCGGGGCGGCGCGCCCGCCGGTGCCGCCGCCGATCTTTTCCCACAGGCGGGTGGCGATGCGGCGGTAGGCCTGGGCGTGCTCGGACTCCGGCTGCGACACCACGATCGGCTGTCCCTGGTCGGAGGTCTCGCGGATCGACAGGTGCAGCGGGATCTCGCCCAGGAACTCCATGCCCAGATCGTCGGCCTCCTTGCGGGCGCCGCCGTGGCTGAAGATGTCGGTGCGGTGGCCGCAGTTGGGGCAGCAGAAATAGCTCATGTTCTCGATGATGCCCAAAACCGGCACATCGACGCGGCGGAACATGTTCAGCCCCTTGCGGGCGTCCAGCAAGGCGATGTCCTGCGGGGTGGAGACGATCACCGCGCCGGCCAGCGGCACCTGCTGGGCCATGGTCAGCTGGGCGTCGCCGGTGCCGGGCGGCATGTCCACCACCAGGATGTCGAGCGTGCCCCAGTTGACGTCGCGCAGCATCTGCTGCAGCGCGCTCATCACCATGGGGCCGCGCCAGATCATCGGCGTGTCCTCGGCCACCAGGAAGCCCATGGACATTACCTTGACGCCGAAATTCTCCATCGGCTCCAGGCGCTTGCCGTCGGGGCTGTTGGGACGGCCGGCGATTCCCATCATGCGCGGCATCGACGGGCCGTAGATGTCGGCGTCGAGCAGCCCGACCTTCAGCCCGTTGGCGGCCAGCGCCAGCGCGAGGTTGGCCGAGGTGGTCGATTTGCCGACGCCGCCCTTGCCCGAGGCGACGGCGACGATGGCCTTCACGCCGGGGACCAGCGGCTTCTGCGGGTCGCCCTGCGGCGCCGCGCCATGGGAATGCCCATGTGAGTGGCCGTGCGAGTGGCCGTGCCCGCCATGCGAATGGCCTTGCTGCGGTGCGGCCTGGGGAGCGGCCCGGTGGGCGGTCAGCACGGCGGTGACCGACAGAACGCCGGGGAGGGCGTCCACCGCCTTCTCGGCGGCGTGGCGCAGCGGCTCCGCCTGGGCGCCGCGTTTGGGGTCGACTTCGATGGAGAAGGCGACATGGCCGTCACGCACCACGAGGCCCGACAACATGCCCAAACTGACGATGTCGGCGCCCCGGTCCGGGTCGACGACGGTCTTCAGCGCCTGCATGACTTGAGCTTCGCTGATCTGCGCCATGGTTGAAAACTCCGCTATCTTCCCGATATTGGCGGATATCCGTTGGTGGAATCCTTGCCTAAGGGTATGGGGGACTATAGGACCGACGGACGACATCGGTAAAGGGAGGTGCGGGGCCATGCCAGCGCGCTTTCACATCATGGGACGAATCACGAAGTAAGGGGGACACACTCGGATGCCGTGGAACAATCAAGGTGGGGGCGGCGGCGGCGGCGGTCCCTGGGGTCCCCCGCCGGGCAACAACGGTCCCGGGAATCCGTGGGGCCGCCCCCAGGGTGGGGGAAATGGCGGCGGCGGCGGCGGCCCGCAGCCTCCCGACCTTGAGGATCTGCTGCGCCGCAGCCAGGACCGCCTGCGCCGCGCCATGCCCGGCGGCTTCGGCAGCGGCCGGGGCGTGGCCGTGGTCGTGGGCGTGCTTGCCCTGATCTGGCTCGCCAGCGGTATCTACCGCGTCGAGGCGGACGAGCAGGGCGTGGTCCTGCGCTTTGGCGAATGGACGCGCACCGAACAGCCCGGTCTGCGCTACCGCCTGCCGTCGCCGATCGAGACGGTGCTGCTGCCGAAGGTGACGCGCGTCAACCGGATCGAGGTCGGCTACCGCTCCTCCGCGGGTACCGGCCGCAACGACCGCGACGTGCCGGACGAATCCCTGATGCTGACCGGCGACGAGAACATCGTCGACATCGACTTCACGGTGTTCTGGGTCATCAAGGACGCGGGCAACTACCTGTTCAAGATCCGCGATCCGGAATCGACGGTCAAGAAGGCCGCCGAGAGCGCGATGCGCGAGGTGATCGGCCGCACCGACCTGCAGCCCGCCCTCACCGAGGCCCGCCAGCAGATCGAAACCTCGACCCGCCAGCTGCTCCAGACCATGCTGGACGAATACCAGTCGGGCATCGAGATCACCCAGGTCCAGCTGCAGAAGGCCGACCCGCCGGCTCCGGTCATCGACGCCTTCAACGACGTGCAGCGCGCCCGCGCCGACCGCGAACGCGCCCGCAACGAGGCGGAAGCCTACCGCAACGACATCATCCCGCGCGCCCGAGGCGAGGCGGAACGTCTGGTGCAGGAGGCGTCGGCCTATCGCGAGCAGGTGGTCAGCCTGGCCCAGGGTGACGCCGAGCGCTTCCGCAAGGTCTACGAGGCCTATGCGCAGAACAAGGACGTCACCGCCCGCCGCATGTATCTGGAGACGATGGAGGAGATCCTCCGCGGCCGGAACAAGATCATCGTGGAGGGATCGGCGCAGAACGTCGTGCCATACCTGCCGCTGAACCAGCTGGCCCCGAACGCCGCGCCGGCTCCGCAGCAGGCGCCGCGCCAGGCCCCGCCGGCCAATTCCGGCGGCAACCAGGGCGGGCCGCGCCCCGGCACGCAGACGCAGCCCCAGCCGCTGTCTTCGCTGCCGCAGAACCAGCTCCTGTCCGGCCAGTGAGGAGGATCGCATCATGAACCGCACCCTCGCAATCGTCGGCATCGGCATCGTCGCCCTTGGCATCGTCGCCTCGTCGTCCCTGTTCACCGTCAACGAGGCGCAGCAGGCGCTGATCCTGCAGTTCGGCGAACCGCGCCGGGTGATCCAGGAGCCGGGTCTGCAGGCCAAGATCCCCTTCATCCAGGAGGTCCGCCTTCTCGACCGCCGCGTGCTCGACCTCGATCCGCCGGTGGAGCAGGTGATCCTGGCCGACCAGAAGCGCCTGGACGTCGACGCCTTCGCCCGCTACCGCATCCAGGACCCGCTGCGCTTCTACCAGACCGCCGGGACCGAGGCGGTGGCCGAAACCCGCCTGAACTCCATCGTCAACTCGGCGCTCCGCCGCGTGCTCGGCAACGTCACGGTGCTGGCCGTCCTGTCGGACGAGCGCGCCCGCATCATGACCGACATCAAGTCGCAGGTGAACGACGAGGCCAAGCGCTTCGGCATCGAGATCGTCGACGTGCGCATCCGCCGCGCCGACCTGCCGGAGGAAACCAGCCAGTCGATCTTCGCCCGCATGCGCTCCGAGCGCGAACGCGAAGCGTCCGAGGCGCGAGCCCAGGGCCAGGAGCAGTCGCAGCAGATCAAGTCGCGCGCCGAACGCGAACGCACGGTCATCATCGCCGAGGCCCAGCGCGACGCGCAGATCCTGCGAGGCGAAGGCGACAACACCGCGTTGAAGCTGATGGCCGAGGCGACGTCGCAGGATCCCGACTTCTACGGCTTCTACCGCTCGCTGGAGGCCTACCGGAAGTCGCTGAACGGCACCGACACCACCATGGTGCTGTCGCCGAACGGCGAGTTCTTCCGCTACTTCGCCGGGCCGGGGCCGCAGTCCGGGGGCGCTCCGGCCCCGGCGCAGGCCAACCAGCAGGCTGCCCCGCAGGCCAGCCAGCCGGCTCCTGCCGCCGCTCCGGCGCAGTAAGGCCGAAGCTCCGCGTACGAACGGAATGCGGCCGGATCGGGGGCTCCCCGATCCGGCCGTTCCTTTGCCGGGGTCAAGGCGCGCGGCAGGATTGGAAAGAATTCGGCGGGCTTGTGATTTCCGCTGGTGCCGACTGGACCGGCGCGCCATCTTGCGGCCATACTCTTGGACCAACACATATATGGCCCAGAACTGGGCGGCCGCTCCCGTCCTTGGAACCGGCCGGACGTCTGGTAGGGAGAGCACGTTGATTCGCATACCAAAATTCGAACCCGCCGCGCGGGGCGCCGTGGCCGGGGCCCGGTCGCGTAAGGCGGGCGTCCGGCCGCTTGCCGCCGCCATCGTCTGGGGCATGGCGTCGGTCATCGGCGGCGGCGCCGTCATCGGCGCCTTCACCGCCGCGCCGGCCCAGGCCCAGGCGGCGGCCCCCAACCGCAACGCGCCCGGCAGCTTCGCCGATCTGGCGGAAAAGCTGCTGCCGGCGGTCGTCAACATCTCCACCAGCCAGAGCGCGCCGCAGCGTCCGCAGGGGCCGCGGCCGGAGATTCCGCAATTCCCGCCGGGCTCGCCCTTCGAGGATTTCTTCCGGGACTTCTTCGACCGCCAGCAGCAGCAGGACCAGCCGCAGCGCAAGGCGACCTCGCTGGGCTCCGGCTTCATCATCGACGCCAAGAACGGCTATGTGGTCACCAACAACCACGTCGTTCAGGACGCCGACGAGATCACCGTCATCCTGCAGGACGACACCAACATCAAGGCGGAACTGGTCGGCAAGGACAGCAAGACCGACCTTGCCCTGCTGAAGATCAATACCACCCACCCGCTGGTCGCCGTGCCCTTCGGCGACAGCGACGCCATGCGCGTCGGCGACTGGGTGCTGGCGATCGGCAACCCGTTCGGCCTGGGCGGCTCGGTCACCGCCGGCATCATCTCGGCGCGCCAGCGCAACATCGACGCCGGTCCCTACGACGACTTCCTGCAGACCGACGCCTCGATCAACCGCGGCAATTCCGGCGGCCCGATGTTCAACCTGAACGGCGAGGTCATCGGCATCAACACCGCCATCTTCTCGCCGTCGGGCGGGTCGGTCGGCATCGGCTTCGCCATCCCGGCCAATCTGGCCAAGCAGGTGGTGGCGCAGCTGAAGGAATACGGCAAGACCCGCCGCGGCTGGCTGGGCGTGCGCATCCAGGCGATCACGCCGGAGATCGCCGAGAGCCTCGGCCTGCCCGGCCACAAGGGCGCGCTGGTCGCCTCTGTCACCCCGGACGGCCCGGCCGCCAAGGCCGGCATCCAGGCCGGCGACGTGGTGACGAAGTTCGACGGCAAGGAGATCGACGAGATGCGGCGCCTGCCGCGCGTCGTCGCCGAAACCTCCATCGACCGGGCCGTCCCGGTCGAGATCTGGCGCAAGGGCAAGTCCCAGACCGTGCAGGTCAAGGTGGGCGAGCTGGAAGCCGCGGAGGAGCAGGGCCTGCTCGCCGCCAACCCGGACGAGAAGCAGCAGCCGAAGGACAAGGCTCCGGCCCAGAAGCCGACCGAATCGCTCGGCATGAAGCTGACCGGCATCACCCCGGAACTGCGCCAGCAGTTCGATATCAAGCCCGACCTGAAGGGCGTGGTCATCACCGAGGTGGCCGGCAACTCCACCGCCGCGGAAAAGGGCCTGCGCGCCGGCGACGTCATCCTGGAGGTTGGACAGGAAGAGGTCCGCAAGCCGGAGGACGTCACCGCCAAGGTCCAGAAGGCCAAGGAGCAGAGCAAGAAGTCCGTCCTGCTGCTGGTCGACCGCAAGGGCGACCTGCGCTTCGTGGCGATCCCGCTCGGCTGATCGCCTGCGGCACGGGAACAGGGGCGCCGGCGGGAAACCGCCGGCGCCCTTTTCGTTTGTGCGGGTTGGTATGCCTGGAGGGGGCGCGGCGCGCTTCTATGGCCTGTCGAGCAACATCGCCACCGCGACCGTGCCGGCCAGCAGGGCGCAGAGCACGGCGACGATGGCGAGGCTGCGCAGGAACTGGCGGAATTCCCCCTGCTTCCAGGCGCTGCGCCCCAGCAGCGCCAGATAGCCCGCCATTGCGGCGGCGATGATCTGCCAGCCCATTCCAGTCCCGACCCCGCCCCAACCCCGTCCTCGGCCCATCGCCGCCATCGGGGTTGCAGCGGGAAAAAGCGCACGCACGGCCATTCCCGGTCAAGCCTTAGCGCCATGGCCGGGGTGCTCCCTATATCGAACGGTGGGGGTCTCCATTCGGGTTATCTGTTGGCATCACCACCGTAGGAGGCCGTCACTTCAACTTCGTGTAAGAGAAATCCGACATATCTCGCTTATGAGGCGAAGCCATACGCAAATAAGTGGTGGTTAACAAACCAGTTAATGCCTTCGAGCAGTGCAATGTTCGCTGCTGTGATATCTTTGGAACCGGGAATCCCGGCGGGGCTTTGCGCATATGCCCAATGCGTTCTTCTTTTAACTCTGTAGAGTGGTACCGTAGGTCGCGACACGGGGGTAACCTCCCCCTAAATAACGGCCTGCCGAAGCTGTCGGGGGGTAATCGGCCAGTCGCCAATGCGTCGGGATCTTCCTTCGTGCAGCGGCCACCACCGGCCCTACCGTCGGCCATCGCCTGATGATGCTCGGTTCAAAATTGCGGGAGCGGACAATGGACACAGTGCGCGCTTTTCTCATCGACTCGAACAAGCTGTTTCGCGAGGGGCTGAAGCGCCTGCTCGACGACTCGCCCTTCCAGATCCAGGCGGAGGCGGGAAACCTGCGCGAGGCGCTGAGTTCGGTCGAAAACGGCCTGAAGCCGCAGCTCCTTCTCCTCGACCTGCAGAATGGCGGTGACGAGGAAGCGGAAGGAATGCGCCGCCTGCGCGCTCTGCTGCCGGATACCCGCATGGTCATCCTGACCAGCGATCTCTGCACCCGCCGCCTCGCCAATGCGCTCGAGGCCGGTGCCGACGGCTATCTGATGAAGGATCTGTCGTCCGACGCGCTTGCCCAGTCGCTGAAGCTGGTCATGATGGGCGAGAAGGTGTTCCCGACCCATCTGGCGGCTCTGCTGATCTCCGGCCGCGTCAACGGCAACGGCACCGAGATGCCGGTGTCGCGCAAGGGGCTGTCGCAGCGCGAGGTGCAGATCCTGCGCTGCCTGCTGAACGGCGACAGCAACAAGATGATCGCCAATCACCTGAACATCACGGAAGCCACCGTGAAGGTTCACCTGAAGAGCCTGCTGCGCAAGATCAACGCGTCCAACCGCACCCAGGCCGCCATCTGGGCGCTGAACAACGGCATCGGCGGCGAGCTGGCCGGCGCCGGTGCGGTTGCCGCCGCGGCGAACCAGTAACCCGCCTGTCCATTGCGCTCACCTGGCCCTCCCCCGCCATCCCGGGGGAGGGTTCTTACCGTTTGCTTTCGCCCGCTTACTTTGCGAACAGCTGCGACATGTCCGCGAAGGCCTTGAACTCCAGGGCGTTGCCGGCGGGATCGAGGAAGAACATGGTGGATTGTTCGCCCACCTGCCCCTTGAAGCGGGTGTAGGGCTCGATCACGAACTTCACGCCGGCGGCCTTCAGCTTCTCGGCCAGCGCGTCCCAGTCGGCAGGCTGCAGAACGACGCCGAAATGCGGCACCGGCACGTCGTGGCCGTCCACCGGATTGCGGTGCGCCGGGGCGGCGTTGGGGTCGCGCGGCTTCAGATGGGCGACGATCTGGTGGCCGAACAGGTCGAAGTCGATCCACTCGTCGCTGCTGCGACCCTCCGGGCAACCGAGCACGGTGCCGTAGAAATGGCGGGCGGCGGCCAGATCGTCGACCGGGAAAGCGATGTGGAAGGGCGTCAGCGTCGTCATGGTGGCGTGGCCTTTCGGGACCGGTTGGCACTTGGCTGTTGATGCCCCCAGCAGACCCCATCCCTCCAGACTTGACAAACGAGTTCTCGGGCGGAGATTTATGAGTTCAACTCATGATTCGGTTCGCCCCATGCCAGACCGCGTCCTGCCGTCTCTCAATGCCGTCCGCAGCTTCGTCGCCGTGGCCCGCCATCTCAGCTTCACCAAGGCGGCCGACGAACTGGCGGTGACCCAGGGCGCCGTCAGCCGCATGATGCAGACCCTCCAGGCCGATCTGGGCGTGGAGCTGATCCGCCGCGTCGGCCGCGGCATCGAACTGACTCCAACCGGGGCCGCCTTCTATGGCGAGGCGTCGGCGGCGCTCGACCGCATCGCGGCGGCGGCCAGGGCGGCCCGCGCGCAGGAGGGCGGGGTGCTGCGGGTCAGCGCGCTGCCGACCCTGACCCAGCGCTGGCTCATCCCGCGGCTGAAGCGGTTCCAGGCCGAAAATCCCGACATCCAGGTCGAGGTCAGCATCGGCGAGCATCGCGTCGATTTCGCCAAGGAGCGGATCGACGTCGCCATCCGCTATGGCGTGGAGGACTGGCCGGGGGCGGAGACGGCGACGCTGATGCCGGAGACGATGGGCGTCTTCTGCGCGCCGTCGCTGCTGGAGCAGGGGCCGCCGTTGCGCCGGCCCGCCGATCTGGCGCATCACCGGCTGCTGCAGCACACCACCCGGCCCGATTCCTGGCGGGTCTACCTCTCCGCCTTCGGACTGACCCTGCCGGAGGCTGCGCTGTCGCTGGCCTTCGAGCATTTCTTCATGATCATCGAAGCGGCGTCGGCCGGCATGGGGGTGGCGCTGCTGCCGGTCTTCCTGGTCGGCGACGATGTGGCGTCGGGCCGGCTGGTCCAGCCGATGCCGGAGACCCTGCGCCCGCGCGGCTGCTACCTGATCGCCCACGCGCCGGGGGCGGAGCGGGCGCGCCGCGTCCGCCGCTTCAAGGACTGGCTGCTGACCGAGGTGGAGTAGGGGAGGGGGCCTAGTCCAGCGTACCGGCCGCCTCGTGCCGGTCCTCCGCCGTCGTCAGGATGGTTTCGACCGCGATGCGCAGGCCGGCGACCACCTGTTCGACCGCCATCGACGGGGAGCCCGGGTGGCGCACCGCCTGTTCGGGGGCCAGCGGGATGTGCAGGAAGCCGACGCGCATGGCCGGGCGCCGGACCGCCCGCAGATGGCAGGCGCCGTAGAACAGGTGGTTGCAGACGAAGCTGCCGGCGCTGTGCGACAGGCCGGCGGGAATGCCGGCGTCGCGCAGGGCGGCGGCGATGGCCTTCACCGGCAGGCTGGCGAGATAGGCCGCCGGGCCGCCCGCCACCACCGGCGCGTCGATCGGCTGGTTGCCGGCATTGTCGGGAATGCGGGCGTCGTCCAGGTTGACGGCCACCCGTTCCAGCGACAGTTCCGCCCGGCTCTGCGCCTGCCCGACCCCGAGCAGGGCCACCGGCTCCGTCTCCGCCACCGCGCGGTCGAGCGCGCCGAGCGCCGCGCCGAAGACGCAGGGCATCAGGCGGGCGGCGACATGGTGGCCGCGGCACTCCCAGCCGTCGAGCTGCCGCACCGCTTCCCAGGACGGGTTGACGGCCTCGCCGCCGAAAGCTTCGAAGCCGGTGAGCAGGATCGTCGGCATCAAGCCGAGCCTTTCTCCCAGGACGGCGTCGGCAGAGTCATGCCGTGGTTGCCGCGATAGGCCGCGACCTCCGGCGACGACCAGCCCGCCAGCAGGGCCGGGTCGAGCCGGTAGACCTCGACGCCCAGCGGACGGCAGACCTCCAGCGGGTCGCGGGCGTCCGGTCCCCACAGCGGCACGCTGAGGTCGCCGCCGGGGCAGGTCGACAGGGCGCAGAGCAGGTCGATCTCGGCGAAGAATTCCAGGAAATCGCCCTTCTTGGCCGGGCAGGCCTTCATGAAATACTTGTCCTCGTCGTTCAGCCCGGTGACCTGGAAGACGTTCAGCACGTCATGCACGTCGAATTCGGTCAGGCCATAGGGGGCGACGGCGCGGGTCAGGTTGGAATGGCAATGGTGGTGGAAATCCTCGCCCGTCAGCATGCGGTTGACATAGGGATCGCAGCGCGTGCCCAGCAGGTCATGGACCCGGCCGCCATACTCGTCGATGCCGTAATCGGCCAGCGTGTCGTGGGTGATGGTCGCCAGGGGACGCAGATAGGGCAGGGTCGACCACATCCGGTCGAAGGTGCTGACATGCGCCTGCTGGAGCTGGCGCGTGCGCGAGGCCCAGAAGCGTTCGCGCGGGTTGTGGCGGTTCCAGATGTTCAGGTCGGCGACCTGCGGCCCTTCGACGGTGACGATGCGGAACACATGGCCGGCCGGCACCGTCCAGGCACGGCCGGAGCGGATCGGCACCACGAAGCTGTCCACCAGTTCCCGCCCATCGGACTGCGACCCGATGCGCCCGTAGAAGGCGCGGTCCACGTCGAGCGCGGACCCTTTGCTGGCTTGGTAGGCGGCGGGATAGCTGGGCATCGCGGTCTCCTCTGGGGTTGATCGGGCCGGCCGGGCCGGCCGGCGATCATGACCAGGGAAGGGGACGGCGGGCAACAGCTGTTCGCACGGCCGCTCGCAAGGCCGCCCTTTGCGCAGCCCCGCTCAGGCCGCGGCGGCGGCCAGGACGCGGGTCTGCCGGGCGACCTTCTCGAAGGCGCGTTCCTCGATCTGGCGGATGCGCTCGCGGCTGACGCCGTAGCGGACCGACAGGTCTTCCAGGGTCAGCGGGGTTTCCGACAGGCGGCGGCAGGTCAGGATGTCGCGCTCGCGGTCGTTCAGCACGCCCATCGCCTCATGCAGCAGGGCGCTGCGCTGGCGGGCCTCGCCGCGTTCGACCAGCGAGTCCTCGACAGACGGACGCTCGTCGGCCAGCAGATCCTGCCATTCGGCAGAATCGCCGTCGGCGTTCATCGGGGCGTTGAGCGAAGCCACGGGCGCCGACAGGCGGCGGTTCATGGCGACGACGTCGTCCTCCGGCACCGACAGGTCGTTGGCGATGCGGGTCACGCTGTCGGGCTGCAGGTCGCCGCTGCCATATTCGCCCAGCTTCCGCTTCAGGCGGCCCAGGCTGAAGAACAGCTTCTTCTGCGCGGCGGTGGTGCCGATCTTCACGAGGCTCCAGGACCGCAGGATGTAATCCTGGATCGAGGCCTTGATCCACCACATCGCGTAGGTGGACAAACGGAAGCCGCGTTCCGGCTCGAACTTCTTGACGGCGGTCATCAGTCCGAGATTGCCTTCGGCGATCAGGTCGGACAGCGGCAGGCCGTAGCCGCGATAGCCGCCGGCGATCTTGACGACGAGACGGAGGTGGCTGGTGACCAGCTTGTGCGCCGCATCGACGTCGCCATGCTCGGTCCAGGCCTTGGCCAGCATGTACTCGTCCTCGGCCGTCAGGACCGGGTAACGGTGCGTGTCGTTGATGTAGCGGGACAGCGATTCGCCGGAATCCGGCGAACGGATGGCAATGGCGGAGCTCATGTCACATCCTCATGCAAAGCGATATGACGGGTGCAGGACTCCCGAAACGGCGAGCCCAGGCCTCTCCGGCGGAGCAGGCGGGGATATAGTACAAAATCGGTGCTGAAAGTCAAGCGTGGCGGTCGGGTATCGCGCCGGACGCAGCCGCCGATTGACCTTCCTCAGTGCGCGGAAGCCCGGAGCGTGGCAGGACCGGGGCGTCGCCGGGCACCATCGCGAGGGAAGCGCATGTCATGAAGATCGCTGTCGGCACCAAGGACTTCGAGACCATCGCCACCCATGGCGGCCGCACCCGCCGCTTCCTGGTCTATGAGGCGGAGGCCGGGAGCGACCCGGTCGAGACCGGCCGGATCGAACTGGCGGAGGAGGAGGTCCTGCACCTCTGCGGCGACGGCCGGCCCCACCCGATCGACGCCGTGCGGGTGGTCATCACCGGATCGTCCGGCGCCGGATTCGTCGCGCATATGAAGCGCCGCGGCATCGAGCCGGTGACGACGACGGAAACCGATCCGGTCCGGGCGATCCGCGGCTGGTTCGCCGGCACGCTGGACCCGGCCCCCGAACCGCAGCACCCGCATGAGCACCATGACGGCCATCATGACGGTCATAATGGGGACCGCCACGACGATGAAGGGCACCGCCGCTGAGGCGGCGGCGGGCGTCCGCCTCAGACCGGGAAGCTGACGCTGGCGGTCGTCCCGGCGGCGTCGCTGTCGGTGGACAGCGTGTCGCCCAGCTGGCCGGCCAGCGCCTCGGCCAGCATCAGGCCGTCCTCGGCGGTGGTGTCGAACCCGGCGGGCAGGGCGCGGCCGTTGTCCTCCACCGTCAGGCGGGCGCGGCCGCTGTCGCCCTGCTGGCGCACGGTGATGCGGATCCAGCCGTCGTCGGGGAAGGCGTGGTGCAGGCAGCTGGTCACCAGCTCCGCGATGATGAGGCCGAGCGGCATCGCCTCGTACAGGCCGATCTGGATCGGGTCGGAATCGACCGTCACCGGCACGCGGGACAGGGCGCCCGGCGTGCCTTCGCGCACCGCCTCGCACAGGGCGGTGACGTAGCGGCCGAGGTCGACATGGGTGCCGGCGCCGCTCTCGTGCAGCTGGCGATAGAGGATTGCCAGCGCTTCGATGCGCACCATGGTCTGTTCATAGGCGGCGCGGGCGTCGGGGTCGCGGATGCGGCCGGCCTGCAGCTTCAGCAGGCTGATCACCAATTGCAGGCTGTTCTTGGCGCGATGCTGGAGTTCCCGAAGCTCCGCTTCCAACTCCTGAATGCGGGCCGTCAGCCGATCGGTCGGGGACGTCCCTGACGCGACGCCGTCGCCCGGCTGGTCCGGAGGAGAATGAGCGGCCTGCGACCGCGAAAGCATCGGCATGGGAACGGACTCGGCTCGGTCATCATTGGTAAGCATCGTCGAAAACACTCGTCAATCTAAGCGCTTGTCCGGCCGGCCCCACCGGTTCTGAGGGAGTAACCCGCCGCGCCTAGCCGCAAAGACCGAGGCATTCCGGTTATCACGCCGCAATCCGCCGGCTCCCGGATGGCCTGCGGACGGGGGCGGACGGGCGCACACCGAAAGATAGGTTGTATCCTGCGGATGCGCTGGCAAGAGTGGCCGCATGATGATGCGAAAGATGTTGGGCTGGGGCCTGCTGCTGATGGCCCTGTCGGGCGGCTGCGCCGCGGTGGTCGGCGCCGGCGGCGATCCGCAAATCGTCACGGCGACGGAGGTGCCGCTCGACCGCGACCGGCCGGACAGGGCGGCGGTCGGGCCGCTGCGATTCCTGGGCGGCCTGGAGATCGCCGGGTCGAGCGCCGGGGGCGAGCGGATCGGCGGGCTGTCCGGCCTGTGGATCGACCCGGCCGGCGAGCGCTTCGTCGCCGTCGGCGACACCGGGCTGGTGGTGGACGGGCGGCTGCGATCCGACGCCGCGGGGCGCCTGACCGGGATTGCCGACCTCGACGCCCGTCCGCTGCCGGTGGAGGACGGGATCACCCGCCGCAAGCGCCGGACCGATGCCGAGGAACTGGCCCGTCTGGCCGACGGCAGCTGGCTGGTGTCGTTCGAGCGCGACCACCGCATCCTGCGCTATTCCGCCGGCGCGCGCGGCCCGGAGGGCAGGCCGGTCCCGGTGCCCCTGCCGCCGGGGATGGAGGACGCTCCGGCAAACGGTGGGCTGGAGGCGCTGACCCGTCTTCCCGACGGCCGTCTGCTGGCCATGGAGGAGGGCGACGACGACGGCCGGCAGGAGCGCCGCGCCTGGATTTCCCGCATGGGCGCGTCCAAGGACGCCGTGCCGCGCAGCGCGGCGGACTGGCTGCCGTTCACCTACCGCGCGGCACCCCGCTACCGGCCGGTCGGCGTCGCCCCGCTGCCCGACGGCGGCGTGCTGGTGCTGGAGCGGCGGGTGTCGCTTCTGGGCGGCTGGTCGTCGCGCATTGCCCGGGTGGCGCCGCAACAGCTGAAGGCCGGCGCCGTCGTCGAGGGGGCCGAACTCGCCCGGCTGGAGGCGCCACTGGTGAACGATAATTTCGAAGCCATCGCCACCCGCCGCGGCCCGGCGGGGGAAACGCTGGTCTATCTGATCTCCGACGACAATTTCCGCTCGCTCCAGCGCACCTACCTTCTGCTGTTCGCCCTGGACGGCTCATCGTCCTGAGGCGTTTTCCCCGACCCCCGTCCGTCTCCGACCAAAGTCGGACGGGGCGATGCCCGCTGCGGATTTGACAGCGCCGCGCCCTTGAGGCTAGCTGCCTCCATATGCTTTCAGGGGAAACAATCATGGCGGCGAGCGATAAGCTGGGGGCGGGAGAGGTTGCCGCCGCACCGGCGGTTCCGACGGTGGCCCCCGGCCTGAGGCGGGCGGCGCTGCTGACCCTGCTGGCGATGCTGGCCTTCGCCGCCAACTCCATTCTGTGCCGGCTGGCCCTGACCCAGACCGCCATCGATCCGGCCGGCTTCACCCTGTTGCGGATCGCCTCCGGCGCCGCCAGCCTGTGGCTGATCGCCCGCGCGACCGGGCACGTGAAGGCCGGAGCGGGAAGCTGGCGCGGCGCGGCGGCGCTGCTGGCCTATGCGGCGGCCTTCTCCTTCGCCTATCTGACCATGACCGCGGGAACCGGGGCGCTTCTGCTGTTCGGGGCGGTGCAGGCCACCATGATCCTGGTCGGGCTCTACCGCGGTGAACGGCTGGCGGCGCTGCAATGGGGCGGGCTGGGTCTGGCGCTCTGCGGGCTGGCGCTGCTGCTGGCGCCGGGGCTGTCGGCGCCCGACCCGCTGGGGGCGCTGCTGATGGTGGCGGCCGGTGCGGCGTGGGGCGCCTATTCGCTGCTGGGGCGGGCCAGCCGCGATCCGATCGCCACCACCGCCGGCAATTTCCTGCGCGCCGTTCCGATGGCGGCGGCGCTGGCCCTGCTGTCGGCGCTGGCCGGTCCGTTTACCGGCGGCGGGCTGCGCTGGGATGCGGGCGGGCTGTTCTACGCCGTCCTGTCCGGGGCGCTGGCGTCGGGCGTGGGCTATGCGATCTGGTACGCCGCGCTGCCGGCCCTGACCGCCGCCCGCGCCGCTTCCGTCCAGTTGAGCGTCCCGGTCATCACCGCGCTGGCCGCGGTTCTGGCTCTGGGCGAGCGGATCACGCCGACGCTGGCGGTCTCCTCCGTCGCGGTTCTGGGCGGCATCGCGCTGGTGATCGTCGGAAAGCGGCGGGCTTAAAAGGGAACCACTCACCCCGCCTGCTCATATCATCAGGCTTTACGCTTGCCCTCGAACGGCGGGCGCGGCCGTCCGGCCGCTTGCCTTCGCAGGCATGGGCCTGCGGGGCCGCAGTCGCGGCCCTCACCGCCGGGCGCAAGCCGCAACTTACGCCCGGCGGTTTCACACGGGGACCACCTGCGCCCGTTCCAGCGCCACGAGGTCGGCGGGGCGGCTGCGCAGGCGCCCCGGCGGGAACAGCACGGTGGCGGTGGTGCCGCGCCCCAGCACGCTGGACAGCACGAACCGCCCGTCCTGCATCTCCACCAGCGACTTGACCAGAGGCAGCCCCAGCCCGGTTCCGGCATAGCGCCGGGTGTGGGAGTTGTCGACCTGATGGAACGGCTCCATCACATGGTCGAGCTCGACGGCGGGAATGCCGATGCCGGTGTCGCTGACCCGCAGGCGGAGGCTGCGCGCCGCCCGATCCGCCTCCACCGCGATCCGGCCGCCGGGCGGCGTGAACTTCACGGCGTTGGACAGCAGGTTCAGCAGGATCTGCCGCACCGCGCGGGCGTCGGCGTAGAGGATGGGCAGGGGATCGTCCAGATTCGCCGTCAGGTCCACGCCCTTTTCGAGCGCCAGCGGCTCCATCTGGCGCAGGCACTCGCCGATCAGATCCTCCACCGCCAGCTCCTCCTGGTGCATGACGTATTTGCCCGATTCGATCTTGGTGGTGTCGAGGATGTCGTTGATCAGGCTCAGCAGATGCTGGCCGGACCGGCGGATGTCGCCGACATACTCGGTCTGCTTGGGCGTCATCGCGCCGAAGATGCCGCTTTCCAGCGCCTCCGCGAAGCCGATCACCGCGTTCAGCGGGGTGCGCAGCTCGTGGCTCATGTTCGCCAGGAACTGCGTCTTGGCCCGGTTGGCGGCGTCGGAAACCTGCTTGGCGGCGATCAGCTCCGCCTCGATCCCGTGACGGGCGGCGATGTCCTGGATCAGCCGGTGCTGGCTGTCGCGCAGCGCCCGCTCGCTGCCCTGCAGGTCGGCCATCGCCTGTTCGCGCTGCCCGGCCTCGCGCAGCAGGGCCAGCATCATCAGCCCGAGCACCAGCGTTCCGGCAAGGCCGGCGGCGGCCAGCATGACGGCCTTGGACCGCCAGGGGGCCAGCACCGCGTCGCGCGACGACGATACCGTCACCACCAGCGGCATTTCGGTCGAGGCGCGGTAGCTGAGGATACGACGCGGCCCCTCGGACGGGCTGTCCAGCATCTCGGTGCCGGCCGGCGCCTCCTTCAGCAGGCGGGCGAACAGCGGCAGATGGAGGGCCGACCGGCCGATATGGGTGTCATGGTCGGGGAAACGGGCCATCACCGGCCCGTCGGCATGATAGAGCGTCACCACGGTGTCGCCGGGAAGCGCCAGCGTCCGGTAGAAGCCGCGGAAGGCCGTCGGCTCCATCACCGCGACCACCACGCCGGCGAAGCGCCCGTCCGGGGCGTTCAGCCGCCGGCTCATCCCGATGAACCAGGTGCCGGAGCTGCGCCCCCGTGCCGGATTGCCGACGAAGACCCCGTCCGCTCCACCGGCGACCAGCCCGTCGCGGTGGGCCATCAGGTAATCGCGGTCCGACAGGTCGAGGTTGGCGGGGGTCAGCGTCTGGGTGTCGTGGACCAGCCTGCCGTCGGCGGCGACCACCAGCATGGCGCGGATCAGCGGCGACTGGCCGGCCTGACGGTTCAGCAGGGCATGCACGTCGGCATCGCCCCGGTCCCAGCTGTCGCCACGGACGGCCAGCACCTCCGCCACGCCGGACAGGATTTTCGCTACGCCCGAAAAGCTGTCGGTCGCATGGCGCTCCAGCACCTGCGCCGTCGCTCCGTTCTCTTCCCGTGCCTGGGCGACCGTCTCGCTGCGCTCATGCAGGACGTCATAGCCGATCATGGCGTTGAAGCCGACGATCAGCGCCACACCGAAGGCGCCCATTCCCCGTTTGAGACGCGAGATCAACCGACGGTCCGCCGTGTCCGGTCATGGATCGACCGATGCTACACCGCGAACCGCAATGCCGGAAGTCGCCTTGTCGTGGAAGAGGGGGTGGCTTGTTCCCTCAAAGGCGGACGGACGGGCTGGAGAACTGCGCCGCGGTCGAGTGGTTGATGGTGTTCAACGCCACCGCCGCGCCCAGCGCGATCACGGCCGCGGCGGCAAAGCCGAGGAACATGGCCTTCATCTCTAGTCTCCCATGGTTGGATTTGGCATGTGTGGATTGGACGCATAAAAGCAAAGCGGCCGCGGCGGCGCAATCCGCGCGTTCCCGGAGTCGCGTTCCCGGAGTCCCGGCTTCGGAGCCGGTGTCAGGGTTCGTCCGGATCGACCACCGAGAGCGAGATGACGTCGCTGTCGATCAGCACCTTGCCCGCATGCTCGAAATTCACGGTGATGCGGTTGCGGATGGCCGACTGCACCTGCCCCAGCCCCCAATCGGGCTGGTCGGGGTGGCGCACCCAGGCGCCGGGCACCAGCGAATCATCCATGTCGCGTCCCATCCGTCAGTCTATTGTACATAGGAAATGCGACCGCCTGTGCGGCGGCGCCCTGAGAGTATAGAATCGCCGGCACCGCGCCGTCGCCGCTCCTTTTTCCACCGGAGACCGTCTCGTGACCGAATCGCCTACTCACCCCGTCAGCGTCGACATCCGCGTCCTGGAACTGCTGGCGTCGAAGCTGTGCCACGATCTGGTCAGCCCGGTCGGGGCCATCCGCAACGGCCTGGAACTGATCGAGGAGATGCAGGAGGACGAGGATGGCGGCGGGGGCGGGTTGGCCGGCGGCTTCCTGGGGGAGGCGGTGAAGCTGATCGACCATTCCTCCGGTCAGGCCGACCGCCGGCTGCGGGTGTTCCGGCTGGCCTATGGGCTGGCCGGGCGCGACCAGAAGGGTTTCGGCGACGCCCGCAGCGCCGCCGCCGGCTATCTCGAGGGCGGCCGCACCCGGCTGGACTGGCCGGAGCGGGTGCCGCACGACATGACCGCCCAGCGCCGGGGCGTGGTGAAGCTGGTGCTGAACCTCATCCTGCTGGCGGACGAGGCGCTGACCCATGGCGGCCTCGTCTCCGTCGCGGCCGACGGCGACGAGACGGCCGGCCGCATCACCGTGACCGCCGCCGGCCGCCCGGGCACCCTGAACCCGGATGCCGCCACGGCCCTGGCCGGCACGGCGACGCCCGAGGCGCTGACTCCCCGCACCATCCACGCCTATCTCGTCGGGCGGCTGGCGGAGAGCGACGGCTTCCGCATCGCCGTCGCCACCGAAAGCAGCGAGCGGCTGGTCTTCACCGCCGAGTGGTGAGGTTCATCAAAGCTGTTTGAAAATCCGCGGCTCCACCACGACCTGCTCCACCCCGCCGGTGGTCTGGTGGGCCGTGGTGCGCAGCGTGACGGCCAGATTGTGGCGCGCGGCCTCCGCCAGCGCGGCATTGAGCCGTTCAACGGCCTCGCGCACGGATTGGGCGAGTTCGGCGTCGGTCATCGATCCTCCCTGTGACATTCGCGGCCTTATCCTACCGGTGGAAGCTCCCGGAAGACTCCCTATCGAAAGAGGTAAGGTTCTCTTAATCAGTGTTTGACAGGCTCCCAGCCTACCTGGACTGGAGCGCAACCGGCGGCCCTTAGATGCTGCCCGTTCGAGCCGCAGGCCGGCGCGGACCATAAACATTGGGCCTGGGGAATGCGACATGGATGATCTGCTGTCCGAATTTCTGACGGAGACCAACGAAAACCTCTCGGTGCTCGACGTCGAGTTGGTGCGTTTGGAGCAGAATCCCAACAATCCGGAACTGCTGTCGAACATCTTCCGTCTCGTTCACACCATCAAGGGAACCTGCGGCTTCCTCGGCCTGCCCCGCCTGGAAAAGGTGGCGCACGCGTCGGAGAACGTGCTGGGCAAGTTCCGCGATGGCGAACTGACGATCAACCCGGAAGCGGTGTCGCTGATCCTGCAGGCTCTGGACACCATCAAGAGCCTTCTGGCGGTCCTGGAAGCGACCGAGGCGGAACCGCCCGGCGACGACCTGCCGCTGATCGAGCGCCTGAACCTGTGCGCCGAGGGCAAGCTGGGCGGACCGTCTCCGGCCGCCGCCGCGCCGCCGCCGCCGGCCGCTCCCGCGGTCGCCGCCGCGGACGACCGTCCGGCGACGCTGGACGAGCTGGAGGCGCTGTGGAACTCCATCCCGGGCCCGAATGACCCGCCGGCCGCGGCTCCCGCCGTTCCGGCGAGCACGGCGGTCGCCACCCGCGCGCCCGAGCCGGCCGAGGAGCCCGCCCCGTCGCAGGACCTCGTCGTGCCCGATGCCGAGCCGGCCGCCGCCAAGATGCCGGCGCCGGTCGCCCCGATGTCCGGCGGTTCCGGCGGGGGCAACGCCGGCGGCGCCGATGCGGGCGCCGAGGCCGCGACCAAGGAATCGGCGGTCGCCGCGCAGACCATCCGCGTGAACGTCGACCTGCTCGAAAACCTGATGACCATGGTTTCGGAGCTGGTGCTGACCCGCAACCAGCTGCTGCAGATCCTGCGGTCGCAGAAGGAGAGCGAGTTCGCCGCCCCGCTGCAGCGCCTGAACCATGTGACGTCGGAGCTGCAGGAAGGCGTCATGAAGACGCGCATGCAGCCCATCGGCAACGCCTGGGCCAAGCTGCCGCGCCTGGTGCGCGATCTGGCGCATGAACTGAACAAGAAGATCGACCTCCAGATGCTCGGCGCCGACACCGAGCTGGACCGCCAGGTTCTGGAGCTGATCAAGGATCCGCTGACCCACATGGTGCGCAACAGCGCCGACCATGGCCTGGAGGTTCCGGCGGAGCGCCTGAAGGCGGGCAAGTCGGAGACCGGCCGCATCACGCTGAACGCCTATCACGAAGGCGGCCACATCATCATCGAGATCCAGGACGACGGTAAGGGCCTTGCCATCGACCGGATCAAGCAGAAGGCGATCCAGAACGGGATGGCGTCGGAGATCGAGCTGGCCTCGATGACCGACCAGCAGATCATCCAGTTCATCATGAAGCCGGGCTTCTCCACCGCTGCAAAGGTCACCAACGTGTCGGGCCGCGGCGTCGGCATGGACGTGGTGAAGACCAACATCGAGAAGATCGGCGGCACGATCGAGATCAAGTCGGCCCAGGGCAAGGGCTCGACCTTCGTCATCAAGATCCCGCTGACGCTGGCCATCGTCTCCGCCCTGATCGTGGAATGCGCGGGCGAGCGCTTCGCCATTCCGCAGATCAGCGTGGTCGAGCTGGTGCGCGCCGCCGCCGACAGCGAGCACACCATCGAGCGCCTGAAGGGCACGCCGGTGCTGCGCCTGCGCAACCGCCTGCTGCCGCTGGTCTCGCTCCAGCAGCTGCTGCGGCTGGACGACAACGAGGACGCCAAGAAGCCGGCGGACGAGACCTTCATCGTCGTCACCCAGGTCGGCACCTACACCTTCGGCATCATGGTCGACCGCGTGTTCGACACCGAGGAAATCGTGGTGAAGCCGGTGGCGCCGATCCTGCGCCACATCGAGATGTTCTCGGGCAACACCATCCTGGGCGACGGCTCGGTCATCATGATCCTGGACCCCAACGGCATCGCGTCGGCCACCGGCGAGATGGCGATGGGCGAGGCCGCGGGCAAGGAAACCACGGCGGTCCAGACCCAGCGCCAGGAGGACAAGATGGCGCTCCTGCTGTTCCGCGCCGGCGAGGGCGCGCCCAAGGCGGTGCCGCTGTCGCTGGTCGCCCGCCTGGAGGACGTCGATCTCGCCACGGTCGAGATGTCGAACGGCCTGCCGGTGGTCCAGTACCGCGGCAAGCTGATGCCGCTGGTGCCGATCGACCCGAACTTCGTGCTGGCCAACGAAGGCCGTCAGCCGGTCCTGGTCTTCGCCGACGGCGACCGCTCGATGGGCCTGATCGTCGACGAGATCGTCGACATCGTGGAGGAGAAGCTGAACGTCCAGCTGGCGGCGGAGCGTCCGGGCCTGATGGGTTCGGCCATCATCGCCGGCAAGGCGACCGAGGTGATCGACGCCGGCTTCTTCCTGACCCAGGCCTACAAGGACTGGTTCGGCTCCTCCGCCCAGGAGGGGTTCGAGGAGGAGAAGCTGCAGCGCGTGCTGCTGGTGGACGACAGCCCCTTCTTCCGCAACCTGCTGACCCCGCTGCTGTCGGTCGCCGGTTACGACGTGACGGCGGTGGAGAATGCCGGCGACGCGCTGGCGCTCTGCGAGGCGGGCGAGGATTTCGACGTCATCGTCTCCGACATCGAGATGCCGGGCATGAGCGGCTTCGACTTCGCCGAGGCGGTGCGCCACGGCAGCCGCTGGCAGCGTGTGCCGATGGTGGCGCTGTCCAGCCACGCCAGCGCCCGCGATCTCGACCGCGGCCGGATCGCCGGTTTCAACGACTATGTCGCCAAGTTCGACCGTGACGCGCTGCTCTTCGCGCTGCAGCAGACGCTGACCGAACAGAAAGGTGCCGCATGAGCAACGCCAAGCTGCCGTCCACCGTCCGGAAGTCGAAGGGTGACGACATCGTCGTCTCCGGCAACCAGGACTATGTGACCATGACGATCGCCGACCAGATGTTCGGCATCCCGGTCCTTCAAGTGCAGGACGTGCTGGGCCATCAGCGGATCACCCGTATCCCGCTGGCCCCGCCCGAGGTCGCCGGATCGCTGAACCTGCGCGGCCGCATCGTCACCGCCATCGACGTCCGCCTGCGGCTCGGCCTGACCGGCCGGCCCAAGGACAAGCCGGGCATGTCGATCGTCGTCGACCTGCGCGGCGAGTTGTACAGCCTGATGGTCGATTCGGTCGGCGAGGTGCTGAGCCTGACCAAGGAGGACTTCGAACGGAACCCGGCGACGCTGGATCCGCGCTGGCGCGAGGTTTCTACCGGAATTTATAGGCTGAACGGTCAGTTGATGGTTGTGCTGGACGTGCCTCGTCTGCTCAACTTCACAACCATAGAGACGGCCTGACGGTCCGCGGCGTCTTCCCGTCAGGAAAGGCGCCGCTCCCTCCGGCCGCCCTTTCCGCCGATGAACAGATGACCTGAGGCCCTGCCGCAATGAAATCCTGCCTGGTGGTCGACGACAGCCGCGTGGTTCGCAAGGTCGCACGCAAGATCCTGGAAGAGCTGAACTTCACCTGCACCGAGGCGGAGGATGGCAAGCAGGCGATGGATGCCTGCGCGGCGCGGATGCCCGATGCCATCCTGCTGGACTGGAACATGCCGGTGATGAACGGCATCGAGTTCCTGCGCCGGCTGCGCAAGATGAGCGGGGGCGAGCAGCCCAAGGTGGTCTTCTGCACCACCGAGAACGACCTCGCCCATATCCAGGAGGCGCTGTCCGCCGGGGCCAACGAATACATCATGAAGCCCTTCGACAGCGACATCATCCAGACCAAGTTCGCACAGGTCGGCCTGCTGTGATCTGTTGCCCGTGCCGGACCCGACCATCCGGCACGAGGCCGTCGGGTGTATGAACCGGTCGGGACAGGCTTCCGGCCGGAGCGCCGGGTGAGCCGGGTTGAACCAGTCGAGTTGAAAGGCGAACCGCCGTTATGTCGGACAGTTTTGGCAGAGGCCCCCTCACCACCGCGCGACCGGCCAACCCGGATCCCGTCCGGGTCATGGTGGTGGACGACTCGGCCGTCATCCGCGGCCTGCTGACCCGCGCGCTGGAAGGGGACCCGGACATCCGCGTCGTCACCTCCGTCGGCGACGGGCAGATGGCGGTCAATTCGCTGCAGCGCAACTCGATCGACGTCATCGTTCTGGACATCGAGATGCCGGTGATGGACGGGCTGACCGCCATCCCGAAGCTGCTGGCGGTGGCGCCGCAGGTGAAGATCATCATGGCCTCCACGCTGACGCTGCGCGGGGCCGACGTTTCCATCCGCTGCCTGTCGGCGGGCGCCGCCGACTATATTCCGAAGCCGACCTCCACCCGCGAAATCGGCGGGGCGGAGGACTTCAAGCGCGAGCTGGTCGCCAAGGTCAAGGCGCTGGGCGCCGCGGCCAGGCGCGCCGGGTCGCGCACCCGCGGTGAGATCCGCCCGCTGACGCCGGCGGCTCCGATCGGGCTGCTCAAGCGCGAGGTCGGGCCGCTCGTCATCCGCCCGGCCCCGGTCGGCGCCATGAAGCCGGACGTGATCGCCATCGGCAGCTCCACCGGCGGTCCGCAGGCCCTGTTCGAGGTGCTGTCGCACCTGAAGACCGGCGTCACCCAGCCGATCCTGATCACCCAGCACATGCCGGCGACCTTCACCACCATCCTGGCCGAGCACATCACCCGCCAATGCGGGATCGATGCGCGCGAGGCCAAGGACGGCGAGCCGGTCGTGCAGAACCGCTGCTACATCGCGCCCGGCGACTTCCACATGCTGGTGACGCAGCGCGGCGGCGCCAACGTGATCACGCTCAGCAAGGATCCGCCGGAGAATTTCTGCCGCCCGGCCGTCGACCCGATGATGCGGTCGATCCTGAAGGCCTTCGGCGGGCGCAAGATCCTGGCCTGCATCCTGACCGGCATGGGGCAGGACGGGCTGAAGGGCTGCACCGACGTCGTCAACGGCGGCGGCATGCTGGTCGCCCAGGACGAGGCGTCGAGCGTGGTCTGGGGCATGCCCGGTGCCGTGGCGCAAGCCGGCATCTGCAGCGCCATCCTGCCGCTCAAGGAAATCGGTCCCCACATCCGCAAGCTCGCTTCGAGGGCAGCATGAGAGTCGAAGATTTCGACATGTTCTCCACGCTGCTCAAGCAGCGTTCCGGCCTGGTCCTCACCCGCGACAAGGCCTACCTGCTCGAATCCCGGCTGATGCCGGTGGCGCGCAAGTGGAACATGAAGGGGCTGGAGGAGCTGGCGACCACCGTCCGCACCCGCAAGGACGAGGCGCTGCTGCGCGACATCACGGAAGCGATGACGACCAACGAGTCGTCCTTCTTCCGCGACCAGAAGCCCTTCGACCAGTTCAAGCAGCTGGTGCTGCCGAAGCTGATGGAGGCGCGGGCGGCCAAGCGGTCCTTGCGCATCTGGTCGGCCGCCTGTTCGTCCGGGCAGGAAGCCTATTCTCTGTCGATGATCCTCAACGACGAGGCGGCGAAGCTGGCCGGCTGGCGCATCGAGATCGTCGGCACGGACATCTCGGCCGAAATGGTGGAACGGGCGAAGTCCGGCGTCTACACCCAGTTCGAGGTGCAGCGCGGCCTTCCCATCACCATGCTGGTCAAGCATTTCAAGCAGAACGGCGACAAGTGGCAGATCAGCCAGCAGCTGCGCCAGATGGTGTCGTTCCGCGAATGGAACCTGCTGGGCGATCTGTCGGCCCTGGGCCAGTTCGACATCGTCTTCTGCCGCAACGTGCTGATCTATTTCGACCAGCCGACGAAGGCGAAGGTTCTGGAGGCCATCGCCCGCCAGATGCCGCAGGACGGCGTTCTGTATCTTGGCGGTGCGGAAACGGTGCTGGGCATCACCGACAAGTTCAAGCCGGTGGAAGGCCAGCGCGGCCTGTACAGCCTGGGCGGCTTTTCCGCCGCCGGCGCCAAGGTGGCGTGAGAGCCGGCCGCAGAGCGACGGGGGCGGGAAAGCCGCCCCCATTCGAACATCACTTCAGGCCGACGGCGTGATCGACTTGATGGGGCCGCGCGGGTTGCCGGACATTTCGGCGATCTTGCGGTCCTGAGCCTCGATGAAGGCGCGGATGGAGTTCTCGCGGTCGAACTGGTCGATGTCGGATGTCGGCACCTTGCGGTTCGAGGTGCGCGCACCATCCTGGTAGATCACGTCGAACAATGCGAAGGCATTTTCGACGGGCTGCTTCTTCTGACGGGCCATGGCCTGTCCTCCGTATAGTCGCGGTCGGCCGTAGGATCGGCCTCGCGGTCAAGCATTGTTGATATCGGTCTTGGTCTCGGTGTCCGGCGCGGCGCCGGTCGCCAGCGCATCGTCCTGCGTTTCCGTTCCGTCCGGTTCCGTCTGCTCGCCGGTGCGGCGGGCGGCGGCGCCCTCCTCGCGGCGCTGCAGCTTCTCCTGCTTCTTCTGTTCCTTGGCCCGGTTACGCTCGGCCCGCTGCTGGTTGTAATTCGGTTTGAAAGCCATAACGGTTCTCCTCTGGGCACTGCCCCGCGTCTGGGCGCCAGGGGTTCTTACAACAGCGATTTGAGCAACACGGAAAAAGGGCATCGGTTTCCCGATGCCCCTTTTTCCGCAGGTCGGCGGTCAGGCGGTCAGACCGCCTTCAGATTTTCCGCCGAGGTCTTGCCGCGCTTGGGATCGCGCTGCTCCTCGTAGGAAATCTTCTGGCCATCGACCAGGCTGCGCAGCCCGGCGCGTTCGACAGCGGAGATGTGAACGAACACATCCGGGCCGCCGGTTTCCGGCTGAATGAAACCGAAGCCCTTGGTGCTGTTGAACCATTTGACGGTGCCGACGGGCATGTCTGTCTCCCATAACGCGAAGGGCGCCACACCACCGGTGCGGCGCATCAGACTGGATGTGGGATTGGCGGCCCCCGAATGCCCGCAATGGCATGCTCGCAACGGCGAAAAGAGGGGGGCTGAGCGTGGGAGCGGCTGAGCGCCCCGCAGTCCGTAGCAGAATGACCAGTCTTACATGGGAACGCCCGATCCGGCTTTCAAGGCGAAAGACGTCCGGGCGTTCAATTGCCGGAGCGGCACAACCGACCGTGTCGGGCTCCCGGCCTGTCGGGCGGCGGTCAGCCGGCCGCCTGATGCTGCTGCACGCGCGGAGGCGGCGGCGGATTCGCCTCCGAGACGTCTTCATGCGGGTCGCGCAGCACGTAACCGCGGCCCCACACCGTTTCGATGTAGTTCTCGCCCTGGGTGGCGGCGGCCAGCTTCTTGCGCAGCTTGCAGACGAAGACGTCGATGATCTTCAGTTCCGGCTCGTCCATCCCGCCATAGAGATGGTTCAGGAACATCTCCTTGGTCAGCGTCGTGCCCTTGCGCAGGCTCAACAACTCCAGGATGCCGTATTCCTTGCCGGTGAGGTGCAGCGGCTGCTGGTCGACCTCCACCGTGCGGGTGTCGAGATTGACCGTCAGGCGGCCGGTGCGGATGATGCTGTCCGAATGGCCCTTGGACCGGCGGACGATCGCCTGGATGCGGGCGATCAGTTCGCGCTTGTCGAACGGCTTGGTCAGGTAATCGTCGGCGCCGAAGCCGAGGCCCTTGATCTTGTTGTCCATCTCGGTCAGGCCGGAGAGGATCAGGATCGGGGTGGTCACACGCGCGGCGCGCAGGCGGCGAAGAACCTCGTACCCGTCAATATCCGGCAACATCAGGTCGAGAATGATGATGTCATAATCATAGAGCTTGCCGATCTCCAGCCCGTCCTCACCCAGGTCGGTAGAATCGACGATGAATCCTTCCGTGTTCAGCATCAGCTCGATGCTTTTGGCGACGGAGGAGTCGTCTTCAACCAGCAGAACCCTCATGGCGATATCCCGACGTTTGATGGCGCGCTTTCGCTATCCGACCCCCGACATGGTTCCCGATCCTTGATGACCGATTTCAACCATCCCGTTTACACAAGTTAACAGACGATTCAGCTTAACGCCAGTGCCAAGCGCTTACACAACGTTAATCCTTCCATCGCAAGATGCGATCATGGTGGTTAACGTCGCCTCCGTCCACAGAACTACCACTTAATAGGAGCGCATCCCGTCTTTGGGGTGTCGGTATCCGAGCCATGCCGTTCGATTTCGACCAGTTGATCCACGACATCGACTCGATCCCCGATTGCAGCCGTTACGGCCGCGTCACCGCCGTGTCCGGCCTGATGGTCGAGGTCGGCGGCATCGAGAAGGAATTGTCGGTCGGCGGCCGCTGCATCGTCGAGACGCGCGACCGCCGCCCGATCCCGTGCGAGGTCGTGGGATTCCGCCAGGGCCGGGCGCTGGCCATGCCCTTCGGCGCGCTGGACGGGGTGGGTCTGGGCTGCCGGGCGCTGGTGGCGGGCGACCAGCCGCGGATCTTTCCCACCGACGCATGGCTCGGCCGCGTCGTCAATGCCCTGGGGGAGCCGGTGGACGGCAAGGGACCGCTGCCCAGGGGGCCGCAGGGCACGCCGATCCGCAACAGCCCGCCCAACGCCCATTCCCGCGCCAGAGTGGGGGCCAAGCTGGACCTGGGCATCCGCGCCATCAACGCCTTCCTCACCTGCTGCCGCGGCCAGCGCATGGGCATCTTCGCCGGCTCCGGCGTCGGCAAATCGTCGGTGATGTCGATGCTGGCGCGCTTCTCCGCCGCCGAGGTCGCGGTGATCGGCCTGATCGGCGAACGCGGGCGCGAATTGCAGGAATTCATCACCGAGGATCTGGGCGAGGAGGGGCTGGCGCGCAGCGTCGTCGTCTGCGCCACCTCCGACGAGGCGCCGCTGATGCGCAGGCAGGCCGCCTACATGACGCTGGCGGTGGCCGAGCATTTCCGCGACCAGGGCCGCGACGTGCTGTGCATGATGGACAGCGTCACCCGTTTCGCCATGGCCCAGCGCGAGATCGGCCTGTCCGCCGGAGAGCCGCCGACGACCAAGGGCTATCCGCCGACGGTGTTCGCCGAGCTGCCGCGCCTGCTGGAGCGCGCCGGGCCGGGGCCGGTCGGGGCGGGCACCATCACCGGCCTGTTCACCGTGCTGGTGGACGGCGACGACCACAACGAGCCCATCGCCGACGCCGTGCGCGGCATCCTGGACGGCCACATCGTGATGGAACGCCAGATCGGCGAGCGTGGGCGCTATCCCGCCATCAACATCCTGCGCAGCGTGTCGCGCACCATGCCCGGCTGCAACACGCCGAACGAGAACGAGCTGGTCGGCCACGCCCGGCGCCTGCTGTCGTCCTACGACAACATGGCGGAGATGATCCGCCTGGGTGCCTATCGGCGCGGCTCCGACCCGCAGGTGGACGAGGCGATCCACTTTCAGCCGGCGCTGGAAGCCTTCCTGAAGCAAGGCAAGCGCGAGGCCACCGATCTGGAGACCAGCTACGCCATGCTGGCTGAAATCTTTGGGGTGCAGTGGCCGCAATGAGCCTGAAGACGATCATCCGCCTGCAGAAGCTGCAACTGGACGAGAAGCGTCGCGTCCTGGCGGAACTCCACACGCTGGCCGACCGGCTGCGCAGCGAGATCGAGAAGGTGAAGCAGGAGATCGCGCAAGAGCAGGAGGTCGCTCGCGACGATTTCTCCGTCTCCTTCACCTATTCCAACTTCGCCCAGGCGGCGCTGGAGCGCGGCCGGCGGCTGGGCGAGTCGCTGGGGCAGGTGGAGGCGCAGATCGAGATCGCCACCGACGAGATGGCCGAAGCCTTCCAGGAGCTGAAACGCTACGAACTGGCGGAGGAGGAGCGGCAGAGGCGCGAACGCGACAAGCAGAAGCGCAAGGATGCCGCCATGCTCGACGAAACCGCCCTGGTCGGCTTCCGCCGCCGCCAGACGGAGGAGGAAGCGGCCGGCGGGTGAGCGCCGAGCCGGCGTCGCAGCGACCTCCGCCCGCTGACGGTCCCGATTACAGCTCCGCCACCTCGACCACGCCCGGCACGGCTTTCAGGGCCGAGCGGCTCTGCGCGGTGATGGTGTAGCTGCCGGGCAGTTCGATCTCGACCTCCTTCAGCGGGTCGATCTCCACCAGCACGTTGATGCGGCTCTTGCCGCGCGACAGCCGGTCCAGCGTGGCGCGCAGATGCTCGATCGGGGTGGGGTCGCGCAGCACCACGCGCAGGCCGGCGCTGACCGAGGCGACGGCCTCCTCCAGCGGCTTGATCTCCTGGCAGGTCAGGCGGACCTCCTCGCCGTTCAACTGGGCGTCCACCGTCATCAGCACCGGACGGCCGGGCTCCAGCAGGTCGCGGTTGACGGCCAGCACCTCCGAGAACAGCGTCACCTCATAGCCGCCGGTGGCGTCCGACAGCTCGACGAAGGCGAAGCGGTTGCCGGACTTGGCGGTCTTCTCCTTCTTCGACACGACGATGCCCGCCATCTTGTAGCGGGTGGAGCCGCCCTTCGCGATGGCGGTCTGCAACTCGGCGGAGCGCACCACCTTCATGCGGCCGAGCGGGCCGGAATAGGCGTCCAGCGGGTGGGCCGACAGGTAGAAGCCGATGGCGCCGAACTCGTGCTTCAGCTTCTCCAGCGGTTCCCAATCCTTGACCTTGGGCAGGTCCGGTTCGGGCAGGCCGCCTCCACCCCCAAACAGATTGCCGATGCCGCTGTCGCGCTCCGCCGCTTCCGCCTGGGCGTAGCGGATGATGGTTTCCAGCGCGGCATGGACCTGGGCGCGGTTGGGGTTCAGCCCGTCGAAGGCGCCGGCGCAGGCGAGATTCTCAAGCTGGCGCTTGTTGATGGTCTTCAGATCCAGCCGGCGGGCGAAGTCGAACAGGCTCCTGAACGGGCCGTTCTTGCGCCGCTCCTCCACCACCGCCTTCATGGCGGGCAGGCCGACACCCTTCACCGCGGCCAGCGCGTAGCGAACCGCCTTGGTCCCGTCGGGCAGCTGCTCCACCCCGAAGATGGAATCGGATTTGTTGATGTCCGGCGTCAGCAGCTTGATGCGCAGCCGCGCCAGTTCCTGCCGGAAGACGTTCAGCTTGTCGGTGTTGCCGAGGTCGAGCGTCATCGACGCCGCCATGAACTCCACCGGGTGGTTCGCCTTCAGATAGGCGGTGTGATAGGCGACCAGGGCATAGGCGGCGGCGTGCGACTTGTTGAAGCCGTAGCCGGCGAACTTCATCACCTGGTCGAAGATCAGGCTGGCCAGCTCCGCCTTCACGCCGCGCTGTTCGGCGCCGTCGCAGAAGATCTTGCGCTGGTTGTCCATCTCCTCCTTGATCTTCTTGCCCATGGCGCGGCGCAGAAGATCGGCGCCGCCCAGCGAATAGCCGGACAGCACCTGGGCGATCTGCATGACCTGTTCCTGGTAGATCATGATCCCGAAGGTCTCCTTCAGGATGCCTTCCAGGCTGTCATGCATGTAGTCGGCTTTTTCCTCGCCGTTCTTCACCCTGATGTATTTCGGGATGTTGTCCATCGGGCCGGGGCGGTAGAGCGACACCAGCGCGATGATGTCCTCCAGCCGGTTCGGCTTCAGCCGGCGCAGCACGTCGCGCATGCCCGAGCTTTCCAGCTGGAACACGCCGGTCGCCTCGGCGCGGCTGAGAAGCTGGTAGCTCTTCTCGTCGTCGAGCGGGACGGTGGTCAGGTCCGGCTTCTCGGGGATCAGGTCCACCGCCGTCTTCAGCACCGTCAGCGTCTTCAGGCCCAGGAAGTCGAACTTCACCAGACCGGCCTGCTCGACAAACTTCATGTTGAACTGGGTGACGGGCATGTCCGAGCGCGGGTCTCGGTACAGCGGCACCAGTTCCTGCAGCGGACGGTCGCCGATCACCACGCCGGCGGCGTGGGTCGAGGCGTGGCGGTAGAGGCCCTCCAGCTTCAGCGCGATGTCGATCAGATGGCGCACGGTGTCGTCGCTGTCGCGCGCCTGCCGCAGCATCTCCTCGCTGTCGAGCGCCTGCTGCAGCGTCACCGGATTGGCCGGGTTGTTCGGCACCATCTTGCAGATCTTGTCGACCTGGCCGTAGGGCATCTGCAGCACGCGGCCGACGTCGCGCAGCACGGCGCGCGCCTGCAGCTTACCGAAGGTGATGATCTGGGCGACGCGGTCGTAGCCGTATTTGTTCTGGACGTAGCGGATGACCTCTTCGCGGCGGTCCTGGCAGAAGTCGATGTCGAAGTCGGGCATCGACACGCGTTCGGGGTTCAGGAAGCGCTCGAACAGCAGGCCGAAGCGCAGCGGGTCGAGGTCGGTGATGGTCAGCGCCCAGGCGACGACGGAGCCGGCGCCCGAACCGCGGCCCGGACCGACGGGGATGTCGTGGTTCTTCGCCCATTTGATGAAGTCCGACACGATCAGGAAGTAGCCGGGGAACTTCATCTTGACGATGACGTCCAGCTCGAACTCCAGCCGCTCGAAATAGGTCTTGCGCGTCTCCTCCCGCTGTTCCGGCGTCATGTCCGGGGTGAAGACGACCTTTTCCAGCCGCATCTCCAGGCCGGCGCGCGACTGGGCGCGCAGTTCGTCGTCCTCGGTGCGGCCGCCTTCGCAGGCGAACGGCGGCAGGATCGGCTTGATCGGCTTCAGCAGGAAGGAGCAGCGCCGGGCGATGGCGACCGTGTTGTCCACCGCCTCCGGCAGATCGGCGAACAGCAGCCGCATCTCCTCCGCCGACTTGAATCGGTGGTCGGGGGTCAGGCGGCGGCGGTCCTCCTGGCTGAGATAGGCGCCCTCGGCGATGCAGAGCAGCGCGTCGTGCGCCTCGTACATGTCGGCGGTGGCGAAATAGCAGTCGTTGGTGGCGACCAGCGGCAGGTCATGGGCATAGGCGAGGTCGATCAGCGCCGGTTCGATGGCGTTCTCCACCGCGGCGAAATGGCCGCGTCCGCCCTCGTGCCGCTGCAGCTCGACATAGAGGCGGCCGGGGAAGAGGCGCTTCAGCTTCTGCAGAACCTCCAGCGCCAGATCCTTCTGCCCCTCGTGCAGCAGCCGGCCGATGGAGCCGCCGGGGCCGCCGGTCAGCGCGATCAGCCCGGCGGACCGGCCCTCCAGCGCGTCCAGCGTCACCTGCGGGCCGGCCAGCGGATCCGACTCCAGGAAGGCCTTGGACACCAGTGCCGTCAGGTTGCGATAGCCCTCCTCGTTCTGGCAGAGCAGGACGATCTGGTCGGGGGTGGCCGCCGCCTTGCCGGGCAAACCCGGCTTGGTCTGGGCCGGGCCGACGCGGGTGATGCCCAGAACGGTGCCGATGATCGGCTGCACGCCGGCATCCGCCGCCGCCAGCGCGAATTCCAGCGCGCCGAACAGGTTGCCGGAGTCGGTGACCGCGACGGCCGGCATCTGCTGTTTCAGGCAGAGCTTGACCAGCTCCTTCACCTTGATGGCGCCTTCCGACAGCGAATAGGCGGAATGGACGCGCAGGTGGATGAAGTCGGCGTGGGGCATGGCAACCGGGGGCTTGCTGCGACAGGGCCACCGGTTCTAGCACAGGCGGGGCGGTTGCCGCGACGGTCGCCGGATGCATGCGAACGTGGTATGCAGATCGCCGCATCACGTTCAGGGATGGGGAGGACGCCGCGATGGATCGGCCGCACCTTGCACCCGTCGTCCGACCGCGGCCGGCCTTCATGCCCCGCCGCGGCGTCCGGGCGGCGACGCCTTTGGCCCTGCTGACCGGCCTCGCGCTGGCGCTCGCCGCCTGCGAGACGGTGCCGCCGCCTCCGGCCCCGCCGCCGCCCGCCGAGGGGCTGCCGGACGGGCCGGCCAAGCCCTTCAGCGCCGGAAAGGGCTGGACCGTCACCATCCACACGCCCCCCGGCGGCAAGCCCTTCTGCGTCGCCGAGCGCGCAAGCGCGGACGGGCAGGACGCCGCCCCGCGCCTGACCTTCCGCACCGCCTCGACCGAATCGGGCTTCATCCTGTCGGGCTTCACCCCGTCGGACAGCGGAGCGGCGGTAAATCCCGGTGAGCGTTACGACCTGACGGCCAGCATGGACCAGGGATCGCGGCTGTCGCTGAGCGCCCGCGGACTGCCCAACGGCAGCCTCTATGTCGCCATCCCGACCAGGGACTACCTGGAGGAACTGGCGCCGCTCGCCCGCGCCCGCCGCGTCAGCTTCCGCAGCAGCGGTCTGGGCGATCTCGGCGCGATGCTGCTGTCGGGGTCGTCCTGGGCGATCAATGCGTCGGACGAATGCCGGATCCTGCACGCCGATCCCTGACGGGATTGCGCAGGTCAGCCCCGCGCGCCGCGCGCCTCGCCGCAACGTCATCGGGGCGGAGAGCGCGGCAAAAGCCCTTGTCGCGCAAAGGGAAGAAGGACTTTCCGGCTGGGGGCGCCCGAGCGGCCCATCGACCCCGCTTGGGCGTGCGCGCCCTGCCGCCGATTGACCGGCCCGACGGTGCCCGTTTAACCTTCGCGTCATGCGCGCATCCCACATTCTGCTCGCGGTGGCTGTCGCCGCCGTCTGGGGCTTCAACTTCGTCGCGATCAAGGTCGGGTTGCGCGATTTTCCGCCGCTGCTCTTCTCCTGCCTGCGCTTCGCGTTGGCGGCGCTGCCGATCCTGGTGCTGGGCTGGGCCAAGGGGCCGCCGGTGCCCTGGCGGTTCGTGATCGGCATCGGCGTGATGCTGGGCGTGGTGAAGTTTCCGCTGCTGTTCCTGGGCATGGACGTCGGCATGCCGGCGGGGCTTGCCTCGCTGGTGCTGCAGGCGCAGGCCTTCTTCACCGCCATCTTCGCCGCGCTGATGCTGCGCGACCGGCCGGGGCCGCGACAGATCGCCGGCATGGTCGTCGCCTTTGCCGGCGTCGGGCTGATCGCGCTGGAGATGCCGGCGGGCGACTCGCTGCTCGGCCTTGCCCTGACGCTGGCGGCGGCTGCGGCCTGGGGCGTGTCGAACATCGTGATGAAGCAGGCCAAGGCGCCCGACCTGTTCAGCCTGATCGTCTGGGTCAGCCTGATCCCGCCGCTGCCGCTGCTGGCGATGTCGCTGGCGCTGGAGGGGCCGGAGCGCATCGTCCACGCCTTCACCAGCCTGACCGTCGTCGGCGTCGGCTCGCTGGTCTACATCGCGGTGGGAGCCACCCTGTTCGGCTTCGCCGCCTGGGGCTTCCTGATGCGGCATTATCCGGCCAGCCTCGTCGCCCCCTTCTCGCTGCTCGTGCCCATTTTCGGCATGAGTTCCAGCGCGCTCCTGCTGGGCGAGACCTTCACCGCGGTCAAGCTGGCGGGCGGGCTGCTGGTCTTCGCCGGGCTCGCCCTGTCGGTGTTGAAGCTGCCCGGCGCGGTGCGGGCGCGGGCCTGATCCGGTGTGGTCCCGCGAGTGCCGCCGTGGGTGCGGGCGTCGGGGTCCTATTAGCCTTGACCGTCTTGACGGGACGGTATGGCGGCCGGATCATTCCGGTTTATCAGTTAGACACTACACCATAGGCCTGCCTTGATCTCTTCCGACAGGATGGCGCGACCGGATGGCGGGCTGCCGAAATCCCCGATCAGGCAATGGCTGGCCCATCTGCGCGCCAGCCGGCCGCTGCGCGTCCTTCTGCTGATCGGCGGGCTGTCGGTTGCCGTTCTGCTGACGGCGACGGTCCACTATATCGGCAGCATGCACCAGCGCGAGTTGGAAGGGGCGGAGCGCGAACTGTCGACCCTGAACCTGTCGCTCGCCGAGCAGACGGCCCGCGCGATGCAGAGCGTCGATCTGGTCCTGACCACCATCGTCGAGCAGATCAAGGCGGAGGGAATCGCCACGCCCGCCGACTATGTCCGCCGGATGGGCGGGCGCGACACCCACGAGATGCTGCGGGCGCGGATTTCCGGCCTGCCGCAGCTGGACGCGGTGACGATGATCGCGGCCGACGGGCACCTGATCAACTTCTCGCGCTTTTACCCGATACCGCCGGTCAATGTGGCCGACCGCGATTACTTCGCCTATCTGCGCGACAACGATTCCGCGAAGCCCTTCATCAGCGAGCCGGTGCAGAACCGCGGCACGGGCACCTGGACGATCTATCTGGCCCGCCGCGTCAGCGGGCCGGACGGCGCCTTCGTCGGCCTCGTGCTGGGCGCCATCGAGCTCAGCTATTTCGAAAGGCTGTACAAGGCGCTGCAGCCCGATGGCGACGGCAGCATCAGCCTGTGGCGGCGCGACGGCATCCTGCTGGCCCGCTATCCGTTCCTGCCCGACATCGGCCGTCCGCTGGGGCCGCGCCGCTTCCTGGAGGTGCTGCAGCAGGCCCGATCCGGCGTCTATATCTCCACCCTCGGGCGGAACGACGAACCGCGGATGGTGGCGACGCGGGCGCTGGCCGATTATCCGCTGGTCGTCAACGTCACCCGCAAGGTGGAGGCGGTGCTGAGCGAGTGGCGCATCCAGGCCTGGACCATCGGGGCCGCCGGCACAGTCGGCGTCGCCGCGCTGCTGCTGTCGCTATGGGCGCTGGCCCGCCAGTTCAGCGCCTATGAGGCGGCGGCGCAGGCGATGGACGCCGCCCGCCGCGCGGTGGAGGGGCGCGAGCGGGCGGAGCAAGCCCTGCGCCAGAGCCAGAAGATGGAGGCGATCGGCCAGCTGACCGGCGGGGTCGCCCATGATTTCAACAACCTGCTCCAGGCCATCGGCATCAACCTGCACGTCATCGAAAGCCGCAGCGGCGACGAGCGCATCACCGGCCCGGCCCGTCTGGCCCTGCAGGCGGTGGAGCGGGGCGCCACCCTGACACAGCATCTGCTGGCCTTCTCGCGCCGGCAGCAGCTTCGGCCGATCCCGGTCGACGTCGCCGGTCTGGTGGAGCGGGTCAGCGGCCTGCTCGGCCGCACGCTGGGCCGGTCTGTGCAGATCGAGGTGGAGGTCGCCCCCGGTCTGTGGCCGGCGATGATCGACCCGACCCAGCTGGAAATGGCCCTGCTGAACCTCGCGCTGAACGCACGCGACGCCATGCCCGGCGGCGGCATGCTGTGGATCACCGCCGCCAACCGGACGGCCGCCGCCGATGCGGTGCCCAACCTGCCCGCCGGGGACTATGTGATGCTGCGGGTGTGCGACACCGGCAACGGCATGCCGGCCGAGGTCGCCGCCCGCGCCTTCGAACCCTTCTTCACCACCAAGGAGGTCGGGCGCGGCACCGGTCTCGGGCTCAGCATGGTGCATGGGCTGGCGACCCAGTCGGGCGGCGGGGTGGAGCTGTACAGCCGGCCGGGGCGTGGCACCACGGTGACGCTCTACCTGCCGCGCGCCCTGGCGGAGCCGGCCGCCGCGCCGGCTGGCGGAGCGGGGGCGCAGGAATCCGCCGCGACGGAGACCGGCGCCGGGATCGCTGGTGGGGGAGAGGCCGGAGGCGTGGTCGGATCGGGGGACGGCTGCGCCGTCCTTCTGGTGGATGACGAGGCGCTGGTGCGCTCCGCCACCGCCGAGTATCTGGCGCAGGCCGGCTTCTCGGTGCGGGAGGCGGCCGATGCGGCGGCGGCGCTGTCCCTGCTCGACCACGGCTTCCAGCCGGACGTGATCGTCACCGACCATATGATGCCGGGAATGACCGGGCTCGACATGGCCCGCACCCTGCGCGCCCGGCATGACGCCACGCCGATCCTGATGGTCACCGGCTATGCCCAGGATCTGACCACCTCCTCCGCGGCCCAGGAGGTGGAGCTGACCGTGCTGTCCAAGCCGGTGGAGCCGTCGCGGCTGGCCCGCTCCATCCGCCACATGGCGGCGGCCGAGGGCTGACCGCCCGCCGGGCTCAAGGCGACGGCAGGGGAGGGAACAGACGGGGATGTACCGCGTTGGAAGGGGCGTCCCACCCCCATTGTCCCCCGGAGCAGCCATGAACGCCCAATCCTCGATCCGCCACGCCTATGACAGCGTTTTCGAAGGCCACACCAACATGGGCATGGGCGAGCGCATCGTCTCGACCGGCCTCGGCCTCGCCGTCGCGGCGGGCGGCCTGCGCAAGGGCGCCAGCATTCCAGGCGCCATCATGGGGCTGGTCGGCGCCGCCCTGGTCGCCCGCGGCATGAGCGGCCACTGCCCGGTGAAGGAGCGCCTGTCCGGCGACCACCGCGATGCGCTGGGCCATCATGACTCGTACGGCTCCTACGATGCCGGTCCCGACAGCATGAGCCGGTCGCGGATGGCGGATACCTACTGACGGTGAGGGTGGCTGAGGGCGGCGGCTGAGGGCGAGGGTGGCCGCGCCCCGAACGCCGTCGCAATCCATTCACCGGCCGTCACAGCCCATTCATCTGAACGAGCGACGCCATTAACCCTGACGGTGAATTGTTGGGCGGACCAGCGACGGGATGAAGACCGGGCGCCGCGGGTGTGACATCCTGCGTGCCCCGGGTTGCAGCCCCCGACCTGTCGTTCCGCTCAGGAGATTCACCGCATGTGGTTTCCCGCTTTACGGTCCCGTTCCTCCATCGCGGCGGTGGCGGCGCTCTGCGTCGGACTGCCGATGGTCCTGCCGGCGCCGGTCCTTGCGCAGAAAGCGCCGCAGCAGGCTCCGGCAGCCGCCCCCGCCCCCGCCCCCGCTTCCTCGGGTCCGGCGTCGGTCCGCTACGACATCGGCTACGAGATCTTCCATCCCGTGCGGTCGCAGAACGGGATGGTCGCCTCGGAACACCGGCTGGCGACCGAGATCGGCCTCGACATCCTCAAGCGCGGCGGGAACGCGGTCGATGCGGCGGTGGCCGTCGGCTTCGCGCTGGCGGTGGTGCTGCCCAACGCCGGCAATGTCGGCGGCGGCGGATTCATGATCGTCCATGACGCGGCCGGCGGGAAGGACGTCGCCATCGACTTCCGCGAGATGGCGCCGGCCAAGGCCTTCCGCGACATGTATCTGGACGCCGAGGGCAAGGTGGTGCCCAACCGCTCGCTCTACACCCATCTGGCGGTGGGCATTCCCGGCACGGTCGCCGGGCTGGCCCATGCGCTGGAGAAATACGGCACGATGCCGCTGGCCGACGTGATGGCCCCGGCGATCAGGCTGGCGCGCGAAGGCTTCACCGTCACCCCTCAACTGGCCGGCCTGCTGGAGGTCGAACGCGACCAGCTGGGCAAATGGGACGCCACCCGCGCCATCTTCTTCAAGGGCGACCGCCCGCTGACCGCCGGGGAGACGCTGGTCAACCCCGACCTCGCCAACTCGCTGGAGATGATCGCCCGGCAGGGCCCGAAGGCCTTCTACGAGGGCGAGATCGCCGAGAAGATCGCGGCGGAGATGGCCAAGCACGGCGGCGCCATCACCAAGGAGGACCTGAAGGCCTACAAGGTGGTGGAGCGCGAGCCGGTCAGCGGCAGCTATCGCGGCTATACGGTGAAGTCGATGCCGCCGCCCAGCTCCGGCGGGACGCACATCATCCAGATGCTGAACATGCTGGAACGCTGGCCGCTGAAGGAGTACGGCCCGGTCAGCGCCCGGTCGATCCACCTGATGGCGGAATCGATGAAGCTCGCCTATGCCGACCGCGCAGAATATCTGGGCGATCCCGACTTCACCAAGGTGCCGGTGAAGGGGCTGACCTCGCGCAAATACGCCGACGAGCTGGCGGCGAAGATCGATCCCGAGACGGCGACGCCGGCCAGCAGCATCAAGCCCGGCAAGCCGGCGCCCTATGAGAGCGACCAGACCACCCATTATTCGGTGGCCGACAGCCGGGGCAACGTGGTCAGCACCACCTACACGCTGAACCTGAATTTCGGCAGCGGCATCGTCGCCGCGGGCACCGGCATCCTGCTGAACAACGAGATGGACGATTTCTCCGCCAAGCCGGGGGTGCCCAACGCCTTCGGGCTGATCGGCGGCGAGGCCAACGCCATCCAGCCCTTCAAGCGTCCGCTCAGCTCCATGTCTCCGACCATCGTGCTGAAGGACGGCAAGCCCTGGCTGGTCACCGGCAGC
>NZ_CP029834.1:352500-437884 GCF_003233655.1 Azospirillum ramasamyi
GCAGCGCGGCCAGGAGGGCGGGCGTGGTCCAGGAGATGGTCATGGTCGCCTCCAGCCCCACCAGCAGGAACAGCAGGGCGTTCAGCACGGCGTCGATCATCGCCCACACCACGGGCAGGTCGCGACGGCTCCGCTCGCTGTTGACATGGCGTTCGGTCGTGTAACCGATCAGCAATCCCGCCACCACCACCGCGATGGGTCCCGACACGCCCAGCTTGTTGGCCAGCGAATAGGTTCCCAGCGCCAGGGCCAGCGAGATCGTCAGTTCCACCGTGCTGTCGTCGACACGCCGCTTCATCTGATACGCGGTCCAGCCGCCGGCGAGGCCGAGGGCAGCACCGCCGAACGCTTCCTTCAGGAAGTCGAAGGCCACCTCGCCCGCGGTCAGGTCCTGCTCACTGCCGATGGCGAGATGCAGCAGCGTCACGAACGCCACCACCCCGACGCCGTCATTGAACAGGCTTTCCCCCGAAATCACCGACCGCAGCGTGCCGGGTACCGGCAGCCGCTCCAGGATGCCGTGCACCGCCACCGGGTCGGTCGGCGCGATGGCCGCCCCCAGCACCAGGCACCAGATCAGCGGCACGCCCAGGCCGACCAGCCCGAAGACGACGCGCAGCCCCACCCCCATCAGCGCGGTGAACAGCAGGACGCCGAGCGTCGCCATCGCCAGCACCGTCCATTTCCGCTTCAGCAGGGCGCAGAGATCCTCGTTCACAGCGGTGGCGTAGAGCAGCAGGCTGAGGATGCCGTCGAGCAGGATGTCCGGCAGGCTGATCTGTTCGATCAGGTGGCGCAGCCAGTTGCCGAGGCCGAGCGTGGCCGCCACGGCGTCGGCGCCGCTGACCAGCAGGGCCAGGACCAGCCCCTCAAGGAACAGCGCGATGGTGCTGGGCAGCTTCAGCCAGCGGTAATTGATGAAGCCGAAGGCCGCCGCCAGGGTCAGCAGGATGGCGGAGAGGTCGAACGGACCCACAGGCTTTCTCCGAAGAATCGATACGGCGGGGAACGGCCGGCCGGCCCTCGCCGGGACAGCACAAGAAACCGATGGCGGCCGCAATGATCTCGACAGCATCGACCGTAGCCTTGGCGCCGCGCCCCCTATGATAAGACAAGAAAACTACTCCCAAATGGCTACATGCTCCGGATTGCCACCAATCACACGATTGAATATCGTCGCCCCATGATTCGCGGGAAATTCCCTATTTTTATCAGAGCATCCACGGTCGGCGTTACATACGGGTGCCGACGGATGTTGATGGCATGTGGATAAACATCTGCGGAACCTTGGGCGCATGAAGGCCGATCGGGTATGGGCGGATGCGGCCCGGCTTCGCCATGCGGGCAGCCGGGACATAAGTGGCGAAGCCATGGAAGGCCGGAACGCGCCGCCCATCTTCACCGGGGGCGGGGAGATGGGCGCACGGATACGGGCGATGGACTGGTCGGCCACCTCCCTCGGCCCGGCGGAGGACTGGCCGCAATCCCTGCGCACGCTGGTCGACCTGATGCTGACCTCCAGCTTCCCGATGTTCGTCGTCTGGGGACCGGATCTTGCTTTCCTCTACAACGACAGCTACCGCCCGATCCTGGGGGACAAGCCCGAGGCGCTGGGCCGTCCCTTCGCCGAGGTGTGGGCCGACATCTGGGAGGATCTGGTTCCCCTGGTCGTGCGGGCGCTGGCCGGCGAGGCGACCTACCACGAGGACCGGCTGCTGGTGATGCAGCGGCACGGCTACCGTGAGGAAACCTATTTCACCTTCTCCTACAGCCCGGTGCGCGACGAGACCGGCCGCGTCGCCGGCATGTTCTGCGCCTGCACCGAGAACACCGCGCGTGTGCTGGCCGAAAGGCGCCTGACCTTCCAGCTCGATCTGGCGGAGCGCTTGCGCGGGCTGAACGATCCGGTCGGCGTCACCGCCGCCGCCGCCGAGGCGATCGGCCGCCATCTGGGGGTGGCGCGGGCCGGCTACGGCCGCATCGATCCCACCGGAACCACGGTGTCGGTGGAACGGGACTGGAGCGACAGCGGAATGGCCGGCCTGTCCGGGCAGACCTGGCCGCTCGACAGCTTCGGCCCCGCCGTGATCGCCGAACTGCGGGCCGGATACACGCTGCGCGTCGACGACGTGACGACCGACCTGCGCACCTCCGGCAGCGGACCGGCGGCGGCCTTCGCCGGTATCGGCGTGCGGTCGCTTCTGATGGTGCCGCTGCTGAAGGCCGGGCAGCTGACCGCAATTCTCTACCTGCACGAGGCGAAGCCGCGCCATTGGACCGAGGCCGATGCCGCGCTGGCGAAGGATGTGGCGGAGCGGAGCTGGGCGGCGGTGGAGCGCGCGCTGGCCGAAGCGGCGTTGCGCGCCGCCAACCAGGCGCTGATGCGCGAACGTGCGGCGGTGGAGGCGGCCAACGCCCGGCTGGCGGCGGAGGGGGAGCGGCTGCGCACCCTGTTCCGGCAGGCGCCCAACTTCATGTGCGTTCTGCGCGGGCCGGACCATGTGTTCGAGATGGCGAACGACACCTACATGCAACTCGTCGGCCATCGCGATCTGGTCGAACGCCCTGCCCGCGAGGCCCTGCCGGAGGTGAAGGGACAGGGTTTCTTCGAGTTGCTCGACCGCGTCTATGCCAGCGGCGAGACCTTCGTCGGGCGGAACATGCCGATCCGCTTCCAGCGCCGTCCGGACGGGCCGCTGGAGGAACGGTTCCTCACCTTCGTCTACCAGCCGATCAAGGACGAGGCGGGACAGGTCACCGGCCTGTTCGTGGAGGGCAGCGACGTCACCGAGGCCAAGCGCGCGGAGGAGGAGTTGCAGCAGCTCAACGCGACGCTGGAGGCCCGCGTCGCCGAGGAGGTGGCCGAGCGCGAGCGCGTCCAGGTGGCGCTGCTGCAGACCCAGAAGACCGAGGCGCTGGGCCAGATGACCGGCGGCGTCGCCCACGACTTCAACAACCTGCTCCAGGCCCTGTCCGGCTGCCTGCACATGATCGAGAAGCGGGCGGAGGGGACGCGCATCCAGCCGCTGGTCGATGCCGGCCGGCAGGCGGTCGACCGCGGCGCCAAGCTGGTGCAGCAGTTGATGGCCTTCGCCCGCCGGCAGGCACTGCGGCCGGAAACGGTCGATCTGCGCGACCGCGTGCTCGGCATGTCGGAACTGCTGAACCGGGCGCTGCGCGCCGACATCCGGCTGGAAATCGACTTCAGCGCCGGGCTGTGGCCGGTGGAGGTCGATGCGACGCAGCTGGAACTCGCCCTGCTGAACCTCGTGGTGAATGCGCGGGATGCGATGCCGGAGGGCGGGGTGCTGAGCATCCGCGCGGAAAACGCGACGCTGGAGCCGGGAGACCCGCAGGCGCCGGACGGGCTGTCGGGCGACTTCGTGCGGCTGACGGTCAGCGACACCGGCACCGGCATGCCGGCCGATGTGAGGACGCGCGCCTTCGATCCCTTCTTCACCACCAAGGAGATCGGCAAGGGCAGCGGGCTCGGCCTGTCGCAGGTCTACGGCTTCGCCCACCATTCCGGCGGCACCGCCTGGATCGACAGCGAGGAGGGGCGCGGCACCACCATCGGCCTGCTGATCCGCCGCTCCGGCACCCTCCCGCAGACGGATGCCGAGCCGGCGGCCGAGCCGGACGGCGGCGCCCGCGCCGGCGGCCATGTGCTGGTGGTGGAGGATGACCCGATCGTCGCGCTGACCGTCGCCACGGCGCTGGAGGATGCCGGCTTCACCATCACCCGGGCCGCCACCGCGGACGAAGCGCTGCCGCTGCTGGAGGCCGGCCGGTTCGACCTGCTGTTCAGCGACGTGGTGATGCCCGGCACCATGAGCGGCGTCGATCTGGCGCGCACCGTCCGGCGCCTCTACCCCGCCCTTCCGGTGGTGCTGGCGACCGGCTACAGCGAGGAGGTGGCCCGCGCCACCGGCGTGATGGTTCTGCCCAAGCCCTACCGCATCGAACATCTGGTCTGCGTGTTGGATACGGTACTGGCCGAATCCGGGCACCCACGCTCCGGTTTCGGTTGAGTCCAACGGTCGTCCATGATGACCGCCGGTATCCGCGTCGACCGGCGTGGCGGCGGCCCATGCCGCCGAAGCACGCGACCCCGAAGGCTCGGGATCGAGAGCCGCTGCTTCAAGGCACCGGACCATCCGAATATTGAGCCAGATTAAGGACGCCTCCCCGGCACGATGGTCTAGTGACGGAGTTCAACCAGAGAGGTACTTCATGGCACCGCTGGCCGAATCCGGCTCCGCCGCCCAGACGCCCACCCAAAAAGCTGACGGCACCCCGTGGCATGCGCTGGACGCCGCCGACGCCGCCGAACGGCTCTGCAGCCCGGACGAGGGGCTGAGCGGTGCGGAGGCCGCGGCACGGCTGGAGCGCTTCGGCGCGAACCGGCTGACCCCGCCGAAACGGCGGCCGGCCTGGATGCGGTTCCTGATGCAGTTCCACAACCTGCTGATCTATGTCCTGCTCGCCTCCGGCACGGTGGCGCTGCTGATGCGGCACTGGACGGACGCCGGCGTGATCTTCGGCGTCGTGCTGGTCAACGCGCTGATCGGCTACATCCAGGAGGGCAAGGCCGAACAGGCGCTCGAGGCGATCCGCAACATGCTGTCGCCCCAGGCGGTGGTGATGCGCGACGGCCATGCCGTGACCCTGGCGGCCGAGGATCTGGTGCCGGGCGACCGGGTGTTCCTCGCCTCGGGCGACCGGGTGCCGGCCGACCTGCGGCTGGAGCGCACGAAGGGGCTGCTGGTGCAGGAGGCGGCGCTGACCGGGGAATCCGTCCCCGCCGCCAAGGCGTCCGCCGCCGTGGCCGCCGATGCGGCTCTGGGCGACCGGCTGAACATGGCTTATGCCGGCACGATGGTGGTGCAGGGCCAGGGCACCGGCATCGTGGTGGCGACCGGCGACGGCACGGAGATCGGGCGTATCGGCCATCTGCTGGCGTCGGTCGCCTCGGTGGAAACCCCGCTGCTGCTGCAGATGGCCCGGTTCGGCCGCTGGCTGACCGGCGGCATCCTGGCGCTGGCGGCGATCACCTTCGCCTTCGGCCGGCTGGTGCATGGCGAACCATGGCAGGACATGGTGCTGGCGGCGGTCGGGCTGGCCGTGGCCGCGATCCCGGAAGGTCTGCCGGCGGTGATGACCATCACGCTGGCGGTGGGCGTGACCCGCATGGCCAAGCGCAACGCCATCATCCGCCATCTGCCGGCGGTGGAGACGCTCGGCTCGGTCGCCACCATCTGCACCGACAAGACCGGCACCCTGACCCGCAACGAATTGCTGGTGCAATGGGTGGTGACGGCCGACGGCACCTATCGCGTCGGCGGCAACGGCTATGCGCCGCAGGGGGAGTTCAGCCGGGACGGCAGCCACGCCGACCCGGCCCGCGAGCCGGTGCTGCAGGATCTGGCCCGCGCCGCCCTGCTGTGCAACGACGCCGACCTGCACCGCGGCCCCGGCGGCGACTGGCTGCTGGCCGGCGACCCGACCGACGGCGCGCTGCTGGCGCTGGCGATGAAGACGGGGCTGGAGCCGGGGGACGAGCTGGGCCGGTCCCCCCGCCGCGACGCCATTCCCTTCGAATCCGAACGCCAGTTCATGGCGACCCTGCATCACGACCATGCCGGCCACTGCATCCTGGTGGTGAAGGGCGCGCCGGAGCGCGTGCTGGCGCTCTGCGAACGCGAGCGGCGGGCCGGCGGCAGCGTGCCGCTGGACCGGGAGCGCTGGTCCGCGCTGACCGCCGATCTGGCCGGCCAGGGTCAGCGGGTTCTGGCGCTTGCGACGCGCCGCACCTCCGTCGACCTGTCCGAACTGACCGTCGACGATCTGGCGGAGGGGGGGCTGGAGCTTCTCGGCCTGTGCGGCCTGATCGACCCGCCGCGGGAGGAGGCGCTGCGCGCCGTCGCCGCCTGCCGCGAGGCCGGAATCACGGTGAAGATGATCACCGGCGACCATGCCGCCACCGCCGCCGCCATCGGCCGGACCTTCGGCCTGCCGGACGGCGTCACCAGCGGACCCGAACTGGACCGCATGGACGAGACGGGCTTCGCCGCCGCCGCCCGCGCCAACAGCGTCTTCGCCCGCACCACGCCGGAGCACAAGCTGCGCCTGATCGCGGCGCTCCAGGGCGACGGCGACACCGTCGCCATGACCGGCGACGGCGTCAACGACGCCCCGGCGCTGAAGCGCGCCGACGTCGGCGTCGCCATGGGCCGCGACGGCACCGAGGCGGCGAAGGAGGCGGCGGCGATGGTGCTGGCCGACGACAATTTCGCCTCCATCGTCCATGCGGTGGAGGAAGGCCGCACCGTCTACGACAATCTGCGCAAGACCATCCTGTTCATGCTGCCGACCAACGGCGCCCAGGCGGTGGTGATCCTGGTGGCGGTTCTGTCCGGCACCATCCTGCCGATCACGCCGGTACAGATCCTGTGGGTCAACATGGTGACCGCGGTGACGCTGGGTCTGGCATTGGCCTTCGAGGCGCCGGAACCCGGCGTGATGGCCCGCCCTCCCCGTCCGCGCGACGAGCCGATCCTGTCCGGCCCGCTGATCCGCCGGATGCTGGTGGCGCTGGTCCTGCTTGTTGCCGCCAGCTTCGGCTTCTTCTATTTGCAGCGGATGCAGGGCGGCGGAATCGAGGTGGCGCGCACCATGGCCGTCAACGCCCTGGTGGTGGGAGAGATCTTCTTCCTGCTGAACGCCCGCGGCCTGCACAGCGATGCCGGCCTGCTGGACAGCATCGCCGGCAGCCGCCCCGTCTGGCTGTCCATCGTGCTGATGATCGTCCTGCAATTGGCCTTCACCTATGCCCCGCCGCTGCAATCCCTGTTCGGCACCGCCCCCATCGGCACCGCCTCCTGGGCGGCCATGATCGCCGCCGGAGCCCTGCTGTTCCTGCTGGTGGAGTTGGAAAAGCGGCTTTCGAAAGGGTAAGCCGCTCCCGGCGCCCGGAATGGAGCCGAAAACCTTTGTCGGCCGTCAGCCTACGAAGGCGGGGATGACGCAAGGTTACCGGTTATTGGTAATTTACCCCCTCCCATAGACCTGCGCATGCCTTCCCCCCGCCTGCAGAGGCCACGCATGGTTGCGACCAATTCGATATACTAGTATCCCAGGGGAAACGGCCGCCTTCGGGGCTGGCGCTCCCCTTCCGGAATCCTCTCGTCCGATCATGACCCTGGCCTTCCACATGATGCCGCTCGTCGGCACGATCCTGCTCCTTGCCTCCCGCCGCGTCAGCCTGCTGACGGCCGGGCTGGCCGGCATGACGCTGGCATTCGTGACGATGATCGCCGCGCAGGCGCCGCTCGACGCACTGCCGGAAATGGCGGCACTGAAAATGGCGGCGGTGAAGGCGGGCGAAGGGGCGTGGCTGGCGTGGCATGCCATGTCGATCATCGCCGCCGGTCTGCTGTTCCACCGCGCCTTCGAGGCCCGCGGCATCCGCGCCGCCGCGATCGCGCAGGAGAATCGCCGGCGCGCCGTCTTCGTCGCCTGCTTCCTGGTCGGCCCCTTCGCGGAATCGGTGACGGGGTTCGGCGTCGGGCTGGTGGTGGCCCTCGCCATGCTGCGCCACATGGGACTGCCGCCGGTCCAGGCCGCCGCCCTCGGCCTGTTCAGCCAGGTGCTGGCGGCCTGGGGCGCCATGGGGGTCGGCACGCGGGTCGGCGCCGAGTTGATCGGGGTGTCCTTCACCGAGCTCGGGACGGCCAGCGCCCTGCTGATGGCGGTCGTGCTGCCCTGCCTGCTGCCGGTGTTCTGGGGACTGATCCACGCCTGCGGCCTGCGCTCCACCCTGCGCGACCGGGCAGCCGACGTCGCCCTGCTGCTCTGTCTGGCCGGGCTGATCTGGCTGACCAACCGCTTCGTCGCCCCGGAACTCGGCGGCGGACTGGCGGCGGGCGTCCTGCTGGTGCTGGTGGAGGGCCCGCGCCTGCTGCGCAGCGAGACCGGACCGCGAGCGGCGATGGCGGCGCTGATGGAGCGGCTTTGGCCCTATGTGCTGCTGATCGCCGCGCTGATGGCGACGCGGCTTCTGCCGCCGCTGTCGGACTGGACCGGGCACTGGCTGGTGCTCGACCCGTTCGGCGGGCTGGCTCCGCTGGCCCTGCTGCGCCATCCGGCGACATGGCTGGTGGCGATCGCCGCCATCCTGCTGGCCGGACTGCCGGCTTCCAAGGCGGGGGAGGTGGTCCGCGGCGCCCTTCGCGCGGCGCTGGTGCCGATGGCGGCGACGCTGGTCTTCGTCGAATTCGCCGCCTTCATGGCCGCGTCGGGCGGCGCGGCGTTGTTCGGCCAAGCCTGGCGCGAGGTCGCCGGGCGCTTCGCCGTGCTGGCGACCCCGCTGTTCGGCGGCGCCGCCGGCATGCTGACCGGCTCCAACACCGCGTCCAACGCCCTGATGATGCACATCCAGCTGAGCCTCGCCGCCGAAAGCGGCCTGCCGCCGATGCTGACCGCGGCGATCCAGACCGTTTCGGGCAGCATCTGCACCATGCTGACCCCCGGCCGCATCGTGCTCGCCGCCGGGCTCGTCGGGCTGCAGCAGGCGGAAGGCGCCATCTACCGCCGCGCCCTGCCCATCGGGCTGGCGACGATCCTGTCGCTTCTCGCCGTCGTTGTCCTGGTCGCCGGGGCCCAGGCCTGGGGCTTCGTGTAATACCGCCGGGCGCAAGTTCCGACCTACGCCCGATGGTACCAGTCCCGGTTTAACGCCGGATCATGTGGCGGATCTGCGGGATCCGGCCCAGCCTGTTTCCGGCGGCTGCGGCGGACAGGCCGGTTTCCGAACAGGCATGGCGGTAAGCCATGGCGAGAATCCCCATGGCAAAGGCGGGATCCATGCGTTGGGTCAGCATCTCGTCGCAGGAGTATTCCGATCCGAACACCCTCGTCCAGAATGCGTCGTCGTCCAGGAACATTACGTTCATCGCCCAAACTTCGAACCGCCGCTGGGGAATGTCCTGCTCGGAACAGACGATCTCGATATGGTCGTGGCGGTTGTCCCGATACATGCGGTCAAGCGTCTCGTTGACCACATGGACCGGTCCTTCCAGCGACTGAAGGAAGACCCCGCCGCATTCCACCATGAAGCCGCTGACCGCCGCCTTCCTATTGTTCCGCGCCGCCGCAAGGCATATCCGCTGAATGTCGAGATAGGAGAGCAGAGTCGTCAGCTGGCTTCGGAAGACAACCTGCAGCATTCTTGCGGCTCCACGGGAAAAGTCTAAACCGTTCGTACACTGATGCTTATATTCCCAGAATCAAGACAAAAACCTGCAATGCCGCCGCACAAAAACGGCCTATCGGCTTTCCGTGCGGGGTCCGACGACGAAAGACAGAAGTCTCCCTACCCTTTTGAACAGTGAGTAGGCTCGCAAACCAGCCGGCGAGTGTCGGTACGGTGCCTGAGGGGGCCCGTCCTGTCTACCGGGGGCTGGACTGGAACGCTTTGCACGGCCTCCCCTGCCCTCCCTTGACGCCGCCCGCCCGTTCCCCATCTGGGTGTTCGGAGCACGCGCCTGTGCCGGCCCAGCCTGCGCTATGATCGGAAAAATCGGTCTGGTACACTTGTTTTAAGCGAAAAACCCCTCATTTTGAGCAGTGTCGGCGGTGATGCCGAGCTTCCCCAAAATCCTGGCCCACAACCCTGGTCGGATACCCGTGTCGCCCCCATCGCAGAGGCTCCACGGCAACCTTGGTGATTTCCTTGATCTAAGCTCCCCGGTTCGGCGTCCGTCTGTTCGGGCATGCCGAAACCTTCCTCTCCGGCCTGATGACGAGCAGGCTGCCGGAATCCTCCCCCTGGGGCCTGGCGCCGCCGGCCGGGCCGGAGAGGGCCTCTCCTATCCGCATCCTGTGACGATGCACGCACTCCGACAGCGTCGAATGCCGGTTATTGTGAAGCCTGCCCGCGCATCCGGCGCCGGGCCGATGAAGGAACCCTATGGGTACGACTCCGAACACCGATTCGAATACCATCGAAACCCCGCGGTCCAGCCTGGGCCGCGCCCTTGTCCTCCACCCGGTCCTGCGCGGAACCGAGAACGACCGCAGCCCCGAAGCCTCGCTTGAAGAGGCGGTGGGGCTGGCGGCGGCCATCGAGCTTGAGGTGGCGCAGGCCGCCGTCGTGAAAGTCAACCAGCCGCGCCCGGCCACGCTGCTGGGCGGCGGCGCGATCGAACACTACGCCAAGCTGCTGGACGACGCGCGGGAGGCGGGCGGGGCCATCGACCTCGTCATCGTCGATCATGCGCTGACCCCGGTGCAGCAGCGCAATCTGGAGAAGGCTTTCGGAGCGAAGGTCATCGACCGCACGGGCCTGATCCTGGAGATCTTCGGCGCCCGCGCCCGCACCCATGAAGGCCAGCTTCAGGTCGAGCTGGCATCGCTGTCCTACCAGAAGTCCCGGCTGGTGCGGTCCTGGACCCACCTTGAACGCCAGCGCGGCGGCTTCGGCTTCCTCGGCGGTCCCGGTGAATCGCAGCTTGAAATCGACCGGCGCCTGATCGGCAACCGCATCGTCAAGATCAAGCGGGAACTGGACGACGTCCGCCGCACCCGCGGCCTGCACCGCAAGGCGCGCGCCAAGGTACCCTATCCGGTGGTGGCGCTGGTCGGCTACACCAACGCCGGCAAGTCCACCCTGTTCAACCGGATGGCCGGCGCCGAGGTGTTCGCGAAGAACCTGCTGTTCGCGACGCTCGACCCGACCATGCGTCAGGTGGTTCTTCCGTCGGGCCGCAAGGTGATCCTGTCCGACACGGTCGGCTTCATCTCCGACCTGCCGACCCATCTGGTCGCGGCCTTCCGCGCCACGCTGGAAGAGGTGCAGTCGGCCGACATCATCCTGCATGTCCGCGACATCGCCCATCCCGACACCGAGGCTCAGAAAGCCGATGTGGAGACGATCCTGTCCGATCTCGGCATCGACCCGGAACGCGACCCGCGCGTGGTCGAGGTCTCCAACAAGATCGACCTTCTAGATGGGGCGAAGCTCGACGCCGTGCTTGCCCGTGCCGAACGGGCCGGCAACGCTTGCGCCGTTTCGGCGGTGACGGGGGACCGGCTGGACACGCTGTTCCGCATCCTCGACAGCCGGATGACCGCCGGCCGCGAGCTGGTGGAACTGGATGTGGAGCATGGCGACGGGGCGACCCTCGCCTGGCTCTACGCCCATGGCGAGGTGGTCGGCCGCCGCGACGACGACAGCCACGCCCATCTGCAGGTGGCGATCGAGCCGGCGGTTCTGGCCCGCATCGCTCCCCTCGCCCAGGGGCGCGCCGCCGCCTGACCGTGCACCGGTCGAGGTGTGGGACGTCCCACATCGTGACGGAAGACCGCCAACGAAAAAGGGCCATGTGGGACGTCCCACATGGCCCTTTTCCTTTGTCGGGCTCAGGTCGGAATTTGCCGAGCGGCAGCCGGCAGGGAGTGGGCGGCGCCGCTCAAATCCGCATTCTGCCGCTCGACCGCATGATGCCGCCGTTCGCCGGGAATCGCCCCATCGCCCTTGGCCGACGGGTTAGTGTGGGACGTCCCACATAGCCGGACAGCATTCCGAAGGCCAACACATGTCCGACCCTTCCGCCCCCTGCCGCCGTATTCCGCTACGCAAGGCGCTGGCCAACCTGCGCCTGCTGTTCAACGACGATTCCTATGAGCGTTACCGCGAAGCCCAGGCCCGCTGCGTAGCGGACGAATCACCGCACGACCGCCGGAGCTTCAAGGCCCCACAGACCGCGATGACGCCGGGGCAGGGCTCCTTTGGCCGGTAGCAGGACGATCGCTAGAGGGGTGGTCGGCCAAAGCCTGATCGATGGCAGGATGATGCGACCGGCTGCCCTTACGCTCCGAATAGGCCCGGGTCAACTGCGCCCCAAACAGGAAAATGACGGCTGAATAATAGACCCACAGCAGGATCAGCACAAAGGAACCGGCAGCGCCATAGACCGTCACCACCCCGCTCGTGGCGATGTAGAAGCCGATCAGGAACTTGCCCACCGCGAACAGGAAGGCGTTGACCGCGGCCCCCAGCCACACGTCGGCCCAGCGGATGCGCGCGTCCGGCAGGATCTGGTAGATCATCGCGAACAGCCCGGTCAGCACCGTCCAGGAGACGATCATGTCGAACAGCCACAACAGCGACGGCACGGCCGGCAGATAGCCCGCGGCCCAGGTTCCGACCGCCGCCAGGGCCGCGCTGACCACCAGCGAGACGATCAGCAGGAACCCGATGGCGCCGATCAGCGCCAGCGCCTTCAGCCGCACCCGCACCAGCCATGTGATGGTCGATTCCTGCGGGGCCGCCACCTTCCAGATGCGGTTCAGCGCGGTCTGCAGCTCGACGAAGACAGTGGTGGCGCCGACGACGATGGTGCCGATGCCGATGATGCTGGCCACGATGCCGGTTTCCCGCGCACCGGCTCGGGCGATCAGGTCCTGCACGGTTTCGCCGGCCTCGCGTCCGATGAGCGCCGACAACTGGTCGACCAGCGCGCCGCGCGCCGCCTCGTCGCCGAAGACGAGCCCGGCCAGGGCGATCACCAGGATCGCCAGCGGCGCCAGCGAGAAGATGGTGTAGAAGGCGACCGACGCCGCCATGCTCATTGCGTCGTCGTTGATCCAGCCATACGCCGCGTCGACGACGATCGCCCACCACCGCCGCAGATGCTCCATCACCGTCTCCCCAAATCCCGCGTCATCGGTCAGGTAACACCGGCAGCGGCATTTCGGTCACGCACGGCACGAACGGGAACGGGCCGCCCGGCGACGGGCGGCCCGTTTTCCAAGTCTTGCGGTCTGTACGGACGGGCCGATCAGCCCAGCAGGCCGATGTCGTCATAGGGGATGTGGTCGAAACCCATCCCATAGACCGGCGAGTTCGCCGACAAGGTGAAGTCGTCCGCCCCCGGATTGACGAAGCCCGGGTCCAGCGTGACGGAACCCTCGTCATAGCCCGCGGCGTGCCACTCCGCCAGATGGCCCTTGCCGCCGCCGGCCAGAACCTGCGGCCAGACGTCGAACAGATCCTTGGACGGATCCAGGCTGCTGTAGAAGTTGTTGTGGATGTTGCCGACGCCGGCCGGGCCGTAGATATGGACGGCCATGCCCTCGCTGACATCGACGACGTTGCCGGAGATGTCGTTGCCGCTCATCACCTTGCCCTTCCAGCCGCTCCAGGCCACGTCCTGCTGCAGGCCGATCTGGGCGCCGCTGTTGCCGGCGATCACGTTCTCGGTGACGGTGTTGTTCCAGCCGCCATGCAGGAACACGCCGCCGATGTTGTCGTGGACGACGTTGCCCTTCACCGTGGCGCCGCTGGTCCAGTCATCGAGATAGATGCCCCAGCTCGCCACCTGGCCCGTGGGGTTGGTCGCGGTGGTGCCGCTCACGTCGTTGTTGACGATGGTGTGATCGGTCAGATCCTGCTGGCGGTTGATCAGGTAGATGCCGCCGCCGTCGTTCGATTCAAGGTTGGCGTTGACCACCTTGTTGAAGGCGATGGTCGCGCGGTAGGTCGCGTCGCTGCCGTCCGTCTGGACCGAGCCGACGGCGATGGCCTTCTCCGGCGAGTTCTCGATCTGGTTATGGATGATCTTGACGTCGGAGCTGCCGTTGACCCAGATGCCGGCGTCGCCGCGGTCGGCGGCGTTGGGATTCCTGATCAGGTTGTCCGACACCAGCGTGGCGTTGGAACCGGCCTTGACGAAGATCGCTTCGGCGCCGGTGCGGTCGAACTGGTTGCCGATCACCTTGCTGTTGGCGCTGTTCTGCACCGTGATGCCATAGCCGCCGCCCGACACGGTGTTGTTGGCGAAGGTCAGGCCGGCGGCGTTGTCGGCGAAGACATAATGGCCGTTGGCGACGCCGCCGGTGAAGGTCAGCCCCTCGATGGTCACGTCCCTGGCGCCGCCCAGGCCGAAGGACACCGACGCCTGCGCGCTGCCGTGGATCACCGCCTTCTCGTTGCCGTAGCCGGTGAAGGTGATGCCCGAATCCTGGCCGTCCAGCCAGACCGGATTGTTCAGGTAATAGTCGCCGCCGCGCACATAGGTGGTGTCGATGGTGGCATCGGCCCGCATGGCGGTCTGCGCCTTCGCCAGACTGGCGAAGGGACCGTCGGTGCCGTCGGCGTTGGGCGCGGCCAGCTTGCCCGACCAGCTGTCGTTGCCGTTCTCGGCGACGTAGAAGCCGGGGCCGCTCGGCTTCGCCACGCCCGGAGTTGGCTCAGCGGGAGTCGGCTCAGTGGGGATCGGATCGGCGGGGATCGGATCCACCGGCGTGGGTTCGGCAGGCGCGGCCACCTCGTCGCCGGCGAAATAGCTCTTGTCGGCGTCCACCACCAGCGTGCCGTTCCACCACAGGCCCTTCTGGCCGGCCACCACGTCGCGGCCGTCCATCGCGCCCTTGTCGTAGGTGACGATGTCGTCTGTCGCCAGGACCGATTTGCCGTTGATCGTGATCTCGTTCACGATCAGGTTGCGGTCCTTGCCGTTCACATATCCGTCGTTGTCGTACTGGATCTGCACCTTGTGGGCCTGATCCTGCACGAGATCCGTCTCGAAGACGAAGTCCTTGGCCGTGGCACCCGTGGTGCCATCACCGATCTTCCTACCGTCGACCAGCAGGGTGAAGTGCGCCCGTTCGGTGCCCTCGGCGGTCACGGTGATGGTCGATTTCCCAGAGGTCGTGGCCATTGAGCCGTATCCTTTGCAATTGTGATGCGGCGACACGATGGTCGGACGGCTGGGGCAATGGTGGGGCATTTTTCCCGAAACCACCAAATAGGTGGTAGTTTCCGTAACATTATTAAGATCATTCGAAAATACATACGAAGGTTTAATAAACAAAATCGACGCTTATTCTTGCATTGGACTCATTCCTACTCCTTACGACGCCTCCAGCTCCCCGTCGATGAGCTTCTACATACCTTGGAGAGGACCGCTCCCGATACCGATTCGACCGGCCGGCAAAGGAAAAGGCCCCTCCCGGTCGGGGAGGGGCCTTTCTTTTCCGAACTCCGCGGTCCGGCGGGGCGTCAGCTCATGCTGCGCAGCTGATCCGCACGGTTGGAACGCGAGGCGGCGTAGTGGTCCTTGGCCAGCACGGTGTAGACCGCCGGCAGGACGAACAGCGTGAACAGCGTGCCGATCAGCATGCCGGACACGATGACCAGACCGATGGAGAAGCGGCTGGCCGCACCCGCACCCGCCGCGGTCAGCAGCGGCAGCAGGCCGACCACCATCGCAGCGGTGGTCATCAGGATCGGGCGCAGACGGACGCGGGCCGCGTGTTCGATCGCGGTGCGGCGGTCCACGCCTTCGTTCAGCTGCATCTCGCGGGCGAATTCCACCAGCAGGATGCCGTGCTTGGAGATCAGGCCGATCAGCGTCACCAGACCGACCTGGGTGTAGATGTTCATGGTGGCCAGCCCGAAGAACAGCGGCAGCAGCGCGCCGCAGATCGACATCGGCACCGACACCAGGATCACCAGCGGATCGCGCAACGATTCGAACTGCGCCGCCAGAACCAGATAGATCACGACCAGCGCGAAGGCGAAGGTGATCATCAGCTGGTTGCCCTCGGTCACGAACTGGCGCGACTCGGACAGATAGGCGTGGTTGAAGCCGGCCGGCAGCTGGGTGCGCGCCTGCTCCTCCAGGAAGTCGATGACCTGCCCCATGGAGACGCCCGGCATCGGCACGGCGGAGAAGGTGGCCGACGGCAGCTGGTTGTACTTGTTCAGCGCGTTGGGCTCCACCGCCGTTTCCACCGACACCACGGTGGACAGCGGGATCTGGGCGCCGGAACCCGAGGTGACGTAGTAGTTGGTCAGCGATTCCGGCGTCAGGCGCTCGGCCCGCGGCACCTGCGGGATGACCTCGTAGGAGCGGCCGTTCAGGTTGAAGCGGTTGACGTAGTTGCCGCCGACCAGCACGGCCAGCGTGTCGCCCACCGACTGCATGGTCAGGCCGAGATCGGCCGCCTTGGCGCGGTCGACCTTCAGCCGGACGACCGGGCTGTCATATTTCAGGTCGGTGTCGGAGACGATGAACATGCCGCTCTTGGTGGCGGCGTCCTTGATCCGCTCGATGGCGTCGTAGATGGTGCGGTAATCGCCGGGGCTGGAGATCACCATCTGCACCGGCAGGCCGCCGGTGGAGCCGGGCAGGGCGGGCGGCGACACCAGGAACACGTTGATGCCCGTCACCTTGCTCAGCTCCGCCTGGGCCAGCGACTGCAGCTCCTTGGCCGACCGCTCGCGCTCGCCCCACGGCTTCAGGATCATGCCGGCGAAGCCCTGGTTCAGGGTCGGCATGCCGGTCAGGACGAAGCGGGTGTCGGTCTCCGGGAAGCTGGCGAAGGTCTCGTCGATCTGCTTCCCGAAGCTGTCGATATAGTCGAGGTTGGCGTATTGCGGCGCCTTGGAGATGCCGAACAGGATGCCCTGGTCCTCTTCCGGCGCCAACTCCGACATGGTGTTGGCGAACAGGTAGCCGACGCTGGCCAGGATGCCGACCGCGAACAGCAGCGTGGCCGCCCGGTAGTCCAGCGTGCCGTGCAGCCGCCGCTCGTACCAGTCCGCCAGCTTTTCGAACCGGCGGTCTAGGAAGGCGGCGAAACGGCCCTGGGTTCCGCCGTCCTTGAGGATGACCGAACACATCATCGGCGACAGCGTCAGGGCCACGATGCCCGACACGATCACCGACGCGGCGAGCGTGAAGGCGAATTCGCGGAACAGCGCGCCGGTCAGGCCGCCGAGCAGGCCGATGGGCGCATAGACCGCCGCCAGCGTGATGGTCATGGAGATGACCGGCCCGACGATCTCGCGCGCTCCGATCAGCGATGCGGCGACCCGTGATTTCCCCTGTTCGATATGCCGGTGGATGTTCTCCACCACCACGATGGCGTCGTCCACCACGAGGCCGATGGCGAGCACCATCGCCAGCAACGTCAGCAGGTTCAGCGAGAAGCCCATCGCCAGCATGAAGGTGGCGGCGCCGATGATGGACAGCGGGATGGTGACGATCGGAATCAGCACCGACCGGAAAGAGCCCAGGAACAGGAAGATGACGACGATGACGATGGCGACCGCCTCGATCAGCGTCTTCACCACCTCGTCGATGGAGGCCTGGATGAAGCGGGTGCTGTCATAGACGATCTCCATCTTCATGCCCGGCGGCAGGTTGCGCCGCAGCTCCGGCTCCATCTTGCGGATGTCTTCGACGATGTTCAGCGGGTTGCCGGTGGGGGTGGAGTCGACGCCGATGAAGATCGCCTGCTGCCCGTTCATCGCCACGCTGGCGTCGAAGCTGCGGGAGCTGAGTTCGACCGTGGCGATGTCGCGCATGCGCACCAGCGCCCCGTCCTTGGCCTTCACCACCATGTCGCGGAACTGCTCGACGTCGGTCAGGCCGGTGTCGGCGGTGACGTTGGAGATGACGAAGACGCCCTTGGTCTGGCCGGGCGCCGACTGGTAGTTGTTGGCGGCGATGGCGGCCGACACGTCGGCGGGCGAGATGCCGCGCGCCGCCATCTTGACCGGGTCCAGCCACAGGCGCATGGCGAAGGTCTGGCCGCCCAGGATCTGGGCGCGGGCCACGCCCTCCACCGTGGACAGCACCGGCTGCACCACGCGCGTCAGATAGTCGGAGATCGCGGCGCCCGACAGGTCGGGGCTGGAGAAGCCCATATAGAGGATCGAGGTCGTCTCGCCGGTCGATTTCAGGATGACCGGGTCGTTGGCCTCGCGCGGAAGCTGGTATTTGACCTGGTTGACCTTCGCCATCACGTCCGTCATCGCGACGTTGGGATCGAAGTTCAGCCGGACATAGGCGGTGACGACGCTCTGCCCCTGGGTGGAGGAGGAGGTCAGGTAATCCAGCCCCTCCGCCGTCGCCACCGCCTGCTCGATCGGCGTGGCGATGAATCCCTGCATCAGTTCGGGCGAGGCGCCGGGATAGGCGGTGGTCACGGTGATGACCGTGTTCTGCAGCTGCGGATATTGCCGGATCGGCAGCTCCAGCATCGCGCGGGCGCCGACCAGCAGGATCAGCAGGCTGACCACGATGGACAGGACGGGCCGTCGGATGAAGATGTCGGTGAAATTGCCCATGGCGTCGGCCTCAGTTCTGCGGCAGGGACTGCGGCGGGGTCAGCGGGTTGCCTTCCACCGGGACGACGGCGGCACCGTTGGAAAGCTTCAGCTGGCCTGACACCACGACGCGGTCGCCGGGGTTCAGGCCGCTGCGGATCTCCACCCGGTTGGCCAGACGGTCGCCGGTCCTCACCGCCTTGCGCTCCACCACCAGCTGCTCCTTGCCGTCCTGGCCCTGCTGCTGGGTCGCGACGAAGACGGAATCGCCGTAGACGGTGTAGTCCACCGCGGTTTCCGGCACGGTCAGGGTGTTGGGCTGCGGCGGCAGGACGACGCGGACATTGGCGAACATGCCCGGCCGCAGCAGGCGTTCACTGTTGTCCATGGTCGCCTGCACCCTCACCGCGCGGGTTTCGGCGCTGACCTGCGGCTCGATGGTGGTGATCTTCGCCCCGAAATCGCGGTCGGGCAGGGCATCGACGTTGATCAGCACGTCCTGGCCGACCGACAGCTTGGGAAAGGCCTGCTCCGGCAGGGTGAAGTTGATGTAGAGCTGCGACAGGTCGGTCAGCGTGACGATGGTGGCGCCGGGATTGACGTAATCGCCGACGTTGACCTGCCGGATGCCGAGATCGCCGTCGAAGGGCGCCTTGATCAGCTTCTGGCCGATCAGCGCGCTGGTGCGCTTCATGTTGGCGTTGATCTCGTCGAGCTGCGCCTGATACTGGTCGACGTTGCTCTGGGGCGTGGCCTGGCTGCGGCGCAGGTCGCGGAAGCGTTCCAGGTTCAGCTCCGCCAGACGCGCCTGGGCGCGCTGGGCCAGCAGATCGGCCTGCTCGGTGGCGTCGTTCAGCTGCACCAGCGGATCGCCGGCCTTGACGCGGGCGCCCGATTCGAAGGGGATTCGCTCCACCCGGCCCGCGACCTCGGGCGCGACCGTCACCTGACGGGCCGCCTGCAGCGTGCCGATGGCGGACAGGTATTTCGGCACCGTCTGCACCGTCGCCTCCGCCAAAGTCACCGGGGTGGGCGGCGGCTTGTTGTTGGCGAAGAAATCGGCGATGGCCTTGGCGCGGAAGGTGTTGAATCCGTACAGCGCGCCCCCCAGCAGCGCCAGCACCACCAGCATGATGATGATGCGCACGGTCAGCCGGCCGCGGGTGACGGGCTTGCGCGGGGGGCCGGGCGGCGGCGGCGGCGTGCCGCGGCCCGGCTCCGACGCCGGATGCCCGAACGACGTCTCGGTCTTTGGCGAATGATCCAGGGTCACGATCGGCTACTCCGCTCTCTCGGGTGTGGAATCGTCATTCTTTGATCCGCCGTTCGGCGGCGATGGGGGAGGGTGGAAAATCAGATGACCGCCCCGCTCCTGCTCGGCAATGGCCTCGTCGCGCAGGCCTAGCCCGCGAAGGATGAACCATGCGGTCCTCCGCGCCAGTTCGGGGCGGCCGCAGCTGTAGGGGACGACCGTCCCGCCGGACAGGCAGACGGTCGCCATCATCTCGCACAGATGCTCGGCGAGCCAGAGGCCGCTCTCCGCGTCGATCGGCCCCGGCTCCAGATCGCCGGCGGCGATGGCGGCGTCGATGGAGGCGGCGAAGCAGGGCAGGAACCGGCTGCGGATTCCCTCATAGACCTGCCGCATGAACTCGCCGTCCTCCAGCAGGCTGATGACCGACAGGCGCTGGCGCGCCCGTTCGTTGGGGTCGGCCGGGACCTCCATCACGAAATAGCCGACCAGCCCCTGGATCATCTGAACCAGCGTCGCGGTACCCGGCGGCAGGGCGATCAGCCGCTCGTATTCCGGGTCGCCGTCGATGCAGCTGAGGAAGATCGCCTCGTAGAGCGAGGCCTTGGACGGGAAATGCTTGAAGATCAGACCTTCGGACACGCCGGCGGCCTGGGCGATCTCCTTGGTGGTGGTCGCGGCGAAACCCTTGCGCGCGAAAAGCGGCAAGGCGGCATCGACGATGGCCCGCCGCCGCGCGCGGCTGTCCAGGCGTGGTGCCATGGGATGCGGTCTTTCAAAAGCTGGATAGGATAAAAGGAAGTGAGCGCACACTCACCTCAGTGGAGCGGTTTGTACACCGGCCCGCTGCTCTTGTCCATCGGCTGCGCGCCGTGGCGAAGCGCGGAGCTTCGCCCTCTGAAGCCTTACCCCTGGGGAGAGGGGAGGGAGGGTAAGGGGCATGCGCAGCGGGCACTCCGGGGATAGCCGGACTGTGGGACGCCCCACCACGGCGCTCTTCACAAGAAGTAGAATAATTGATATGTAAATCAACCCTTGCGGCGCCTATTCGCGCACTCTCTCCGAAACGGCATAAATGTGGGGAGTTAATATTATTTCCAGTGGAAACGACTGGAGTGCTCGCGTAAGCACGACTCACATAACGGGAATTTTTAAACGGCAAAACAACTTTTTCACCGGCGTATCCACCCTTGCCGGCGCGCTTGCCGGACGATTCAGGAGACGGAACGAATGACGGCCGAAGACCCCAGCAAGAGTCCGCCCTGCTTCGACTGCGCGACCAACGCCACCCAGCGGCTGGACGAGATGTTCATCGCCATGGGCCAGATGAAGCGGATCGCGCTGGGCCAGACGCCGGCGGAACGCGCGGTGTTCCGCAAGCTGCACGGCGCCGCCCATGGCCGGCTGGTGATGGATCCGAACCGGCCGGAGGCCCTGCGAGTCGGCGTCTTCGCCAGGGACGAGCTGCCGGCCTGGGTGCGCTTCTCCAGCGACACCGCCCCGACCTCGCCCGATCTGGGTTCGACGCTCGGCATCGGGCTGAAGGTCTGGGGCGTCGATGGGGTCAACGCGCTGGGCGAGACGGGCGACGTCGCCGACTTCATCATGCAGAACTTCCCGGTCTTCTTCGTCGATAACGCGGAGGAGATGTGCGAGTTCACCTATGCCGGCACGGTCCTGAAGGATTATCCGGGCTATCTCAGGAACCATCCGAAGACCGACGGCATCTTCAACGCCATGTCGGCGCAGGTGGACGGCAGCGTGCTGACCACCCAATATTGGGCGATCCTGCCCTTCGATTTCGGCCCCGACCACTATGCCAGATACTCGCTGGTGCCGGATTCGCGGCCGCCCGGCCATCCGGTGGTCGATGTGCCCTCCGACGACAAGAACTACCTCGCCACCGACCTCGCCAACCGGCTGCTGGACGACGAATACCGTTTCACCTTCCTGGTGCAGGCGGTGCCGAAAAGCGCCGGCTATCCGCTGGACAAGGCGACGGAGGAATGGCCGACCGACCAATACCCCTACCAGCCGGTGGCGACGCTGATCCTGCCGAAACAGGATGTCTGCGCCCGCGGTCAGGCGGAGTATGGCCAGGAGCTGGCCTTCAACATCTGGCGCACGCCGGTGGAGCAGACGCCGCAGGGCAGCATCGCCGCGGTGCGCAAGGTGGTCTACAGCCATGGCGCCGACGTCCGCCATCAGGCCAACGGCCAGCCGCTGGAGCAGCCGGCGAAGCCGCGCACCCAGGCGCCGCCGCTGCCGAAGGACGACTGCATCGTCAAGGCGGTGATCTATCCGCCCATCGGCATCGCCCGCATCGGCAACGCGCCGGAGGGGTATGTCGTCGGTCCCGAGGTGCCGAACCCCAAGCCGCTGATGGCCGGCGACGACCCGGCGCGGAACCCCTATCGTGACGCCGAAGGCCGGCTTCTGCCGCAGGCCGCGCGCTTCCGCATCTATGGCGTCAACGCCATGGGCCGCATCGTCCGCGAACTGACCGCCGCCGAAAGCGGCGCCGACATCACCTGGAAGGTCCATCTCGCCAACAAGAAGTCGGCCTGGTACGCCTTCCAGCTGGCGCTCGACATTCCCGAAGCGGCGTCGGCCGATCCGACGACCCTGCGCAACCCGACCGTCGCCGACCGCGAGGCGCTGGTGCTGGATGCCGGTGAAAATGCGATCCACGCCGGCCACGGCAAGCAGAGCCGCAAGTTGACCGCCGGCAAGTTCATGCACCAGGGCGAGCCGGTCTATCTCGGCCGCATGTGGTGCGAAGAGGGCGACCATCGCCTGCTGGCCACCGGCGGACGCGGCTTCTCCTCGTCCTGCAACGGCACCAAGGCGATCACCTTCGGCAACAACGAGGGCTGGCACGACGACACCTCCGACGGCCCGGTCGATGCGGTGGTCAAGCTGAACGGGATGGAACTGCCGGTCACCCCCGCCTGGATCGTCGTCGGCCCGCCGAATTACGGGCCGCAACGCAAGTCGGTCCGCACCATGTGGGATCTGATGCGCGACGTGGCGATCCGGGCCGGCACGCTGCCGAAGCCCGCCCGCCCGTCCTTCACCCACGACATCTACCCGGTGTTCGAACGGATGACCGGGCTGCAATGGGTCAATGCCGGCTTCGCCGCCGGGTTCGGCTGGAACTCCGCCAACGACTTCACCAAGCCGGAGTGGATCGCGCGGCTGAACGACCGGAGCCTCGCCAACCAGGAAACCCGGCGGGTGCTGAAGAACTCCTTCCGGCATGACGCGGTGGACAGCTGGTCGCCGACGCCCTGGCCCTGGGTCTATGGCGACGCGATGAACATCCCGCCGGCCCAGACGCCGCGCCAATACACCTCGCTGACCCAGACCCAGCTGGAGTTCCTCGATCAGTGGGTCGCCGGCGATTTCGACGACGACTGGGGCAAGGTTCCGGTCTACACCGACTTCGATCAGGTGCCGCTGGACGAGCAGGGCGAGGTGCTGACCCGCGCGGCGCTGGATTTCTGCCTCGCCGACGCCTTCCATCCCGGCTGCGAGATGACCTGGCCGGTCCGCGCCTCCACCATGTATATGGAACCGTTCCGCTTCGCCCATGCGCCCAAGGGCTGGGTGGAGCCGGGCATGGGCGCCATCCTGTCCAGCGACACCGTCACCATCTCCAACGGCCCGCTCTATGGCCAGCTTCCCGGCGGCATCACCCGCTGGATGGCGGTGCCGTGGCAGACCGATACCGGGAGCTGCCGCTCGGGCTACGATCCCGCCTACGATCCCAACGTCCCCACCTTCTGGCCGGCCCGCGTGCCGAACGAGGTTCTGACCCGCGAGAATTACCAGATCGTGATGGACGCGGCACAGCCGGCCCAGGCACGTCTGGCCGCCTTCGCCAACCGCGCCGCCTGGGTGGCGCCGCTGGGCACCACCAGCTACACCGACCAGATCAACAACATGATCCATCACTTCGACCATCTCGGCGTGGTGGAGGTCAATCCCGGCCCGACCGATCCGGAAGGGGCGAAGCTGTTCCCGCCGCTGATCGAGGTGGAGGACCAGCACATCCCGATCCCCGACGTGGACGACACGGTCGACACCAAGGCGGTCCGCGCCGCCCATCGCACCCTGTCCACCAAGGCGCCGGCTCCTACGGGCGGCGGTGCCGGACTGCGGGCGACCCAGCCGGTCGACCTCAGCCGGATCGACAAGGTCCGCCGCTTCCCGCGCGGGCTGCGATGATCCAAATCGGTCCGCCCGTAAGGGATAGGGCGGAGGCCGACGCAATGGCGCGTGCGGTCGGGGTGGATGCGGTCGTCGTCGGCGCAGGCCCGGCCGGCGCCACCTTCGCCCTCAATCTCGCGGCGATGCACCGGGTGCTGGTGCTGGACCGGCGGGCCGGCCCCGCCCTCCGCATCGGCGAATCGCTGGCCCCGGCGGCGCGCCGGCTGCTGCTCGACATGGATCTGTGGGACGCCTTCCTGGCGCAAGGCCATTCCCGCTGCCATGGCGGCCGGTCGGTCTGGGGTGGTCCGCAGCCGGTCGAGGCCGACAACCTGCGCGATCTCGACGGGCCGGGCTGGCATCTCGACCGTGGCCGCTTCGACGGCTGGCTGCGCCGGGTGGCGGCATCCCGCGGCGCCGTCCTGCAGATCCCGGCCCAGATGCTGTCGGTGGACAGGGCAGGGCAGGGCTGGCTGCTGGAGGTGGAAGCCGCCGGCCGCCGTCTTCCCGTCCACGCCCGCCTGCTGGTCGATGCCGGCGGGCGCGGTTCTCCGCTCGCCAAGCGCTTCGGCGCCCGGCGGGCGATCTCGGACCGGCTGGTCTGCGGCTGGGCCCATGGCCGTGACGCCCCCGGCCGCCAGTCCGGCGTGACCTGGATCGAGGCGGAACCGGACGGCTGGTGGTACAGCGCCCCGCTGCCCGAAGGGCGCCGGGTCGTCGCCTTCCATACCGACGCCGACCTGCCCGCCGCCGCCGATGCCCGCGACACCGCATCGCTGCTGCGCCGTCTGTCCAACTGCTCCGTCCTGTCGGAATCACTGACCGCCTGCGGCTTCGAAGCGGAGGGGCAGGGCGGCTTCTGCGCCGCCCACAGCAGCAGCCTGTCACCCGCCTCGGGCGAGGGCTGGCTGGCGATCGGCGACGCTGCGCTGGGCTTCGACCCGCTGTCGTCCCAGGGCATCTTCAACGCGCTCTACACCGGCCTCGCCGGGGCGGAGGCCGCCAACCGCCATCTCTCCGGCGATGCCGCGGCGCTGGCGGACTACGCCGCCGGCCTGGTGCCGATCCGCGACGCCTACCGCGCCCATCTGCGCGCCTGGTACGGGCTGGAGCGCCGCTGGCGGGACCGCCCGTTCTGGAGCCGTCGGCAGGCGGCCTGAACGGTCAGGCGCCGCTTTCCACCCCGTGCTCGACTTCGCCATCCATCCCGCCATCCGCCCCTTCCAGGATCGCGTCGATCTCCGCGCGCAGCCGCATCAGCCGGTCGCGGTTGTCGGGGTCGAGGAAGCGGCGCTGCTCGCGCACCACGGCGACGTCGCGCATGATGCGCTTCACGCTGGCCTGCAGGGAGCGCATCGCCTCCTTCGGACCGGGTTCCGGCGGGGTGGAGTCCGGGTCGGCTCCCGCGGCAGCCCCCTGGGCATGCTCGCGCTTGGCCTGACGCACCGCCTTGACGCTCGCCCCCTCCTTGGCACGCTCCCACAGCCCGGCGCGGAGTTCCGCCGGGGCGGCGGCGATCTCGATCATGACGGAACGCGAGACATGGACGTAAGCCGCCGCATACTCCTCCCGCATCTCCGCCGGCAGGCTCATGATCGCCAGCAGCTTGGTCACGTCGGTGCGGTCGCGCCCGACCACGGCGGCCAGCTCGTCATGGGTGTAGCCGTGCTTGTCGATCAGCCGGGCCAGCGCCGCCGCATATTCCACCGCGTTCAGGTCGACGCGCTGGACATTGTCGATCAGCCCGATCTCGTCCGGATCGCCGGAGGTCAGGATGGCGAAGACCGTCTTGCGGCCCAGCATCTCATGCGCGCGGACGCGGCGCTCGCCGCCGATCAGCAGATACTCGCCCTGGGGCAGCGGGCGGACCAGCACCGGGTTCTGCAGCCCGTGCCGCTCGATGGAGGAGGCCAGGCTGCGCAGTTCCGCCTCGTCGAAATGACGGCGCGGCTGGTCGGGGTTGCGGTGGACGCGGGCGAGGTCCAGCTCCACCACATGCGGGAAGCCGGCCGAGGTGCCGAACAGCCGGTCGCTGCCCACCGTCAGCCCGCCCGGCATGGCGCCGCCCGCCACGCCGCCCGGCTCGCCGGCGCCGCCCAGAAGCTCGCGGGTCTTGCGTTCGAACTTACGCGACATGCGGCAACTCCCGGCTCTGGGCATAGGCGCGGATCTGGCGCGCCACCTCGCGGAAGGTCTCGGCCCCCGGCGCCTTCGGATCGCCGGCCAGCGTGATCATGCCGGCCGCCGCCGCCTTGCCGTAGACGGTGGCGCGTGGGATCGGCGCGAAGACCGGCACCTGATCGGCGTAGGATTCGTGCAGTTCCTGCAGCGTGGCGCGGTCCTGGGTCAGCCGGTCGTTGTACATGGTCGGGATGATGCCGGCGATGCGCAGGCCGGGGTTCACCCGGCGGCGGATGCGGCCGATGGTGTCGACCAGCCGCTTGACGCCCAGCAGGGCCAGCGCCTCCGTCTGCACCGGCACCACCACCAGCTCCGCCGCCGACAGCGCGTTGGCGGTCACCAGCCCCAAATTCGGCGCGCAATCCATCACCACGAAATCATAGGCGCGGCGCACCTCGTCCAGCTTCTCCCGCAGGATCAGCCCGCCGGTGGAATCCGCCGCCAGCTCCACGTCGGCGTCGGCCAGCGACAGCCCGGCGGGAACGAGGTCCAATCCGCGCTCCGCCGTCGGCATGATGACCGAGGTCAGCGGTTCCTCCGAGCGCAGCACATAATAGAGTGTCTTGCGCTGCTGCTCCAAAGCGACGATGGCGGCGTTGCCGATGCCGACATGAACGGTGGCGTTGCTCTGCGAATCGCAATCGATCAGCAGAACCCGCGCCCCGCCCTCCGTCAGGGCATAGGCGAGGTTCACCGCGGTGGCGGTCTTGCCGACGCCGCCCTTCTGGTTGGCGATCGCCAGATACGTCGCGGCGCGGGGACGCTCGTCCGCCTTGTGGCGGGTCAGGAAATCGACCAGCTGCTGCGGGATCCGCTCCGCCCCGCTTTCCCAGCGGCTGATCCGCGCCTTGGTATAGCTGCGGCCAAGCTGCGCGTTCAGCCATTCGGCGAACTGCGTCTGGTTCTCCCCGCGACGTTCGCGCAGCTGGCGCATCTCGTCGCCCCCGATCGACAGCATTCCCGTCATTCCCCCTCGACTCCGGTCCCGGTGTGGACGGCCACATCGGTGAGCGGAGTCTGAGCAAGTTGCCGGAACTTTGTCAATGGAGGGCGCGTCAAGTTGCAACAACAGGCGAGGCGCCGGACCGGCGCCCGCCCGCCGGCCTCACTCCTCCGCTTCGGCCAGCTGGTTGATCCGGGGCACGACCAGGACCTTGTCGATGCGGCGCCCGTCCATGTCCACCACTTCGAAGCGGGCACCGTTCCAGTCGAAGCTCTCGCCCGCCTGCGGCACATGGCCCAGGCGGTACAGCATCAGCCCGGCCACCGTGTGGAAGTCGCCGGCATCGCGAAGTCCGCGCAGGCCGACCTTGTCCTCGAACTCGTCCACCGGCATCCAGCCTTCCACCAGCCAGGAGCCGTCCTCGCGCCGGATCGCCGCGGTTTCCACCACCTCGCCGGCCTCCGGCAGGTCGCCGGCGATGATCTCGAGAATGTCGGTGAGCGTGACCAGCCCCTCGATGCAGCCATACTCGTCCACCACCATCGCCAGATGGTGGCCCGAGTTCTTCATCAGGTCGAGCAGCTTCAGGATCGGCGTCCCGTCATGCACCACCAGCGGTTTGCCGGCCCCGGCCTCCAGGTCGAAGGGGCGGCCCTGGACGACCGCGCCCAGCAGGTCGCGGGTGTGAACGACACCGACCAGCTCGTCCAGCACGCCGCGGCACACCGGATAGCGCGAATGGCTCCCGGTGCGGATCGTCTCCAGCAGTTCGGCCTGCGGCTTGCCCAGATCGAGCCACGCGACGTCCGGGCGGGGGATCATGATGCTGCGCACCGTGCGGTCGGCCAGCCGCAGCACGCCGTCGATCATCTCCTTCTCGGCCGGGGCGAAGACGCCGGCCTGCGTTCCCTCGGAGATCATCGAGCGGACCTCCTCCTCGGTCACCGTCTCCTCGCGCGCTCCATGCAGGCCGAGCAGGCGCAGCAGCAGGTCGGTGGAGGCGCCGAGCAGCCAGACGAAGGGCGCGGCGATGCGGGACAGCATGCGCATGGGCGGCGCGATCAGGGAGGCGACCCGTTCCGGGTTCTTCAGGGCGATGCGCTTGGGAATCAGTTCGCCCAGCACGATGGACAGATAGGTGATCACCACCAGGACGCCGCCGACGCCGAGGATCTCGCCCTTCCCGGCCAGAATGGGAAAGCCGTTCAGCCACTGGGCCACCCGGTCGCCCAGCGTGGCGCCGCCATAGGCGCCGGCGACGACGCCCACCAGCGTGATGCCGATCTGGACGGTGCTGAGGAAGCGGCTCGGCTCCTCGATCAGCCGCAACGCCGTCCGGGCTCCCCGGTCTCCCTGATCGGCCAGATGCTGCAGCCGGGCTCTCCGCGAGGAGACGACGGCGAGTTCGGACATGGCGAACACCCCGTTGAGGAGCGTCAACGCCACGATGATGGCGATCTCGAAGGAGAGCATCTAAGGGATCCCTGAAGAGGTGGGCATGACAAATGGCACGGCTGGCGCCCTGTGGCGCCCCGCGTTCGACGGGACCGGTAAATGAGACAAAGCGATCAGCCACGGCATGGGCTGTTCGCCGGAAATAAAAGGAAGAGACGGCAGCTTGAAGCGCGTCAGGGCTCGGCCGCCTGGGGGCGGCCGGATCGTCCATGCAGGAAGACTGGATATGCCGCGGACGACCGGAGATCCGACCCCCCGCGGCCGTCTGGGGCCGCTTGGCGAACTGTTCATCGGGTCCCCGCCTGCCGGGCAGGGCTGCTCCATCCTGATTACACGCTGCCGGTGATGTAGTAAGAGCCTCGCTGTTTGCAAGGGGCGCCGGATGTCGCGCTGCGTGTGGGGATCACGGTGTGGGGATCACGCGCTTCGCCCGGCCTTGTCGGCCGGCAAGGCCGTGGACCGCAATTCGGTGAAAACACGGCTGATCTCGGGAAAGCGCTCCTTCATTCTGCGGTCGATGCGCGCGAGCGCCATTTCCACCTCGCCCGCGCTCACCTCGTCCCGCAAATCGAGGCTGAGATTGACGATCACCACCTCGGGGCCGAGATGGGTGGTCAGCACCTCGTTGACGCGCTCGATGATGTGTTCATCCCGCAGCAGGGCGCGCACCCCTTGCACCAGATCCGGACGGGCCGATTCGCCGATCAGCAGGCTCTTCGTCTCATAGGCGAGGAATCCGGCGGTGGCCGCCAGCACCAGCCCGATCAGCACCGACCCGATGCCGTCGAAGACCGGCTGGTCCAGCAGCAGGTCGGCGGACAGGCAGGCGGCGGCGATGATCAGGCCGACCAGGGCGGCGCTGTCCTCGAACAGCACCATGAATATGGTGGGATCCTTGCTGGCCTGGACGGTCTCGATCACGCCGGCCCTCCCGCGGCGGGCATTGAAGGCGCGCAGCGCCACCAGCCAGCTGACCCCCTCCATCACCACGGCGATGCCCAGCACGACGAAGTTGATCCAGGGCGATTCGACCGGCTGGGGGTGCAGGATCTTCTCCACCCCTTCATAGACCGAAACCACGGCCCCGCCGGCGAAGATCACCAGCGCCACGACGAAGGTCCAGAAATACAGCTCGCGCGCGTAGCCGAAGGGGTGGCTGTCGTCGGGCGGCTTCCGCGACCGCTTCAGCCCGACCAGCATCAGCGCCTCGTTTCCGCTGTCGACCAGGGAATGCACCGCCTCGCTCAACATCGACGAGCTGCCGGTCAGGAAAGCAGCCACGAACTTGGTCACGGTGATCGCCAGATTGGCGGCGATGGCTGCAAGGACCACCTTGCCGGACTCCGCCGCCGACTTGCCCACCGAGGTGGTCATCGCACCCTGCGCCATCGTTCCCCCCGCCAAAGCAGCCCCGTGGGCAAACAACTCCGCCGCTCCCGCACCGTTCCGCGGAACAGGGGCACCTGAACCTTGGTGACGCACCGATGGTCTCCGACGGGGTGGAGAGCCCCCGGAGTTTGAACTTTGGTGACGCTCCCATCCGGGCCGACTCGGCGTGACTCCTGAACTTTGGTGACGCTGGAAAGCCTGTGGCTTTGAACTTTGGTGACGCCGAGGGCCCGGAATCGACTCGACCGGCCATTTGAACTTTGGTGACGCCCGGCTGCCGGAAGGCCCATAAGCGACCGCAGGAACCGGAAAGCCCACATCAACTCTTCCCGGCGTCATCCCCGCCTTAGCCGGGACAACGGGTAAGTCATTGAATTCAAACATTCCAGTGATGTGCCCATCCACGATGGGAACGCTGTGGCGAACCCCCGCCCACCTGACGACATCCCATCACGCCGTCCAAAAGGCCGCTTCCCTTACCTGCCGGGATCCTTGAACTTTGGTGACGCCCACAACGAATCAGCAGGTCCGAGTCCCTCGACTCGCCTGTCGAGGCGTCACCAAGGTTCAAGTCAGCAAGTTCTCGAACCCAGCGAGTCGTCCACAGGCACCCTGGTTTTCCCCATGAACTCTGGTGACGCCATCCTTGAACTGTGGTGACGCGACTCGGACTTATCCCCTGAACCTTGGTGACGAATCTAATAGTTGGTTCCAAATAGCTTCCAATTAGCCTGCGTCACCAAGGTTCAAATTGCCTTCGGCGCGATCCCGAGTGTTGTATCTGGCAGGTTCGGTCATCGGCTGTCACAGGATGCCAGCGGAGACCAGGAGCGGGAGGGCGGCATGGGTACCATTCATCGTTTGATCGAGACTCACGGCCGCGACGGCGCACTGGCCCTCGTTTCGGACGAGGAACGGCCGCTGATCGACATCGCCGCTGCGGTCCAGGCCGCGGAAAACGGCAAGCTCGGCATCACCTATGCCGGATTCTGCCAGACGGCGCTGCCACATCGCCAGCTTCCCGACGACCAGCATTGGGAACGGCCGGGCCACAAGGTCAAGCTGGTGATCCAACCCGGCGTTATCGAGGACCGCAACGGCGTCACCCGCCGAATCGGCGTGCCCTATGGCAGCCGGGCGCGGATGATCCTGCTCTATCTCCAGACCCGCGCCATCCAGACCGGCAATCCGGAGGTGGAGCTTGGCGGTTCCATGCATGACTGGCTGAAGCGGATGGACATTCCGATCTGCGGCAAGGCCTATCGCGATGTCGAGGATCAGGCGGCGCGGCTGTCCGCCTGCCATCTCACCTTCTTCACCGATGCCGACGGCGGACGGCGGCAGAGCAAGGAATCGATCGTCGCCGACGCCATCCAGCTGCGCCGGCCCGACGACCGCCAGGGAACCCTGTTCACCGAGACGGTGCGGCTCAGCGACAGCTTCTTCAAGGCCCTGCGCGAACACCCGGTTCCGGTGGCGGAAGAGGCGCTGAAGGCGATCAGCGGCAAGTCGATGGCGCTCGACGTCTATATCTGGCTCGCCTATCGGCTGCATTCGCTGGAAAAGCCGACGCCGATCACCTGGGCGGCGCTGCACGGCCAGTTCGGCGCCGGTTACGCCCTGGTCCGCCAGTTCAAGACCAAGTTCATCCCGAACCTGAAATACGCCATGGCGGCCTATCCCGACGCCCGCGTCGAGGAATCGGGCGAAGGGCTGATCCTCTACCCCTCGCGCCCGCCGATCAACGAGCGGGTGATGGCCCGCATCGCCTGATTGCACCGCTGAACTCTGGTGACGGCGGGCGAATCCGGCCTTGAACTCTGGTGACGCTTCGATCTCCAAAGTGCCCGTCACCAGAGTTCAGGATTCCAACAGTCAGGCCTTCGCCTTTCCGAACATTCGCAGCGGCGGATTTCGACCCCAGGCTTATCCTCTTGCCCGGTTTTTGTGATAGGAATTGTTGCCTGCCACGGAATCGAGGGCAAGCGCGTGTCCAACCGGGCTTCATCGTCCCCGCTGTTATCGCCCTACGACAATCCCGGTCTCGAATTGAACGGTGAAACAGGCCTGCATTCCTGTTTCATGCCGTTTCAAATGTTCCATTCCCCCTCCGCCTCGATGGCGGCGAAAGGGGACCGGCCGCTATGCCCGGCCACCGGAGGCGTCCCGCAAAGCGCTGCGCGGCGCCGTCCCGTTCAGCCCATCGACGCCGGTCTGCACCGCACGGGCAAGCGCGGTGCGGGCCAGCACCACCAGCAGGTCGGTCTGGGTGACCATGCCGAGAACCCGGCGGTTCTGGTCGACGATCACCACGTCATGGGTGCGTCCGTCCGACAGGCGGCCCAGCAGGCGGAAGACCGGCGTATCCGGCAGTTCGACCGTCGCCGGGGCCATGACGCTGGCGACGCGGGCGCCGCTGCGGCCGGTGTCGCCATGCGACAGCTGCTCGTGTCCGACGATGCCGACCACGGTGTTCCGGGCATCCACCACCGGCAGGGTGCGGAAGCCATGTTCCAGCAGGCGGGCGCGGGCCAGCTGCGGATGGGTGTCCAGCGTGACCGAGATTACATCGCGGGACATGATGTCCCGGCAGCTGATGTCGGCATGCAGGCGTTCCAGCGCATGCAGCTCGGCATTGACCAGCAGGGCGCTCAGATCCTCGCGGCTGACGTCCAGCGTCTCGGCCAGCCGGCGCAGCGCGACGTCCACGTCGCCCTGGGTCAGGCCGGGGCGCAGCTGCGGCGGCGGATCGCTGGTGCGGTGGGGGTTGACCGCCTTGTGCGGATAGCGGTGGCCGGACAGCCGGTGGAACATCAACCCGGCGATCAGCAGCAGGATGGAGTTCACCGCGACGGGGAAGAAGGCGAACTTGATCCCCATCTCCGTCACCGCCGGCCCGCCCAGCACCGCGGTCAGGGCGGCGGCTCCGCCCGGCGGATGGAGGCAGCGGGTCAGCGACATCGTGGCGATGGCCAGCGCCACCGCGGCGCCGCCGGCCAGCATCGGGTCGGGGATGACGGCGGCGACCAGCACCCCGACGAGGGCCGACAGCGTGTTGCCGCCGACGATCGACCAGGGCTGCGCCAGCGGGCTGGCCGGCACGGCGAACAGCAGCACCGCCGACGCCCCCATCGGCGCAACCAGCACCGGCGCGCTGGACATGTAGCTCAACATGTTGCGGCAGAGCAGCCCGGTGGCGGCGATGCCCAGCAGCGCGCCGCAGCAGGCGATCATGCGGTCGCGCAGCGTGGCGCCGGGCAGGATCGGCCTGAACACACGATCTCCCCATCCCGCCAGGCGCTCGCGCAGGGCGGCAAACTTTCCCCTCGTCATACGGTCCCCGTCCCCCTGATTACCCGATCGGCACTTTGCCCATCCGGGCAGCAAAGTTGGGGCAGGCTAAAACCTCAACACAACTTGAGGTCAAGCGGAAACGGCGTCACACTGGCGGGGCAGGGTTGCGGGAAAGAGGGGGCCGGGATGCTGTCGCCGGAGGAGTATGACAAGGATCTGACGGTGGGGGAGGTGGCGCGCCGGTCCGGCGTCGCGGTCTCGACCATCCATTTCTACGAGGCGCAGGGGCTGATCCGCAGCTGGCGCAATTCCGGCAACCAGCGCCGCTTCTCCCGCGACGTGCTGCGGCGGGTGGCGGTGATCAAGGTGGCGCAGCGGCTGGGCATCTCGCTCGCGTCCATCGCCGACGCGCTGAACGCCCTGCCGGAGGACCGCACCCCGACCACGGACGACTGGCAACGGATGTCGGAGCGCTGGCGGCGGGAGCTGGACGAGCGCATCGCCAAGCTGACGAAGCTGCGCGACAATCTCGACGGCTGCATCGGCTGCGGCTGCCTGTCGATCCGCGACTGCCCGCTGCGCAACCCGTGGGACGAGCTGGGGGATGGCGGCGCCGGGCCGCGTCTTCTCGATCCGTCCTGAGGATCGCGGCCCGGCACCGCCCTATGGCGTCAGTCCACCGTCAGGGTCAGGCTGCCCATGGTGCCGTAACGGGCGACCGACCGGCTGCCGGGCTGGACGAAGACGGTGCCGGTGCAGGAACCGGTGGTCACCACCTCGCCGGCATGCAGGCCGCCGAAGCTGCGGGCGCCGACATTGGCCATCCACACCAGCAGCCGCACCGGGTCGCCGGCGCTGTTGCCGCCGACCGTCTCCATCCTGGTCTCGCCGTCGACCTCCAGCGTCACCGCCTCCGAGAGCGGATCGAGGGCGCGCCAGTCGGCGATCGCCGGACCGACGATCAGCGCACCGTGGTTGAACTGGTCCGCCATGTGGCTGAGCCTGTCCTGGCTGCCGAAGCCGGTGAAGCGGGTATCGACGATCTCCCAGGCCGGATGGACGGAGGCGACGGCGTCCAGAACCTCGTCCCGCGTATAGGGCTGTTCACGTGCCGCCAGGTCGCTGCCGAAGCGGTAGGCGATCTCCGCCTCCACCCCGATGACCTGGAACATGTTGGCCGGCAGATGGCCGGTGTTCTCGAAGACGGTGGCGGCGTTGATCGGCGCGCGGAAGGGCTCGGCATCGGGCGTGGCCGCGCCGACCTTCCAGGCGGTGACGGGGCCGAGGCGGCGGGCGACGGCGTCCTGGATCGCATAGGCCTCGGCCTCGTCGGCGGGGCGGTTGTCCAGCGCGCTCAGCCATTTGCGGGTCTCGCGTGCCGCGATCAGGGCCTCGACGGTATCGGTCATGACAGGTCTCTGTGGTGGATGGAGGGGGGAGGGGCGCCGCAGGAATCGCGGACGATCAGCCGGCTCGGCAGGATGATCCGTTCGGGCGGGCCCTGCGGGTCGGCGATGCGGCGCAGGAGCAGGCGGGCGGCTTCCTGCCCGATCCGCCTTGCGGAGGTGGCGACGGTGGTGAGCGCCGGGCGGCTGAGCGCGGCCTCCGGCACGTCGTCGAAGCCGGTGACGGCCAGATCGCGGCCGGCCCTGAGGCCCCGCGCCTCCAGCCCCAGCATCAGCCCCAGCGCCACCACGTCGTTGTAGCACAAGGCCGCCGTCGGGGCCGCCATAGGGGCCGGCAACCGATTGAGCAGGTCATCCGCCGCCTCGGCGCCCGACCGCCGGGTCAGTGGACAGCGCAGGACCAGATCGTCCGGCAGTCCATGCCGCCGCATCGCCGCGGTGAAGCCGGCATGGCGCGCCGCGTAGGCGGAATGGTCCAGTGTCCCGCCGACGAAGGCGATCCGGCTGTGCCCCAGCGCGACCAGATGGTCGACCGCCGTCTCCACACCCGCCCGGTAGTCCGCCCCGGCATAGTCGCGTCCGCGATCGGAGACGAAGCGCAGGGCCTGCACGCAGGGCAGCCGCCAGCGGTCCAGCCGGTCCAAAAGCTCGCCTTGCGTTCCGGCGGCGGGGCAGAGGATCACCCCGTCGACATTGTGTTCGCGCATCCGCCGCAGGAAACGCTCCTGCCGTTCCGGCTGCTCGGCGGTGTTGGCGATGAAGGCGACGAAGCCCTCGGCGTCCAGCACATCGTCCACCCCCGCCGTCAGCTCGGCATAGAAGGGGTTGCTCAGTTCGCAGACCAACAGCCCGACGGTCTGGGTGCGGGCGGCGCGCAGGGTGGCGGCGCCCCGGTTGTAGATGTAACCGAGCGCCGCCATGGCGCCCTGCACCCGCTCCCGCGTCTCCGCCGCCACCAGCGGGCTGCCGCGCAGCACCAGCGACACGGTCGAGCGCGACACCCCGGCATGGCCGGCGACCTCCGTCAGGGTGATGCGGCCGTTACCCGGCTTGCTGCCGTCGGGCGGCTTGGCCAAGATGGCGGAGCCTCACACGACGGCGGTCGGCAGCGGCCGGCCGGCGAAGAAGGCCTCCAGATTGTCCAGCACCAGCCGGCCCATCGCCATGCGCGTCTCCACCGTGGCGCTGGCCTGATGCGGCTGCAGAACGACGTTGTCGAGGCCGTAGAATCCTTCCGGCACGTTGGGCTCGTCGGCGAAGACGTCCAGCCCGGCCCCGCCGATCCGGCCCTCGGTCAATGCCGCCAGCAGCTCCGGCTCGTCCACCACGCTGCCGCGGGCGACGTTGACCAGGATGCCGTCGGGGCCGAGCGCGTCCAGCAGCTCGCGGCCCACCATGTTGCGCGAGTCCGGCCCCGCCGACGCCGCGACCACCAGGATGTCGCTCTCCCGCGCCAGATCGGCCGGCGAGGCGACGAAGCGGTAGGGCACGCCCTCGCGCGGCTTGCGGTTGGTGTAGGCGATGGACATGCCGAAGGCTTCGGCGCGCCTGGCGATGGCCTCGCCGATGCGGCCCAGCCCCAGCACGCCCAGCCGCTTGCCGCTGACCTTGCGGGCGAGCGGCAGCTTGCCCGTCGGCCACTGCCCGGCCCGGACGAAGCGATCGCCCACCGCCATGCGGCGCGACGTTGCGATCAGCAGCCCGATGGCGAGGTCCGCAACGTCATCGGTCAGCACGTCGGGCGTGTTGGTGACGCGCACGCCGCGGCCGCGGCAATGCTCCAGATCGACCGCATCGGTGCCGACGCCGTTGATGGCGACGATTCCCAGCTTGGGCAGGGCGTCGACGACGGCGTTCTTCACGCCGGTTCCGCCGCCGGTGACGACGGCGTGCACCCGGTCGGCCAGTTCGGCGACCAGCCGGTCGCGGTCAGGCGCGGCGGACAGGCGGTGGACGGTGTAGGCCGCGTCCAGCGCCTGCTCGATGGCGGGCATCATCGGTTCGACGAGGAGGATTTCGGGCTTCATCACGACTGTCCTTGGTGGGGGATTGGTCCTCGGCGGGCCGGAATCCGGCCGGGGAAGCTTCGCGTCCATTCCGATCTCGGCGCGGTCCATGAGGATCACGCGACGCGCCTTTGTCCGTCGCCGGTCCATCCGGGAGCAATCCCCCGGAACGCGATTTCCTTCGCTGTCTGGTTTCCTTCGCTGTCCTGCCGCCCTGCATGCTTTGCGGCAGGCTATTTGGATCGATCCAAATACGCAACGGGAATTGAGAAGAGTCATTACAATTCGTGTATCAGACTTTTGGCAGGTGCCTGGATGGAGAACGGCGAAACCTTCCATTGCGGCCGGATGTTTCATCGGTTGCCGGCAAGCCTCACCCGGCTTGTCCGCAGCCCGAAGGGTTCCGTCCGCCATGACCGCCAGACAAAGCGCTGCTCCCGATTCCGCGCCAGGGAATGCCATGGTGAGCAGTCTCGTGCCCGCCCGGATGGACCGGCTGCCTTGGGCCCGCTTCCACTGGATGGTCGTGGTGGGGCTGGGCGTCAGCTGGATCCTGGACGGCATCGAAATCCAGCTGATCTCGGCCTCCGGCTACAAGGAAAGCCTGGGCATGTCGAGTGCCGAGGTCGGGCTCGCCGGGACCATCTATCTTATGGGGCAGGTGGTCGGCGCGCTCGTCTTCGGGCGGCTGACCGACCGCTGGGGGCGCAAGCGGCTGTTCATCACCACGCTGGCGATCTACCTGATCGCGTCCGGCATCGCCGGGTTCGCCTGGACGCCGTGGTTCCTCTATCTCTGGCGCTTCGTCGCCGGGATGGGGATCGGCGGCGAATATGCCGCCATCAACTCCGCAATCGACGAGCTGATTCCCGCCCGCTACCGCGGCCGCGTCGACATCGCCATCAACGGCACCTACTGGGGCGGCGCGATGATCGGCGCCGTCGGCAGCGTCTTTCTTCTCGACCACTCCCTGGTCCCGGAGGATCTCGGCTGGCGGATCGCCTTCTTCATCGGCCCGCTTCTGGGGCTGGCCATCATCCATCTGCGCCGATTCATCCCGGAGAGCCCGCGCTGGATGGTCACCCACGGCATGGAGGCGGAGGCCGAGCGCATCGTCGACGGCATCGAGGCCAGCGTTCGCGACCAGGGAAAGACGCTGCCGCCGGTCGATCCGCGGCGGGCCATGTCCATCATCCCCGAGGATTCCGTGTCCTACGCCCAGCTTGTGGACGTCTTCTTCCGGCAATATCCGTCCCGCACCTTCCTGGGCGTGACGATGATGGTCACGCAATCCTTCCTCTACAACGCGATCTTCTTCACCTACGCCCTCGTCCTTCAGAATTTCTATCACCTCGACCCGTCGCAGACGGCGCTCTATTTCTTCCCCTTCGCCGCCGGCAACCTGATCGGGCCGCTGCTGCTGGGGCCGCTGTTCGACACGGTGGGGCGGCGGCGGATGATCTTCGGCACCTATCTGCTGGCGGGAACGGTGCTGCTGGCCTCTGCCATCCTGTTCCGGCAGGGAGTGCTGACGGCGGACACGCACACTGTCTTCTGGTGCGTCTCCTTCTTCTTCGCCTCGGCGGGCGCGTCCTCGGCCTATCTGACGGTCAGCGAGATCTTCCCGCTGGAGGTGCGCGCGCAGGCCATCTCCTATTTCTTCGCCATCGCCCAGGTGGTGGGCTCCACCGGGCCCCTGCTGTTCGGCTGGCTGGTGGGGGAGGGTACGGAGCGCGACCCGCTGTTCTGGGGCTATGTGCTGGGGTCGGTGGTGATGATGTTCGGCGGCGTGGTCGCCCTGATCTACGGCGTCGATGCCGAAGGCAAGGGGCTGGAGGAGATCGCCGAACCCCTGACCAAGGCCGACCGCGACCGCGGGGTGGGAGAGGAGGCGGCGGAAACGATCTGACCGCCGCCGCGGCTCATCCGGGAGCCATGTTTCCGGTCGCGCGGGCGCCGTTCAGGAACAGCCGCACCGCCTGCCGGACATAGCGGTCGAGGTCGGGGATGGCCGGGGCGCTCTGCGGCAGGATCAGGCGGCGCACCAGCAGGTTGCCGGTGACCATGCCCAGGAAGGCCTGGGCGGCCACGGCCGGATCCTCGATCTTCAAGGTGCCGTTGTCCGACAGGCGTTGCAGATACTCGGCAAGGCGGCGGATGGCGTTTTCCGGGCCGATGCGGAAAAAGGCCTCGGCGATGTCCGGCACGCGGTCGCCTTCGGAAATCAGGATGCGGACCGTGCCGGTGGTTTCCTCGTTCAGCAGGGCCTTGACCAGATGCAGGGCGAAGGCGGTCAGCCCGGCCTCCGGCGTGACGCGGTCGTCGGCCTGGGCCGGGGCGAGGCCGGAGAGGATCATGGCGTTGTCCTCCTCCATGATCGCGCGGAACAGGCCTTCCTTGTCGCCGAAATGCTCGTACAGCGTGGCGCGGGAACCGCCGGCCACGGCGATGATGTCGCTGAGCGTCGTCTTCTCGAAGCCCTTCTCGATGAACAGGCGCCGGGCCGCGGTCAGGATCGCCTGCCGGCGCGCCAGTCCGCGTGGTCCGCAGGTGGCGGGCCCAGCCGGCGGCGGCCCGGCGGCTCCGGCGGCGACATCGGCCTTGTGGCTGCTGTTCGTCATGATGTGCTTTCCTCCGGCACGGCGGTGCCCGCGTCCGGTCTGATTGTTCGTTCCACGCCGTTGCGCCCGCGCCATTGCAGAACGTCTGTACCGGAAGGAGGGGTCGGCGCGATCTGCAAAAAAGACGCAGGCCCCCCCTCCTTCGGCAGCGTCATCGCGACAGCAGGATCGGGGTGTTCGCCTTCGCCATAACCGTCCGGGTCGTCCCGCCGAAGACGAACTCGCTGATCCGCGGCCGGCCGTAGGCGCCCATAACCAGCAGATCGGCATCGACCGTGCGTGCATGGTCCAGCAGCACGGTGCCGGCATCGGTGCCGGGGCGCTGTTCCAGCACCACCTCGACCCCGTTGCGGGCCAGATGGCGGGACATGTCGGCTCCCGGATCGCCGCCGAGCAGGCCGTTCGGGCGCGCTTCGGGCACCACGACCAGATGCACCACGTCTGCCGCGGTCAGGAAGGGCATCGCGAGCGCGATGGAGGTCGCCGCCTCGCGGCTGCCGTTCCAGCCGACGACGATGCGCCGCCCGATGCGGTGCGACGGCCAGCCCGCCGGCAGAAGCAGGGTGGGGCGGCCGGAAGCGAAGATCACATCCTCCGACAGGCTGAGCATCCGCGCCGGCCGGGTCGGCCGCAGCGGCGGGCCGACGATGGCGAGGCTGGCATGGCGGGCATGGAGCATCAGCGACTCGCCATCCTCATGGTCGGACAGGCGCCATTCACCGCTGATGCCCGTGTCGGCGACGATGCGGTCGAACAGCGTCCGTGCCTCCGTCGCGGCGTTGCGGGTGGTGGTGTGATGCTGGCGCAGCATGGCTTCCAATGCGCCGCCGCGGGCGAAGCCGCTGCCGGGGGTCAGCTCCAGCCGGTTGGCGACGAAGGTGGCGATCAGATGCGCCTGCCAGTTTTGCGCCAGGGCGGCGGCGTAGGCGAGCCGGCCCGCCCGCTCCTCGTCCGCCTCGATGAAAACGACGATGTCCTTCGGCATTCCTGATGGCAGTCCGGGGGGCATTCAACGGGCCTCTTGCTTGGCGGTTGGTTCGGGAGCGTGGTCGGGGCGCGGTGCCGTCAGGCGGCCGGCAGGGGCAAGGGCGGGGGCAAGGGCGGGGACGGCGCGGCGCCGCGCAGGAACAGGCGGACGCAGGCGCGCACATAAGCCTCCACCGCAGGCATGTCGACCGGGCGGTCGGGCAGGATCAGCCGCTCCATCAGGAGGTTGCCGGTCACCATGCCGCAGAAGGCCTGCGCCGCCGCATCGGCGTCGGCGACGCGGATCCGTCCCGCCTCGGCCAGTTCGCGCAGGCAGCCGGCGATCCGCTCGCGCGTGCGCTCCGGCCCGACGCGGAAGAAGGTCTCGACGATGTCGGGAACGCGTGCGCCCTCGGAAATCAGCGTGCGCAGGATCGCCGTCGTCTGCGGCTCCGTCAGCGCATGCATGATGTGCAGAGCGATGCGGACCAGCCGCTCCTCCGGGTCGGCGAACTGCTCTGAACCGGTGCCGGCGGCATCTGGGGCGGCGGCATCCAAGGCGAGGGTGTCCGGCGCCATGTCGTCGAGAACCTGGGCGCAATGCTCCTCCATCATGGCGCGGAACAGGCCGTCCTTGTCGCCGAAATGGGCATAGAGGGTCGTGCGCGACCCGCCGGCGAGCCGCAGCACATCGGTGAGCGACGTTCCGGCATAGCCCTTCTCGACGAACAGCACCGCCGCGGCATCCAGCAGCGCCCGGCAGCGCGCATGGCCGCGGGTGCCCGTTCCGGCGCCGTATTCCACCCCCCTTGTCTCCAGCCCCGTATCGGGCATTGCGGAACCCCCTTGCGCGCTGCAGCATTCTGAATGTATCGTCTGGTACACTGTACTGTATGAGACAGTACTAAGCAACGGGGATGTGCCGGTCCACCCGCAGCCCGCACCGAAGGCCGGGGCAAAGCCCGGCCGTAGCAGGGAGACGGGACCGCAGACGCGCGGCGCCGAGACGAGGAAAGAGATGTTCAGATCCAACTCATTCATGACGCTGGCCGCGGCGGCTGCGCTGATTGCGGTGCTCGCGGGCTGCAACCAGCAGAAGCAGGCGGCAGGCCAGCCCCCGGCCGGCGGTCCGCCGGAGGTGTCGGTCATCACCATCGGGCCGCAGCCCCTGACCGTGACGACCGAGCTGCCGGGACGCACCGCCGCCTACCGGGTGGCTGAAATCCGCCCGCAGGTCAGCGGCATCGTGCTGAAGCGCCTGTTCCGCGAGGGCAGCGAAGTCAAGGCCGGCGACCAGCTCTACCAGATCGATCCCGCCATCTACGAGGCGGCGCTGGCGAGCGCCCAGGCCGATGTGCAGAAGGCGGAAGCGAACCTGCAGGCCGCGCGCAACAAGGCCGGACGTTATGGCGACCTCGTGAAGAACAGCGTGGTCAGCAAGCAGGATTTCGACGACGTCCAGGCCACGCTGAAACAGGCCGAGGCGCAGCTGGCCGCCGCGAAGGCCGCCTACAACCTCGCCAACATCAACCTCAGCTACACCAAGGTTTTCGCGCCGATCTCCGGCCGCATCGGCAAGTCGGCGGTCACCGAAGGCGCGCTGGTCACCGCCAGCCAGGCGACGGCGCTGGCGACCATCCAGCAGTTCGACCCGATCTATGTCGACGTGACGCAGACCGCCTCGCAGCTGATGAAGCTGCGCGAGGATATGGCGACCGGCCGCATCCGCCCGGCCGAACCCGGCAAGATCCCGGTGACGCTGTTCCTGAACAGCAACGGCGACAACACCCCCTATCCGGCGAAGGGCGAACTCCAGTTCTCCGACGTGACGGTGGATGCCGGAACCAGCTCCGTCCAGCTGCGCGCCGTCTTCCCCAACCCGAACAAGGAACTGCTGCCAGGCCTGTTCGTGCGTGCCCGCGTGGAGCAGGGCGTCGCCGAGAACGCCATCACCGTGCCGCAGGCGGCGGTCAGCCGCGGACCGGACGGCAGCGCCCGCGTCTGGGTGGTGGGCGCCGACAACAAGGCGGCCCAGCGCACGATCAAGACCGAACGGGCGGTCGGCAATCTCTGGCTGGTGTCGGACGGGCTGGCCGCCGGCGAGCAGGTGGTCGTCGAAGGACTGCAGAAGGTCAAGCCGGGTGCCGAGGTGAAGCCGGTGCCGGCGCAGAACGCCCTTGCGGCGCTGCCTGAACAGGCCGCTTCGGCCCGCTGATCCAGGATACCGCTCCCATGTCAAAATTCTTCATCGACCGGCCGGTCTTCGCCTGGGTCATCGCCATCGTCATCATGATGGCCGGCGCCCTGGCGATCCTGCGCCTGCCCGTCGAGCAATATCCGAAGATCGCGCCGCCGACGGTATCGATCTCCGCCAGCTATCCCGGCGCCTCGGCCAAGACGCTGGAGGACACGGTCACGCAGGTCATCGAACAGAAGATGACCGGGCTCGACCATTTCCGCTACATGTCCTCCAACAGTGACTCCTCCGGCAACGTGACCATCACGCTGACCTTCGAGCCGGAGGCTAACCCCGACATCGCCCAGGTCCAGGTGCAGAACAAGCTGCAGCTGGCGGTTCCCCTGCTGCCGCAGGAGGTCCAGCAGCGCGGCCTGCAGGTGTCGAAGGCGGGCAACGACTTCCTGATGGTGGTGGGCTTCGTGTCGAGCGACGGCCGCCTGAGTCAGGGCGAGATCTCCGACTACGTCACCTCCAACCTCCAGGATACGCTGAGCCGTGTCGAAGGCGTGGGCGACGTCACCGTCTTCGGCCCGCAGAACGCCATGCGCATCTGGCTCGACCCCGATGCGCTGAACAACTTCGCGCTGACCACCACCGACGTCTCCAACGCCATCAAGACCCAGAACGCACAGGTCTCCGCCGGCCAGCTCGGCGGCGCCCCGGCGGTTCCGGGCCAGCAGATCAACGCCACCATCACCGCCCAGTCGCGCCTGCAGACGCCCGAACAGTTCGGCGCCATCCTGCTGCGCGTGAACCCCGACGGCTCCCAGGTGCGGCTGCGCGACGTGGCGCGGATCGAGATCGGCTCCGAGACCTACGAGATCAGCGCCGCCTACAACGGCAATCCGGCGGCGGGCGTCGGCATCAAGCTGGCGACCGGCGCCAACGCGCTGGACACCGCCGCCGCGGTCAAGGCGCGCGTGGCGGAACTGCAGCCCTTCTTCCCGGCGGGCATCGAGGTCATCTACCCCTACGACACGACGCCCTTCGTCAAGCTGTCGATCGATGGAGTCATCAAGACGCTGTTCGAGGCCATCGTCCTCGTCTTCGTCGTGATGTACCTGTTCCTGCAGAATTTCCGCGCGACGCTGATCCCGACCATCGCCGTTCCGGTGGTGCTGCTCGGCACCTTCGGCGTGATGTCCGCCTTCGGCTTCTCGGTCAACGTGCTGACGATGTTCGGCATGGTGCTGGCGATCGGCCTGCTGGTCGACGACGCCATCGTCGTGGTCGAGAACGTCGAGCGCGTGATGAGCGAGGAGGGGCTGCCCCCGCGCGAGGCGACGCGCAAGTCGATGGACCAGATCACCGGCGCGCTGATCGGCATCGCGCTGGTGCTGTCGGCCGTGTTCGTGCCGATGGCCTTCTTCGGCGGGTCGGCCGGCGCCATCTACCGCCAGTTCGCGCTGACCATCGTATCGGCGATGGCGCTGTCGGTGGTGGTCGCGCTGGTTCTGACCCCGGCGCTCTGCGCCACCATGCTGAAGCAGGTTCCGGCCGGCCATGGGCATGCCCGCAAGGGCTTCTTCGGCCTGTTCAACCGCGGCTTCGACGCCAGCAGCCGGGTCTACGTCCGCGGCGTGCGGGGGGCGGTGAACCGGCTGGGCCGCTATTTCGTCGCCTATCTGCTGATCCTCGGCGGGCTGGGCTACCTGTTCCTGCAGATGCCGTCCTCCTTCCTGCCGACGGAGGACCGCGGCCAGCTGTTCGTGCTGTGGTCGGCCCCGCCGAACGCCAGCGCCGAGCGCACGGCCGAGACCGCCAAGGCCGTCACCAGCTATTTCCTGGAAAAGGAGAAGGACAGCGTCGAGGGCCTGTTCACCATTGTCGGCTTCAACTTCTCCGGCCGCGGCCAGAATGCCGGCATGGCCTTCGTCCGGCTGAAGGACTGGAGCGAGCGCGAATCCCCGGCGCTGAAGCCGCAGGCCATCGCCGGGCGGGCGATGGGGGCGCTGTCGCAGCTGAAGGATGCGGTGGTCTTCGCCTTCCTGCCGCCGTCGGTCCCCGGCCTCGGCAACGCCACCGGCTTCGACCTGCAGCTGGTCGATCGCGGCGGGCTGGGCCATGACCGGCTGATGCAGGCGCGCAACCAGCTGCTGGGCATGGCGGCGCAGAATCCGAAGCTGGTCGGCGTCCGCCCCAACGGCCTGGAGGACACGCCGCAGTTCAAGCTGGACATCGACCGCGAGAAGGCGAGCGCGCTCGGGCTTTCGCTCAGCGACATCAACACGACGCTGTCGGTGGCCTGGGGCTCGTCCTACGTCAACGACTTCATCGACCAGGGCCGCGTGAAGAAGGTCTATCTGCAGGCCGACGCGCCCTACCGCATGCAGCCGAGCGACATCGACCGCTGGTACGTGCGCAACTCCAGCAACCAGATGGTCCCCTTCTCCGCCTTCACGACGGCGCAGTGGGTCTACGGCTCGCCCAAGCTGGAGCGCTATAACGGCTCCTCCTCGCTGAACATCCAGGGATCGGCCGCACCGGGCATCAGTTCGGGCGAGGCGATGGCCGAGATGGAAGCGATGATGCAGAAGCTGCCGCCGGGCATCGGCTACGAGTGGACCGGCCTGTCCTTCGAGGAGCGGCTCAGCGGCTCGCAGGCCCCGGTGCTCTATGCTCTGTCGATGCTCATCGTCTTCCTCTGTCTGGCGGCGCTTTACGAGAGCTGGTCGGTGCCGGCCTCGGTGATCCTGGTGGTGCCGCTGGGCGTCATCGGCGCGGTCATCGCGGCGACGCTGCGCGGCCTGCCGAGCGACGTCTATTTCCAGGTCGGCCTGCTGACCACCATCGGACTGTCGGCGAAGAACGCCATCCTGATCGTGGAGTTCGCCAAGTCGCTCTACGACCAGGGCATGGATCTGAAGGAGGCGACGATCGAGGCCTGCCGCCAGCGTCTGCGGCCGATCATCATGACCTCGCTGGCCTTCGTCCTCGGCGTGCTGCCGCTGGCGATCGCAACCGGCGCCGGGTCGGAGAGCCAGAACGCCATCGGCGTCGGCGTGATGGGCGGCATGATCTCCGCCACCGTGCTGGCGATCCTGTTCGTGCCGGTTTTCTTCGTCGGGGTATACCGCCTGTTCGTCCGCCGGCGCCCCGGCCAGGATGCCGTACCGCAGCATGCTGCGGGTGACTGAACGGGCCAGCTCCCGCCGTTGAAACGGAAAAGCGCCGGGTCCCTCGCGGGCCCGGCGCTTTTTTCTTGCCCGGTGGATTTTCTTGCCCGGCGGAATGGAACGCCGGAATGGACGCGGTCTCTACGCCTGCGCCTTTATTGGGCCGGCAGCGCCGGAACGCCGTCCTTCCACTGGTCCCAGTGGCCGACGATGTGGTCGACCAGGCGGGAGCCGACCAGTTCCACATTCTCCACCGTCTCGGCGAAGCCGCCGGCCGTTTCGCCGGGCTTCGGGTCGAGATGCTGCAGGGTGGTCTCGTTCGGGTTGCCTTGGTCGAAATTGACGGCGCCGCGCAGGCTCATCACCCGGTCGGAGCCCTGCAGCCGCTTGATCACCAGCGTGATCGCCGCCGCTTCCATCTCGGTGATGACATAGTCGTCGGCGCCATAGAGCTTGGCGATGTACTGCGCCTGTTCCGACATGCCGGGGCCGTGGAAGAAGGTGTCGCCGGTCATGTGCGTGCCGGTGCCCACGAAAGGAGCACGTTGCGCGGCTTCCTGCGGATAGCGCTTGCGATAGGCACGGGCGGACTCGCTGTCCTTCAACGGCGTGTCGGCGGTCAGCCGCATCGCCCAGGAGACCAGCGCCGGGTTCATCGGGAACAGGCGCACCGCTTCATAGCCCTTGCGCGGCATGAAGGTCGGCTCGCCCGGCTTGCCTTCCTCCGGCGCCCAGCGATGGCCCAGGTCGTAATCGACCACCCAGGTCGCCCAGCTCACCTTGCCGATGGTGCCGCGCGACGGCGGGGTGCCGGCCACGCCGGTGACCAGGAAATAGGCTTGCGACAGGTCGAGCTGCGGGTTCAGCAGGATCGCCTGCATCGAGGCGGAGGAACTGACCTTGCCCATGCCCAGGACCGACCCGCACACGCCGTCGGCGTTGCAGTAGACCGGGTTCAGGGCGCCCTTCACCGTGATCGGTTCGGCGGTCCGCCAATAGCGCTCGTACCAGTGCTGGAACTCGCCCGCCCGGTCGCCGGTGTTCTTGCCGATCTCGAACATCGACCCGACGAACACCTTGACCTTGACCGGCTCCGCGGCCTGGAGGGACCCGTTCAGCCCGAACAGGAGCAGGGCCGACAGGGCGGCGCTGCGGCAGCAGGAGAACAACAACATCGAACTTACACTCCGTGGGGCATCAGATGCGCGGGTGTATGCAATGACTGAGCCATGCCCGCCGGCTTCCATTCGCATGGAAATGAAAAACGCCCCGCACCGGGGGCGCAGGGCGTTCTTTCGATCCGGATGGGCGTTCAGGCCGTGTTCAGGCCGCGACGCGCTCTTCCTCCGCGTCCACCGTCACCGCCACCGGCGGGATCCAGGGGATCAACTCCCGGCCGGTGTTGGCGAGGCGCTTGGGCTCGATGCGGCCGATCACGCGGGTGCCTTCCCTCGCGATGCGCAGGATGTCGCCATCCTCCGGCACCAGGGCGCGCTCGACGCCGCAGGCGCGGGCGAGGCGGGCGTGGGCTTCCATATGCTCGATGGTGCCATGGACCGGCACGGCGAAGCGGGGACGGACCAGCCCGTACATGCGCGCGAGGTCGTCGCGCTTCGGGTGGCCGGAGACATGGACCGGCGCATCGGCCGGGGTGACGATCTCGACACCCATGCCGCGCAGATGCTCGTGGATCTCGGCCAGAACCTCCTCGTTGCCGGGGATGGCGCGGGCGGAGAAGATGACGGTGTCGCCCTCTTCCAGCCAGAGGTCGCGGTGCTCGTTGCGGGCCAGCCGGCTGAGCGCCGCCCGTTCCTCGCCCTGGCTGCCGGTGCAGAGGAACACGAGGTTCTCGCGCGGGGTCCAGGAGGCTTCGCGGACATCCATGAAGTCCGGCACATGATCGAGATAGCCGCAGGCCTGCGCCGCCTTTTCCATGCGCAGCATGGACCGGCCGACCAGCACCACCTTGCGCCCGACCGCCGCCGCCGCTTCCGCCACCGCGGTCATGCGGGCGACGTTGGAGGCGAAGCCGGTCACCGCGATGGCGCCCGAACGGTTGGCGAAGGCCGCGATCAGGCCGGCGCGGGCGTCGGCTTCCGATCCGGTGGAGCCGGGAACGTCGGCGTTGGTGCTGTCGCACATCATGGCGAGCAGCCCCTCGTCGCCCAGGCGCTCCAGCGCGGCGACGTCGGTGGTCCGGCCGATCAGCGGATCGGGATCGAACTTCCAGTCGCCGGTGTGCAGCACCGTGCCGGCCGCCGTGCGGATCGCCAGCGACATCGGTTCGGGGATCGAATGGGTGACGGCGATGGTCTCGATCCGGAAGGGACCGATGGTCAGCGTGTCGCCGATGTCGAAGGTCTGCACCTTGGCGGCGCGGTGCGCGCCCTTTTCCTTCAGCCGGTCGCGGATGATGTGCGAGGCGAAGGGGCTGGCATAGATCGGGCAGCGCAGGCGCGGCCACAGATGGTGGATCGCGCCGATATGGTCTTCGTGCGCGTGGGTCACCACCAGCCCGACGACGTCCTGCATCCGCTCCTCGATGAAGGTCGGATCGGCCATCAGGCTGTCGATGCCCGGCGCCTCGTCGCCCATGAAGGCGACGCCGGCGTCCACGATCAGCCATTTGCCGGCATGACCGTAGAGCGCCATGTTCATGCCGATGCGGGAACAGCCGCCCAGCGGAAGGAACAGGATCTCGTCCTTGCCCGGAACCGGGCCGGTGGAGCCGCCGCCATGGACCGTGTTGGCCGCCGGGCGGGAGCCGTCGAAGTCGTCACGCGGACGCTGGTTGCGTGCGCGGTTGCTCGGCGCCGTCCGGCGCCGCCTTGAATCAAACGTCATGCCTCTGTCGTACGTCTCACTTAGGCCGGCATTCGACGCTGCCGGACGGGCGTGCATCGCTCGTCGATGCGGATCTCGGTGTGGAGGGGACCCGGCCGGAGGCGCCATGCGGCGGCCATCGGACGACTGGGATCGGGGGGATGGGAGGATGGCTCGGACAGTCTGTCGTCCGCGCCTGGAGAATTCGTAAGTGTTTATGTGGGTAAACCGCTGTGCGCGTCAAGGCCGGTCGTGAAAAGTCACCCGAATTGAGAAGCATCGCAGGGATGCGCTAAACGGACGAACCGCTTCCGGGACGTGACGCCTGGAGGCGGTTCGTCTGCGAAAAGGGACCGCCGTCCGCTCAGGCGGCTTCGGGAATACGGGCGACGACCTTGATCTCGAAATCGAAGCCGGCCAGCCAGTTGACACCCACCGCCGTCCAGTTGGGATAGGGCGGCGCGCCGATGATCCTGTCACGCACGGCCATGATGGTTTCGAACTGGTTGGCCGGGTCGGTGTGGAAGGTGGTGACGTCCACGACGTCGTCGAAGGTGCAGCCGGCGGCCTTGAGGACGGATTTGAGGTTGTCGAATGCCTGCTGCACCTGCTTCTCGAAGTCGGGTTCCGGCGAACCGTCCGCGCGGCTGCCGACCTGCCCGGAGACGAACAGAAGGTCGCCTGAGCGGATCGCCGCGGAGTAGCGGTGCTTCTCATAAAGCGCGTGCCGGCTTTCCGGAACGATGGCCTGACGTTGAGCCATGGCTTCTTCTCCTGGCTGAAAAGTGATCGGTCGTTGGCCGGGTCGCCCCGCATCCGGCTTCACTGTTGCGGCGCGATTTGATATACGACCCGTATGCGAATGACAGCACACATACGTCTCGTATGTCAACTCACATACAATGCGTATGTCAGGAGGAATCGCCGTGGCCGGAAAGAAACGCGCCGAGATGATGGAGGAAACCCGCGCCAAGCTGATCGGCTCCGCGCGCAAGGCCTTCGCGGAGAAGGGCTATGCCGCCGCCTCGATGGATGAGCTGACGGCGGAGGCCGGGCTGACGCGCGGGGCGCTCTATCACAATTTCGGCGACAAGCGCGGGCTGCTGCAGGCGGTGGTCGACCAGATCGACGGAGAGATGGCGGCGCGCGCGCGCGCGGCGGCCAGCCGGGCCGCCAATGACTGGGAAGGCCTGCTGGCGGAGGGGGTCGCCTATATCGAGATGGCGCTGGAACCCGAGGTCCAGCGCATCGTGCTGCTCGACGGACCCGCCTTTCTCGGCGATCCGTCGCAATGGCCCAGTCAGAACAACTGCCTTCAGGCGACCCTGGAGACGGTGAAGAGGCTGATCGGGCAAGGCATCGTCAAGCCGGTGGATGCCGAAGCGGCTGCCCGGCTTTTGAACGGAGCGGCGCTGAACGCCGCGCTTTGGGTCGCGGCCAGCGACCGGCCGCAGGAGGTTCTGGCGAAGGCGGTCGAGGCGTTCCGCGTCCTGGCCGGGGGGCTGCTGGTCACTCCCGGCCGCTGACCGGCGTCAGGGCCGGAAGCCCGCGACGCTGCCGCGGGCACTCCGGCATTACAGCGGTCAGTGGTTGTCGCGCGGGATCCCCATTGTCTGCGCCACGCGCTGGTACTTGACCGCCGGCTTCAGGACCATGCCCTCGTCCAGCTGGTCGACGATGCCGCGCTGGATCTCCTGCCACGGGGTCTGCGACGGCGGGGCGGGGTAGCCGCCGGCCGCCTCCAGCGTGGCCTTGCGGTCGGCCAATTCGCCTTCGGAGATCAGGATGTCGGCGCTGCCGCGGCGCAGGTCGATGCGCACGCGGTCGCCGCTGCGCAGCAGGGCGAGGTTGCCGCCGGCCGCCGCCTCCGGCGAGGCGTTGAGGATGGAGGGCGAACCCGACGTGCCGGACTGCCGCCCGTCGCCGATGCAGGGCAGGGAATGGACGCCCTGCTTGATCAGCTCGGCGGGGGGCCGCATGTTCACCACCTCCGCCGCGCCCGGATAGCCGATGGGGCCGGCGCCGCGGATGACCAGGATGGTGTAGGCGTCGATGCCCAGCGACGGATCGTCGATCCGGTGATGGTAGTCCTCCGGGCCGTCGAAGACGACGACCTTGCCCTCGAACGCCTCGGGATCCTCGGGGTTGGACAGGTAGCGCTCGCGGAACTCGTCGGAGATGACGCTGGTCTTCATGATGGCGGCGTCGAACAGGCTGCCGCGCAGCACGACGAAGCCGGCGTTGATCTTCAGCGGGTCGTCGATCGGGTGGATGACGCGGGTGTCGAGGATCTCGGCGTTGCGGCAGTTTTCGCCGATGGTCCGGCCGTTGACGTTGGGCGCGTCCTCGCGGATCAGGCCCTGGCGCATCAGCTGCGACACCACCGCCGGCACGCCGCCGGCGCGGTGGAAGTCCTCGCCCAGATACTCTCCGGCCGGCTGGAGGTTGACCAGCAGCGGCACGCCCAGCCCGTGGGTCTGCCAGTCGTCCACCGTCAGCGGCACGCCGATGTGCTTGGCGATGGCGTTGATGTGGATCGGCGCGTTGGTCGAGCCGCCGATGGCGGAATTGACGACGATGGCGTTGAGGAAGGCGTCGCGGGTCAGGATGTCCGACGGCTTGACGTCCTGGCGCACCATCTCGACGATGCGCTTGCCGGTCTCGTAGGCGGCCTGCTGGCGCTCGCGGTAGGGGGCGGGAATCGCGGCGGAGCCGGGAAGCTGCATGCCCAGCACCTCCGCCAGCGAATTCATGGTCGACGCGGTGCCCATGGTGTTGCAGTAGCCGGTCGAGGGAGCCGAGGAGGCCACCAGCTCGATGAAGCCCTGATAGTCGATCTCGCCCGCCGCCATCATCTGGCGGGCCTTCCACACGATGGTGCCCGACCCGGTGCGTTCGCCGCGGAACCAGCCGTTCAGCATCGGGCCGACCGACAGGGCGATGGCCGGGATGTTGACGGTGGCCGCCGCCATCAGGCAGGCCGGCGTTGTCTTGTCGCAGCCGATGGTCAGGACCACGCCGTCCAGCGGGTAGCCGTGCAGCACCTCGACGAGGCCGAGATATGCGAGGTTGCGGTCGATGGAGGCGGTCGGCCGCTTGCCGGTTTCCTGGATCGGGTGGACGGGGAACTCGATGGCGATGCCGCCGGCGGTGCGGATGCCTTCGCGCAGGCGTTCGGCCAGCACCAGATGGTGGCGGTTGCAGGGGCTGAGGTCGGATCCGGTCTGGGCGATGCCGATGATCGGGGCGCCGGACTGCAGCTCCTCCCGCGTCAGGCCGAAATTCAGGTAGCGCTCCAGATACAGCGCCGTCATGTCGGGATTGGCGGGGTTGTCGAACCACGCGCGCGACCGCAGCCGGCGCCCGGAGTCGGAGGGGTTGGGAGGAAAAGGGGGTTTCGTATCGGACATATCGGCACCGGTTTCAGGTTGGGGCGCGGACCGGATCGGCGGCGCCGGAAGTTGGGGTGTGCGTCGCCGCGGCGGCGTTACCAGTCGAAGGCGTCGGTGCGATGCCAGCGCCCGACCATGCAGGCGTCGGCGACCAGGGACAGCGGGCGGGCGTCGACGTCGCTCGCCCCGTCGCCCATCAACCGGTGGAAGTGGCGATAGATGCGCTGGTATTCGGTGTCCGGTTCGGCCAGTACCGGCACGCCGTCCACCGCCAGGCGGGTTCCGCCATGGGTGAGATCGAGGCGCCCGCCGTCGCTTTCGATCACGATGGCCCAGGTCTGCTCGCCCTGCTGGAGGAAGTCGAAGTCGGCGGTGACGCGGCCGATGCGGGAACCGGGGGCCGCACGCATCTCTAGCGTCGCGGCGATGGGGGTGTCGCGGTTGGCCGGGACGTGCAGGTCGGCCGCGCCGACGAAGACCGGGGCCGGCAGGATGTCGGTCAGGATCGACAGGGCGTTGATGCCGGGATCGAAGACGCCGAAGCCGCCGGCCGCGAAGATCCAGTCCTGCCCCGGATGCCAGCGCCGCACATCCTCCTTCCAGGTGATGGCGACGCTGCGGATGGCGGCGTCATTGGAAATGATGTTGGCCAGCCGGCGGCGGGTTTCCTCCACCGCCGGGTTGAACTGCGAATGCCAGGCGGTGAACAGGGTGCGGCGGGCGGCCTCCGCCTCCGCCACCAGATCGTGAAGCTCCGACAGGGTGGCGGCGGGCGGCTTCTCGATCAGCACATGCTTGCCGGCGCGCAGGGCCTCCACCGTCAGGCCGTGGCGGACGGCGGGCGGGGTGCACAACGCCACGGCGTCCAGGCCGGGCAGGGCCGCCAGCATCTCCGCCTGCGAGCGGAAGGCCGGCACGCCGTCCGCGGCGCCGCCGTCCGGGCTGACCACGGCGGCGAGCTGGAACAGGCCGGTGGCGGCGATGGCCGGGATGTGCTGGTCGCGGGCGATCTTTCCCAGACCGACGAGGCCGAGGGTGGGGAGCGTCATGGCGATTGTCCGGTCGGAGGAAGGCCTCAAGCCTTGCCCTTGTTGTAGACGTCGAAGCAGACGGCGGCGAGCAGCACCAGGCCCTTGATAACTTGTTGCCAGTCGATGCCGATGCCGAGGATCGACATGCCGTTGTTCATCACGCCCATGATGAAGGCGCCGATCACCGCGCCGGTCACCCGGCCGACGCCGCCCGAGGCCGAGGCGCCGCCGATGAAGCAGGCGGCGATCACGTCCAGCTCGAACGACACGCCGGCCTTCGGCGTGGCGGTGTTGAGGCGGGCGGCGAAGATCAGACCGGCCAGCGCGGCCAGCACGCCCATGTTGACGAAGGTGTAGAAGGACAGGCGGCGGGTATCGATGCCCGACAGCTTGGCGGCCTTCTCGTTGCCGCCCAGCGCGTAGATGCGCCGGCCGATGGTGGTGTCGCGGGTGACGAAGGCGTAGAGGCCGATCAGCAGCGCCATGATGATCAGGACGTTCGGCAGCCCTTTGTAGGAGGCCAGCAGCATGCCGAGATAGGCGACGATGGCGAACAGCCCGGCGCTCTTCAGCAGGAACAGCGGCAGCGGCTCCTGTTCGATGGCGAAACGGTGGCGGCGGATGCGGGTGGCGACGCTGAGGCCGATGATGATCGCCGGCGTCAGCAGGCACAGCAGGAGCGTGGTGGTGTGGAAGCCGGCCGTGCCGAAGACGTCCGGGATGAAGCCGGAGCTGAGGCGCTGGAACTCCACCGGGAAGGGGCCGACCGACTGGCCGGCGAGCAGGACGAGGCTGAGGCCGCGGAAGACCAGCATGCCGGCCAGCGTCACGATGAAGGACGGGATGCGGAAATAGGCGACCCAATAGCCCTGCGCCGCGCCGATGGCGGCGCCGGCCAGCAGGCAGAGGATGGCGGTCGGAATGAAATGCAGGTGGAACTGCACCATCAGGATGGCGGCCAGCGCGCCGATGAAGCCGACGACGGACCCCACCGACAGGTCGATGTGCCCGGCGACGATCACCAGCAGCATGCCCAGCGCCATGATGACGATGTAGCTGTTCTGCAGGACGAGGTTGGTCAGGTTCAGCGGCTGCAGCAGCGTGCCGTTGGTCATGTATTCGAAGAAGGCCACGATCGCCAGCAGCGAGATCAGCATGCCGTAATCGCGCATGTGGCTCTTCAGGAACCTGGCCAAGGAGGCCTGGCGCGGCGGGGCGGCCGGAAGGTTCAGTTCGGCGCTCATTGCAGGGGCTCCCGGACACCGTCGTTCAAAGCGGCATCGTGCAAAGCGGCCGCCGCGACGGCGGCGCGGGCCGCCGAGGATTGGGAGGCCGACGACATGATGGCGTGCATGATCTTTTCCTGGCTGGCCTCGGCCGCCGGCATCTCGGCGACCAGCGCCCCTTCGTTCATCACGTAGATGCGGTCGGCCACGCCCAGAAGCTCCGGCAGTTCCGACGAGATCAGGATGACGCCCCGGCCTTCGGCCACCAGTTGGTTGACGATGGTGTAGATTTCATATTTGGCGCCGACGTCGATGCCGCGGGTCGGCTCGTCCAGGATCAGCACCTGCGGGTCGGCGAACAGCCATTTGCTGAGCACGACCTTCTGCTGGTTGCCGCCGGACAGGTTGACCGTCTGCTGGAACACGTCCGAACAGCGGATGCGCAGGCGGCGGCGGAAGTCGTTGGCGACCCCGATCTCGCGCTCGTGGTGGATGACGCCGCGTTTGGCGACTCCGTCCAGATTGGCCAGCGTCACGTTGTGGCGGATGTCGTCGTCCAGAACGAGGCCGTAATGCTTGCGGTCCTCGGTGGCATAGGCGAGGCCGGCGTCCATCGCCTTGCGGATGGTCGACAGATCGACCTCCCGCCCGCCGAGGAAGGCCCGCCCCCGGATGTTGCGGCCATAGGACCGGCCGAACAGGCTCATGGCGAATTCGGTGCGGCCGGCGCCCATCAGGCCGGCGATGCCCACCACCTCCCCCCGGCGGACATGCAGGTCGATGTCCTTGACCATCCGGCGGCCGGGATGGACGGGATGGTCGGCGCTCCAGCCCTTCACCTCGAATAGGATTTCTCTGGGCAGGGTTTCTCTGGGCAGGATGTCGCCGGCGTTGCCGGCGCGGCGGGGATAGCGGTCGGCGAGGTCGCGGCCGACCATGCCCTTGATGATGCGGTCCTGGCTGATCGGCGCGTCGTGGCAGTCCAGCGTCTCCACCGTGGAGCCGTCACGCAGGATGGTGACGCGGTCGGCGACCTTGGCGATCTCGTTCAGCTTGTGCGAGATCAGGATGGAGGAGATCCCCTGTTCCTTGAAGCGCAGCAGCAGGGCCAGAAGCGCGTCGCTGTCGCTTTCGTTCAGGCTGGCCGTCGGCTCGTCCAGGATCAGCAGCTTGACCTGCTTGGACAGGGCCTTGGCGATCTCCACCAGCTGCTGCTTGCCGACGCCGATGTCGGTGACCAGGGTCTCCGGCGAATCCGTCAGCCCGACCATGCGCAGGAGGTCGCGCGCCCGCGCGGTGGCCGCAATCCAGTCGATGACGCCGCGTTTCGCCTGCTCGTTGCCGAGGAACAGGTTCTCGGTGATCGACAGCAGCGGGACCAGCGCCAGTTCCTGGTGGATGATGATGATGCCCAGCTTCTCGCTGTCGGCGATGCCGCGGAAGGCGACCGGCTGGCCGCGGAAGCGGATCTCGCCGTCATAGGTCCCGTGCGGATAGACGCCGCTCAGCACCTTCATCAGCGTCGATTTGCCGGCACCGTTCTCGCCGATCAGCGCGTGGATCTCCCCCTCGCGGACCGAGAGGTTGACGTCGTCGAGCGCCTTGACGCCCGGAAACGTCTTGGTGATGCCGCGCATCTCAAGAATGCTGTCCATGGATGGCCCCCGGTCGTCCGCCTGCACGGTCCGGCGGAGCGCAGGAGGGGAGTGCCCGACGGCATCCGCCCCCGCGCCGCCCGCTCACTTGATCTGCGCTTCCTTGTAGTAGCCGCCGTCGACCAGGACCTGTTTCCAGTTCGTGGAGTCGACGCTGACCGGCTTCAGCAGATAGGAGGGAACGACCTTCTTGCCGTTGTCGTAGGTCTTGGTGTCGTTGACCTGCGGGGGGCGGCCGGCCAGCAGGTCGTCGACCATGCCGACCGTGACCTTCGCCAGTTCGCGGGTGTCCTTGAAGACGGTGGAGCGCTGCTCCCCCGCCAGGATGGACTTGACCGACGGCACTTCGGCGTCCTGGCCGGTGACGACCGGCATCGGCTGCTGCGGCGTCCCGTAGCCGACGCCCTTCAGCGACGAGATGATGCCGATGCTGAGCCCGTCATAGGGCGACAGCACGGCGTCCAGCTTCTTGTCGCCGTAATAGGCGCTCAGCAGATTGTCCATGCGGGACTGGGCGGCGGCGCCGTCCCAGCGCAGGGTGGACACCTTGTCCATGCCGACCTGGCCGCTCTGCACCTTCAGCTTGCCGCTGTCGATGTAGGGCTGCAGCACCGACATGGCGCCGTTGTAGAAGAAATAGGCGTTGTTGTCGTCGGGGGAGCCGCCGAACAGCTCGATGTTGAAGGGGCCCTTGCCCTCCTTCAGGCCGAGGGCCTTCTCGATATAGGCGGCCTGGAGCACGCCGACCTGGAAGTTGTCGAAGGTGGCGTAGTAATCGACGTTGGAGGAACCACGGATCAGGCGGTCATAGGCGATGACCTTCACGCCCTGCTCCGCCGCCTTCTGCAGCACGTCGGTCAGCGTCGTTCCGTCGATGGCGGCGATCACCAGAACCTTGTTGTTCTTGGTGACCATGTTCTCGATCTGGGCGAGCTGGTTGGGGATGTCGTCCTCGGCATATTGCAGGTCGGTCTTGTATCCCTTTTCCTGGAAATACTTGACCATGTTGTTGCCGTCGTCGATCCAGCGCGCCGACGACTTGGTCGGCATGGCGATGCCGATGGTCGGCTTGTCCTGCGCCGTCGCCGGGGCGGCTGCGGTGCCGGCGGCGATCAGCAGACCGATGGTGAGGCCGGCAAGTTTCGAACCGAAGGAAGAACGCTTGGGAGACGACATGGACCGGAATCCTCCCCGTTTCTACGGCACGCGATTCGCAGTCTCCGCTTTTCGGTTTTTGCGGACGGCGTGGTGCGCGATGGTTTGTGTCCCTAGCAATCCTCCGTTTCCCCATAACTGTCAAATATGATTATTCGCCAAACCGATATGGTTTTCGGTATCGGCGCCGGGCTCCGCCAACCGCCGCATCTTGCGTTCCGACGCCGCGCGCAGCGCCGACAGCACGGTGCGGGCTCCCGGAGACAGCGGCCGGTCCTTCAGCCAGAAGATGCCGTAGGGCTCCACGCTGAAGCGCTTGTGGAAGGGCATGATGGTGTAGCAGCCGCCGGGAGTGAACACCTGGGCGAGCGCACGGGCGAAGACGGTGATCGATTCCGTCTCCGCCACCATCGCCATCGAGATGACCGGGGAGGCGCTTTCGATCACCCTGTGCGGCGGCCGGGCGCCTTCGGCGCGGAACAGCGCCTCCACCCGGTCGCGCAGCAGCGTGCCGGCCGGCTGCAGGATCCAGGTGGCATCCGACAGGTCGGCGGAGGTCAGCGGGCGGCCGAGCTGCAGCAGCGGATTGCCCGCGCGGCAGATGAAGCACAGCTCCTCGCTGCTGATCTCCTGATACTCGAAGGCGGTGGGGTCGAAATGGCCGGGCAGGCGGCCGATGGCGAAATCCATCACCCCCTGGTGCACCCGTTCGGCCAGCACGTCGCTGGTCTCCACCGCCACGGCGATCTTCAGGTTGGGATGCTCGCGGGTCAGGCTGCTGATGACGGGCACGACGAGTTCCACCGCCGGGGCCATCACCGTGCCGACCGACACGCGGCCGCTGTGCCCGGCCAGCAGCGCGTTCAGCTCCTCTCCCGTCTCCTGCAACTCGCTGAGGATCATCCGGGCGTGGCGGATCATCAGGCTGCCGTACCAGTTCGGCTCGATCCCGCGGCCATGGCGGTCGAACAGCTCGATCCCCAGGGTTTCCTCCAGGTCGCCCAACAGCTTGGACGCCGCCGGTTGCGACATGTTCAGGCTGGCGGCGGCCCGGTGCAGGTTGCGGTGTTCGTCGAGCGCCGCGAACAGCTGGAGATGACGCAGCTTCAGCCGGGCCTTCTGGAACCAGTTCGGGGGGAAGCGTTGCGGGGTCACTGGTGTTGCCTCCGGTCGGGCGCCGCACGGCGACACGCCATGCAGGGATACGACATTTGATATCGCAAACGCCCATCTTCGTATTGGACGATTATCAAAAGGCCTCTTATCGTTTGGATCGTCAACAAATATTGAAATGGCCGCCAACGCGATTCCCGGAATGGGCGGCCAGCCGGGGCGAGGGGGGAGTGAAGCGGCATGGCGCAGGAAGCGCGTTGCGTCTGGCAGGCCCGGGCGCTGCTGGGGGAGGGGCCGCTCTGGTCCCCGCGGCAGGATGCCGTCTACTTCGTCGACATCCGCGGCTCCCGCATCCTGCGCCACTGCCTGTCCGACGGGGCGCAGGCGGGGTGGGAGCTTGACGACGCCGCCTGCTGGCTGGTGGAAAGCGCCGAAGGCGACGGCTTCGTCGCCGGCCTGCGCTCCCGCCGGGTGGTCCGGCTGATGCTGGAGCCGGGCCAGGCTGCGATCCCCGGGGAGTTGGCGCGGATCGAGCCGGACCGGCCGGGCAACCGGCTGAACGACGGCAAGGCCGATGCCCGGGGCCGGCTGTGGGTCGGCAGCATGGACGATGCGGAGGAGGCGCCGGCCGGCAGCCTCTACCGCATCGATCCCGACGGCGCCGTCACCAGGGTGGACGAGGGTTACACCGTCGCCAACGGGCCGGCGCTGTCGCCGGACGGGCGGACGATCTATCACACCGACAGCGCGGCGCGGACGGTTTATGCCTTCGACGTCGGCAGGGACGGCAGCCTGTCCGGCAAGCGTGCCCACATCCGCTTTTCCGAGGGCGACGGCTATCCCGACGGCATGACCTGCGACGCCGAGGGCGGGCTGTGGATCGCCCATTGGGACGGCGGCCGCGTCAGCCGCTTCCTCCCCGACGGCAGGCTGGACCGGGCGATTCCGCTGCCGGTGTCCCGCGTGACCTCCTGCGTCTTCGCCGGTCCCGATCTCGACCGGCTGTTCGTCACCACCGCGTCGCACGGCCGGCCGGAGGAACCGCTGGCCGGGGCGCTGTTCGAGTGCGCCCCCGGCGTCCGCGGCCTGCCGCCCGGACGGTTCGGCCCCCCGCCGCGCTGAACCCCGATCCGATTTCGAGGAAGGATTCCACCGCCATGCCGCCCAGCGCCCGCCCTTACCGCGGCGTCTTCCCCGTCGTTCCCACCATCTTCACCGAAACGGGGGAGCTGGACCTCGACGGCCAGAAGCGCTGCGTCGATTTCATGATCGATGCCGGCTCCAACGGACTTTGCATCCTCGCCAACTTCTCCGAGCAGTTCGTGCTGACCGACGACGAGCGCGCGGTGCTGATGGAGACGATGCTGGCCCATGTCGCCGGCCGGGTGCCGGTGATCGTCACCACCACCCATTTCAGCACCCGCGCCTGCGCCGAGCGCAGCCGCCGCGCCCAGGATTTGGGGGCGGCGATGGTGATGGTCATGCCGCCCTATCACGGCGCCACCATCCGCGTGCCGGAAGCCGGCATCGTCGAGTTCTTCCAGCGCGTTTCCGACGCCATCGACATTCCGATCATGATCCAGGACGCGCCGGTCAGCGGCACCCCGCTGCCGGCCCCGCTGCTGGCGCGGATGGCGCGGGAGATCGCGCAGGTCTCCTACTTCAAGATCGAGGTGCCGCAGGCGGCGGCCAAGCTGCGCACGCTGATCGAACTGGGCGGCGACGCCATCGAAGGACCGTGGGACGGCGAGGAGGCGATCACGCTGCTGGCCGACCTCGACGCCGGGGCGACGGGGGCGATGACCGGCGGCGGCTATCCCGACGGCATCCGCCAGATCGTCGATCCCTATCTGGCGGGGGACCGCGAGGCGGCGGTGGCCGCCTATGGGCGCTGGCTGCCGCTGATCAACCACGAGAACCGCCAGTGCGGCATCGCCACGGCGAAGATCCTGATGAAGGAGGGCGGCGTCATCAGGTCCGACGCCATGCGCCACCCCACGGCGAGCCCCCACCCGATGAGCCGCGCGGGGTTGCTGGACGCGGCGCGGCGGCTCGATCCGCTGGTGCTGCGCTGGGGGCGGTGAGTTCTTGGGGCAATCGACAGCCGCCCCTCGCCCAACAAGGAGACTCCACATGACCATCACCGGCGAGATGCTGATCGGCGCGCAAGCCCACCGCGGCGGCGAGGGCGAGTTCCGCGCCGTCGACCCCGCCAGCGGCGAGGCGCTGGAACCCGCCTTCGGCGGCGGCGGCGCGGCCGAGGTGGATCGCGCCTGCGTCCTGGCCCGCGCCGCCTTCGATGTCTTCCGCGAGACCGGCCTGGACCAGCGCGCAACCTTCCTGGAAACGGTCGCCCGGAACATCCTCGACATCGGCGACGACCTGATCGACCGCGCCATGGCCGAAAGCGGCCTGCCGCGTGCCCGGCTGGAGGGCGAGCGCGGCCGCACCGTCGGGCAGCTGCGCCTGTTCGCCCAGGTGGTGCGCGAGGGAGGCTGGATCGAGCCGCGCATCGACCCGGCCATGCCCGACCGCAAGCCGCTGCCCCGCCCCGACATCCGCCAGCGCCATATCCCGCTGGGTCCGGTCGCGGTGTTCGGTGCGTCGAACTTCCCACTCGCCTTCTCGGTGGCGGGCGGCGACACCGCGTCGGCCTTCGCCGCCGGCTGTCCGGTGGTGGTGAAGGGCCACGGCGCCCATCCCGGCACCTCGGAACTGGTCGGCCGCGCCATCCGGGCGGCGGTCGCCTCCTGCGGCCTGCCCGAGGGGGTGTTCTCCCTGCTGTTCGGCACCGGCAACGAGATCGGCACGGCGCTGGTCGCCGATCCGCGCATCAAGGCGGTGGGCTTCACCGGCTCGCGCCGCGGCGGGCTGGCGCTGATGGAGGTGGCGGCCCGGCGGCCGGAGCCGATCCCGGTCTATGCCGAGATGAGCAGCATCAACCCGGTCTTCCTGATGCCGGCGGCGCTGGCCTCGCGCGCCGAGGCGCTGGGCAAGGGCTTCGTCGCTTCTCTGACCATGGGGGCCGGGCAGTTCTGCACCAATCCCGGCATCCTGCTGGGCGTGGAGGGGCCGGACCTCGACCGTTTCGTCGCGGCGGCGGTGGAGGCTCTCGGCGGCAGTGCGGCGTCCACCATGCTGACGCCGGGCATCCATGCCGCCTATGATTCCGGTGTCGCCAAGCTGGCCGCCAGCGGCGCGGTGACGACGCTGGCGCGCGGCATGGCCTGCAGCGGGCCGAACCAGGCGCAGGCGGCCTTCTTCACCACCACGGCGGACGCTTTCCTGGCCGACACGGGGTTGCAGGAGGAGGTGTTCGGCGCGGCCTCGCTGCTGATCCGCTGCGGGGATGCCGCGGCGATGAAGACGGTGGCCGAACGGCTGGAAGGGCAGCTGACCGCGACGGTGCAGATGGATGCGGAGGACAAGGCCGCTGTGGCGGCGCTGATCCCGACGCTGGAGCGCAAGGCCGGCCGCATCCTGGCGAATGGCTGGCCGACGGGGGTGGAGGTCTGCCACGCGATGGTGCATGGCGGCCCCTTCCCGGCGACCTCCGATCCCCGCAGCACCTCGGTCGGCACGCTGGCGATCCGCCGTTTCCTGCGCCCGGTCTGCTATCAGGACATTCCCGCCGACCTGCTGCCGGAGGCGGTGCGCGACGGCAACCCGCTGGGGCTGTGGCGGCGGGTGGATGGCGAATTGGGACGGGAGTAGGCGAGCCTGGCCGTCCGTCGATTGCGCGCTCCCCCTCGGGTGCGTCGGCCCCGGTTTCTGCCGGACCGGGGTCACCTTGCGGCCGGGCGGCTTTCCGCTGCCCGGCCGTTCTTTCGGCCCGACATATCCTTTTCAGCATCGCATCGGTCGAGAATCGTATTGGACAGTTATGGTTCTGCCTACTTACAGTAGGTGAACCGAACAAATCGGGCCGGGCTGCGATCACGATCTTTTCAGCACCCCGTTCCGCCGCCGGCCCCCCATCCGGAAAGCACGGCAATAACACCTCAGGGAGTGAAACAGATGTCCAGGAAATGGGTGATCTCCGCCGCCTCCGCCGCTGCGGCGCTCTTCATCGGGCTTGGCGCGGTGCAGGCCGCCGACCAGAAGCTGGTGGTCGGCTTCTCGCAGATCGGATCGGAGTCGGGCTGGCGCGCCGCGGAAACCAAGACCGCCAGGTCGGAAGCGGAAAAGCGCGGCATCGACCTGAAGATCTCCGACGCCCAGCAGAAGCAGGAAAACCAGATCAAGGCCGTGCGCTCCTTCGTCGCCCAGGGGGTGGATGCGATCTTCATCGCGCCCGTGGTCGCGACCGGCTGGGATTCCGTGCTGAAGGAGGCCAAGGAGGCGAAGATCCCGGTCGTGCTGCTGGACCGCCAGATCGAGACCAAGGATCCGGGCCTCTACATGACCGCCGTCACCTCCGACACCGTGCTTGAGGGCCGGGTGGCCGGCGAATGGCTGGCCAAGCAGACCGGCGGCAAATGCGCGGTGGTGGAGTTGCAGGGCACCGTCGGCTCGTCGCCCGCCATCAACCGCAAGAAGGGCTTCGATGAGGTCGTCGCCAAGAATCCGGGGATGAAGATCATCCGCACCCAGTCCGGCGATTTCACCCGCGCCAAGGGCAAGGAGGTGATGGAGAGCTTCATCAAGGCGGAGAATGGCGGCAAGGGCATCTGCGCCGTCTACGCCCACAACGACGACATGGCGGTCGGCGCCATCCAGGCGATCAAGGAAGCCGGGCTGAAGCCGGGCAAGGACATCCTGGTCGTCTCCATCGACGGCGTGCCCGACATCTTCAAGGCGATGGCCGAAGGCGAGGCGAACGCCACGGTGGAGCTGACCCCGAACATGGCCGGCCCGGCCTTTGACGCGCTGATCGCCTTCAAGCAGGAAGGCAAGGCGCCGCCGAAGTGGATCCAGACGGAATCCGCGCTGTTCACGCCCGAAACCGCCAAGGCCGAGTATGAGCGCCGCAAGGATGCTTATTGATCGAGGTTGAGTCCCCCTCCCCGGGGAGGGAGAGGGGATTCTCCACATACTTCATTGCGCATCCGGCGAGGTCCGTCATGACGGCGTCCACCGCTCCCCCATCCGCATCTCCCTCGGGGCCGCTGCTGGCGATCCGCGGTCTGTCGAAGGCCTTTCTCGGCGTCCAGGCGCTCGACGGCGTCGACTTCACCCTGCGCCATGGCGAGATCCACGCGCTGCTGGGCGAGAACGGCGCCGGCAAATCGACGCTGATCAAGACGCTGACCGGCGTCTACCAGAGGGATTCCGGCACCGTGGCGCTGGAGGGGCGGGAGATCGCGCCGCGCGGGGTGGAGGAGGCGCAGCGCCTGCACATCGGCACCGTCTATCAGGAGGTCAACCTGCTGCCGAACCTGTCGGTGGCGGAGAATCTGTTCCTGGGGCGCCAGCCGATGCGCTGGGGGCTGGTCGACCGCGGCGCCATGCGACGGCGGGCGCGCGCCATTCTGATGCCCTACGGCCTGTCCATCGACGTGACGGCGCCGCTCGGGCGCTTCTCGGTGGCGACGCAGCAGATCGTCGCCATCGCCCGCGCGGTGGACATGTCCGCCAAGGTGCTGATCCTCGACGAGCCGACCGCCAGCCTCGACGCGCAGGAGGTGGCGGTGCTGTTCAAGGTGATGCGGACGCTGCGGTCGCGCGGGATCGGCATCGTCTTCGTCACCCATTTCCTCGATCAGGTCTATGAGGTCTGCGACAGCATCACCGTCCTGCGCAACGGCCGGCTGGTGGGGGAACGGCGCACCGCCGAGCTGCCGCGCCTCGACCTCGTCGCCATGATGCTGGGGCGGGAACTGGAGGCGGCGGCCCACCGCATCGACCTCGGTTCGGAGGAGATCGACACCCGCCCGCCGCTGGCCAGCTTCCGCCGCTTCGGCAAGTCGCGCAGCGTCGAGCCCTTCGACCTCGACATCCGCCCCGGCGAGGTGGTGGCGCTGGCCGGGCTGCTGGGGTCGGGACGGACGGAGACGGTGCGGCTGGTCTTCGGCATGGACCGCGCCGACCAGGGCGAGGCGACGGTGGACGGCCGTCCGGTGCGGCTGAAGGGGCCGCGCGACGCCGTGCGGCTCGGCTTCGGCTTCTGCCCGGAGGACCGCAAGAAGGAGGGGATCGTCGGCGAGCTTTCGGTGCGGGAGAACATCATCCTGGCGCTCCAGGCGCGGCAGGGCTGGCTGAAGCCGATCCCGCGCCGCCGGCAGGAGGAGATCGCCGAGCGCTTCATCCGCCTGCTCGACATCCGCACGCCGGACGCCGAGCGGCCGATCCAGCTCCTGTCCGGCGGCAACCAGCAGAAGGCGCTTCTGGCGCGCTGGCTGGCGACCGAGCCGCGGCTGCTGATCCTCGACGAGCCGACGCGCGGCATCGACGTCGGTGCCCATGCCGAGATCATCCGCCTGATCGAAAGGCTGTGCGCCGACGGCATGGCGCTGCTGGTGGTGTCGTCGGAACTGGAGGAGATCGTCGCCTACAGCCGCCGCGTCGTCGTGCTGCGCGACCGCCGCCATGTGGCGGAACTGAGCGGAGGGGAGGTCAGCGTGGAGCGCATCGTCGCTTCCATCGCGTCGGAGACGCCGAATGCCATCGCGTCGGAACCGGACAGCGGCGAGGTGCGGCAATGACGCCGTCCGCTTCCGGCCCGGCGCGCAGCCTGCCGCAATACGGCGCGCTGCTCGTCGTGCTGCTGGCCAACTGGCTGCTGTTTCCCGATTTCTTCGCCATCCGCCTGCAGGACGGCCGGCTGTTCGGCAGCCTGATCGACGTGCTGAACCGCGGCGCCCCGGTGGCGCTGCTCGCCATCGGCATGACGATGGTCATCGCCACCCGCGGCGTCGATCTGTCGGTCGGCGCGGTCATGGCGATCTCCGGCGCGGTCGCCGCCACCATGACCGGGGCCGGCTGGGGCCTGCCGGCGGTGCTGGCGGCGTCGCTGGCGGCGGGGCTGCTGTGCGGGCTGTGGAACGGGCTGCTGGTGGCGGTTCTGCGCATCCAGCCGATCATCGCCACCCTGATCCTGATGGTCGCCGGCCGCGGCGTCGCCCAGCTGATCACCGAGGGGCAGATCGTCACCTTCACCAGCCCGGCGCTGGCCTTCATCGGCAGCGGCTCCTTCCTGACCGTGCCGATGCCGGTGGTCATCACCATCATGCTGCTGGCGGTCACGGCTCTGCTGGTGCGGGCGACGGCGCTGGGGCTGATGATCGAGGCGGTCGGCGTCAACCGGCAGTCCAGCGCCGGGGCCGGCGTCAACACGCCGGTGGTGCTGGTTGCCGTCTATGTCTGGTGCGGGCTGTGCGCGGCGGTGGCCGGGCTGATCGTCACCGCCGACATCCGCGGCGCCGACGCCAACAATGCCGGGCTGTGGCTGGAGCTGGACGCCATCCTGGCGGTGGTGGTCGGCGGCACCTCCCTGCTCGGCGGGCGCTTCGGGCTGGTGCTGTCGGTGGTCGGGGCGCTGACCATCCAGGCGATGAACACCGGCATCCTGCTGAGCGGCTTCAAGCCGGAATTCAACCTGATCGTCAAGGCGGGCGTCCTGATGGCCGTCCTGCTGCTGCAATCGCCGACGCTGACCCTGTTCCTGCCGCGCCCCGGGGGCGCGCGGCCGATGGGCGCGGTCAAGCCGCCGGTGGCGCCGTCGAGACGGGGGGCAGAGCCATGAGCGGGGCCATGATGCAGAGGTTCCTTCCCCTGATCGTCACCACCGCCGTTCTGGTGGTCGGGTTCCTGATCTGCGCGGCGCAGTTCCCCAGCTTCGCCTCCTGGCGGGTGGTGGCCAATCTGCTGACCGACAACGCCTTTCTGGGGATCACCGCGGTCGGCATGACCTTCGTCATCCTGTCCGGCGGGATCGACCTGTCGGTGGGGGCGGTGATCGGCTTCACCACCGTGCTGCTGGCCGTGCTGATCGAGCATGGCGGCTGGCACCCCGTTCCCGCCTTCGCCGCGGCGCTGATCGCCGCCGGCGGCTTCGGGGCGGCGATGGGCGGGGTGATCCATGTCTTCCAGATGCCGCCCTTCATCGTCACGCTGGCCGGCATGTTCATCGCCCGCGGCCTGGGCTTCGTCCTGACCACCGATTCGGTACCGATCAACCACGCGCTCTATGGCGAGCTGAACGACATGGCGCTGCGGTTCGACTTCGGGCTGAAGCTGAGCCTGCCGGCGCTGCTGATGCTGGGAGTGGTGCTGGGGGCCGTGGTGCTGGCGCATTGGACGCGCTTCGGCGCCAACCTCTACGCGCTGGGCGGCAACCGGCAGTCGGCGGAGCTGATGGGCGTGCCGGTGGGGCGGACGACGGTGGCGGTCTATGCCTTGTCCGGGCTGCTGGCCGGGCTGGCGGGGATCGTCTTCTCGCTCTACACCGGCGCCGGCTATTCGCTGGCGGCGACGGGGGTGGAGCTGGACACCATCACCGCGGTGGTGATCGGCGGCACGCAGCTGACCGGCGGCTACGGCTATGTCGTCGGCACCTTCATCGGCGTGCTGATCCAGGGGCTGATCCAGACCTACATCACCTTCGACGGCACCTTGAGCAGCTGGTGGACCAAGATCGCCATCGGCGTGCTGCTGTTCGTCTTCATCCTGCTGCAGAAGGGCCTGCTGACGGTCTGGACCGGCCGCGGCGGCGAACCGGCGGAGGCGTGATGCCCATCGGGAGTTTCCTGTTCGATACGGCGGCCGGCACGGTCGAGGGTGGTCCGGCGGGCAGTCCCGAGGGCAGTCCCGTGAAGGGCTTCACCCTGTCCGCCGGCGGGCTGGAGGCGACGGTGGTCGCCCATGGCGCCCGGCTGGTGCGGATGATGGTGCCGGGGCGGGACGGCGGGACGGCCGATGTGGTGCTCGGCTTCGACCGGCTGGGCGACTATCTGGCGAGCGACGCCTATTTCGGCGCCACCTGCGGGCGCTACGCCAACCGCATCGGCGGGGCGGTCTTCCCCCTGGACGGCGTGCGGCACGCGCTCAGCGCCAACGAGCCGCCGAACCAGCTGCATGGCGGACCCGACGGCTTCGACCGCCGGATCTGGGACGCCGAGGTGGAGGAGGCGGACAATGCCGTCACCTTCACGCTCGTCTCGCCGGACGGCGACCAGGGCTATCCCGGCAGGCTGAGGGCGGCGACGCGGTATCGGCTGACCGATGACGGGGTGCTGGACATCCGCATGACCGCCGTCAGCGACCGGCCGACCGTCGTCAACCTCGTCCATCACAGCTATTGGAACCTCGGGGGCCATGACTCCGGCGACCTGCGCGGCCACCGGCTGACGGTGCGCGGCGGCTTCACCACACCGGTCGGCGCCGGCCTGATCCCGACGGGAGAGGTGCGGCCGGTGGACGGCACCCCCTTCGACCTGCGCGGCGGGGTGGGGCTGGGCGAGGCGCTGGAGGCGGTGGGCGGCCTCGGCTTCGACCACAACTGGTGCCTGGAAGGGCCGGCGGGGGAGCTGCGCCCGGTGGCTTGGCTGGAGCACCCGGCATCGGGCCGGCGGATGGAGCTGGCGACCGACCAGCCGGGCCTGCAGGTCTATACCGGCGGCTATCTCAGCGAGCGGGTGGTGGGAAAGGGCGGGCGGCGCTATTGCCGGTTCGCCGGGCTGGCGCTGGAGAGCCAGCGCTTCCCCGACAGCCCCAACATCGGCCATTTCCCGTCCGCGCGGCTGGACCCCGGCGGGACATACCGGCACCGCATGCAGCTGCGATTCGGGGTGGGCTGAACGGAAAGCGGGGAACCGTCCTGCGGCTCGCGGGGTTCATCGGAAGGCGCGGCAGCGGTTCCGCTGCCGCCTTCGGAGATGCTGCCCCACCATGCTGGAAGGAAAGGTCGATATGGCCTCGCCGACGCCCGCCGCCCGCCCCGGCTCCGATTTCCAGGCCGGCCTAAGTCAGGCGGGTCCGATCCTGGTTCCCGGCCGGACCTGCTGGCGCGTGGCGAAGGCGGACCGGGTGGCCGTCATCATCGATGCCGCCGCCTATTTCGCCCGGCTGAAGGCGGCCATCCTCGGCGCCCGCCACACGGTGATGCTGATCGGCTGGGATTTCGACACCCGGATCAAGCTGGAGCCGGACGACCCGATTCCTGGCGTGCCGAACGAGTTGGGCGACTTCCTGTCCTGGATCGTCCGGGTGCGGCCGGAACTGACCATCAACGTGCTGAAATGGGATCTGGCGGTCCTGAAGATGCCGTTCCGCGGCCGGACGCCGCTGGTCCTGCTCGACTGGATGAGCAGCCGGCGCCTGCGCTTCCGCCTGGATTCCGCCCATCCGCCCGGCGCCTGCCACCACCAGAAGATCGCCATCATCGACGACGCGCTGGCCTTCTGCGGCGGCATCGACATGACCACCGACCGCTGGGACACCCCCGAGCATCGCGACGACGACCCCCGCCGCGTGCGGCCCAGCGGCGAGCCCTACGGCCCCTTCCACGACGTGACCACCGCCGTCGACGGCGAGGCGGCGCGGGCGCTGGGCGAGCTGGCGCGGGAACGCTGGCGCCGGGCCACCGGCGACGCACTGCGCCCGCCGCCGCCGACCGAGGCCCATTGGCCGGAGGATCTGGAGCCGGACTTCCGCGACATCCCCGTCGCCATCGCCCGCACCGACCCGATGGCTGATGTTGAGGCGGCGGATGACGAGCACCGGCAGAAGACCGGCAAGCGCGGCGTGCGCGAGATCGAGGCGCTGTATCTGGCCGCCATCGCCGCGGCGCGGCGGTTCATCTACCTGGAAAGCCAGTATTTCGCCTCGCAGCGGATCGTCGGCGCCATCGCCGCCCGTCTGTCGGAGCCGGACGGGCCGGAGGTCGTGGTCGTCAACCCGGAACGCGCCCCCGGCTGGGTGGAGGAGGAGGCGATGGGCAGCGCCCGCTCGCTGCTGGTCCAGCGCCTGCGCGCGGCCGACCCCCACGGGCGCTTCCGCATCCTGGCTCCGGTGACCGAGGGCGGGCAGGGCATCTATGTCCATGCCAAGGTTCTGGTGGTGGACGACCGGTTCCTGCGGGTGGGGTCGTCCAACATCAACAACCGCTCCCAGGGGCTGGACACCGAATGCGATCTCGCCATCGAATGCCCGCCGGGCGGCCGGGAGCAGTCGGAGAACTGCCGCGCCATCCGCTCCGTCCGCACGCGGCTGATGGCGGAGCATCTGGGCGTGCCGGTGGCGGAGGTGGAGCGGACGGAGGACGAGTGCGGCTCGCTGGTCGCCACCGTCGACCGGCTGATGCGCCCGTCCGGCCGCTCCCTCCGCCCGCTGGAGCCGGAGCCGCTGTCGGAGGCGGAAGTGGCCCTGGTCGACGAGCGGCTGCTCGATCCCGACCGGCCGGAGCCGATGGCGCAGATCGTCCTGCGCGGCGCCACGGTGTTCGGCGACGTGAACCGGACCACGCTGCGCATCGCCGCCGGGGTCGCCGCGGGCGCCGCGATCGGGCTTGGCCTTGCCGTCTGGGCCGGCCGGAAGGGGCTTGGGAAAAATTTTCGCGGAGAGTGAATTCTGTGCTTGCGGGCCGCGGCCCATCCCGCTACATAGGCGCTCCCCGCGGCGCACAACGCGGTGCGGGGAAAGCGCTTGTGGCGGAACTGGTAGACGCGCTAGGTTCAGGTCCTAGTGGCTGAAAGGCCGTGGGGGTTCGACTCCCTCCAAGCGCACCAACACTTCCAGTGTTGGTGAAGGGTAACAGAAGTATAGTGGGGCCATAGCTCAGCTGGGAGAGCGCTACAATGGCATTGTAGAGGTCAGGAGTTCGATCCTCCTTGGCTCCACCACTTCTGAAGGTTCTGGTAGAGTTTAGGTCTTGTCTATCGGGGTGATGTCTTGTAAAAGGCGCCGCTCCTCAGCGCGGGTGTAGCTCAGTTGGTTAGAGCGCCGGCCTGTCACGCCGGAGGCCGCGGGTTCAAGTCCCGTCACTCGCGCCACTTTGCGGGCGTAGCTCAGGGGTAGAGCACAACCTTGCCAAGGTTGGGGTCGAGGGTTCGAATCCCTTCGCCCGCTCCATTACTGGAGCGATAGTTTCAGGTTCCCGTGGTCTCGTAGCTCAGCGGGAGAGCACTACGTTGACATCGTAGGGGTCACTGGTTCAATCCCAGTCGGGACCACCATTCTGAAGGCCGCCAACCGGAACGGGTTGGCGGCCTTCGCCATTTCTGGACCTGCCGCCGCTCAGATCATCGCCAGCGGCAGCTTGCGCTTGGGCGGCGGGAAGGCCTTGTCGATCTCCGCGATGTCCTCGCCGGTCAGGGTCAGGTGGATCGCCTCGGCGTTCTCGATGGCGTGGGCCGTGGTTCCCGCCTTGGGGATCGCGATCACGCCCTGCTGGCGCAGCGCCCAGGCCAGCGCCACCTGCGCCGGGGTGGCATTGTGCCGTTTCGCCACGGCCAGCAGCGCAGGGGAGCGCAGCAGCCGGCCGCCCTGGCCGATGGGGGAATAGGCCATCACCGGCATCCGCGCGGTGTGCTGGAAGGGCAGCAGGTCGTATTCGATGCCCCGGTGTTCGGGGTTGTAGAGCACCTGATTGACGGCGCAACCGTGCAGGTCGGTGACCTCTCCCAGCTCCTCCAGATCGTCGACGTCGAAGTTGGAAACGCCCCAGCGGGCGATCTTGCCGGCGTCGCGCAGCTGTTCGAAGGCCTCCACCGTCTCCTCCAGCGGCACGCCGCCGCGCCAGTGCAGCAGGTAGAGGTCGATGCGCTCGATCTTCAGCCGCTTCAGGCTGCGGTCGCAGGCCTTCACCGTGCCGATGCGCGACGCGTTGCTGGGCAGAACCTTGGTGACGATGAACAGGCCGTCGCGGCGGCCGGCGATGGCCTCGCCCACCAGTTCCTCCGAGGCGCCGTCGCCGTACATCTCGGCGGTGTCGATCAGGGTCAGGCCGCGGTCGATGCCGGCCCGGATGGCGGCGATCTCGGCGGCGCGGTCGCCGCGCCCTTCCGCCATCATCCAGGTGCCCTGGCCGAGAGCCGGAACGTCGGTGCCGTCCGGCAGGGTCACGCGCTTCATCTCTGGTCCCTCGTCCGTCATCCCTAAAGACAACAAGCTGGCCTCGGGGGGCCAGCTTGTCCAATGCCTATTCGGTGGGATTTCCGGAAGATGGAAGCGGCTCACGCCGCCTTCTTCGGCGCCCCGGCATGGCCGCCCTCCAGGAAGTTCAGCAGCTCTTCCCGGTAGTCGTAATAGCGCGGGTGCTCCAGCAGGGCCTGACGGGTGCGGGGGTGGGGGATGTCGACGGACAGGATGTGGCCGATCCTCGCGTTCGGGCCGTTGGTCATCATCACCACCCGGTCGGCCAGCAGCAGCGCCTCGTCCACGTCGTGGGTGACGCAGACGGCGGTGACCTTGGTGCGCGCCCACACCTCCATCAGCACCTCCTGCAGCTCCCAGCGGGTCAGGCTGTCGAGCATGCCGAAGGGCTCGTCGAGCAGCAGGAGCTTGGGCGACAGGGCGAAGGCGCGGGCGATGCCGACGCGCTGCTTCATGCCGTTGGACAGCTCCGCCGCCTTCCTGTCCATGGCGTCGCCAAGCCCGACGCGGGCGAGGTAATAGCGGGCGATGTCGGCGCGCTCGCCCCTGCCGGCATGGGGATAGACGCGGTCGACGCCGAGCATGACGTTCTCGTAGGCGGTCAGCCAGGGGAACAGGCTGGGGGCCTGGAACACCACGGCGCGGTCGGGGCCGGCGCCGCTCACCTCCTTGCCGTCCAGCACGATGCCGCCGCCGGTCACCTCGGCAAGCCCCGCCACCATGGACAGCACGGTGGACTTGCCGCAGCCGGAATGGCCGATCAGCGACACGAACTCCCCCTTGCGCATCTTCAGGTCGAAGCCGTCCACCACGGTCAGCGGGCCTTTCGGCGTGGCGAAGGTCTTGGTCAGGCGGGTGAATTCCAGATAGCGCTCCTCCATCCCGCGCCCGCCCATCGCCTCGACATAGGCCTTGGGCGGCGGCGAGGCGGTGGTCGGCTTCACGTCGGGCAGGGTCAGGTCATCATCGCCGCCGGTGCCGCGGGCGACGCCGACCTCCATCAGATAGGCGGTGACCTCGGCGCGCAGGCGCTTGAAGTCCTCGTCATGGTTGACGGCGGTGCGGTCGCGCGGTCGGGCCAAGTCGACGGTGAAGGCGGGGCCGAGCGTGGCGCCGGGCCCAGGCGTCAGCGGGATGATGCGGTCCGCCAGCAGGATCGCCTCGTCCACATCGTTGGTGATGAGGATGACCGTCTTGCGGTCCTTGCGCCAGATCGCTTCGATCTCGTCCTGCAGCTTGGCGCGGGTCAGCGCGTCGAGCGCCGACAGCGGCTCGTCCAGCAGCAGCATCTCCGGGCTCATGGCGAGCGCGCGGGCGAAGCCGACGCGCTGGCGCATGCCGCCCGACAGCTCCTTCGGCCGGCGGTCGGCGGCGTGGCCGAGTCCGACCGTCTCCACCGCCCGGCGGGTCAGCACGCCGCGTTCGGACGACGGCTTGGCCTTGTGAATGGCGTCCACCGCCAGGGCGACGTTCTCCTTCACGCTGAGCCAGGGCATCAGCGAATAGGACTGGAAGACCAGCCCTCGCTCCGGGCCGGGGCCGGTCACCGGCTTGCCGCGGTAGAGCACCTCGCCGGCATCCGCCATCGCCAGACCGGCGATCAGGTTGATCAGCGTCGACTTGCCGGAGCCGGAGAAGCCGACGATGGCGACGAACTCGCCCTCTTCGATCGACAGGTCGATGTCGCGCAGCACGGTCGTGCCGCCATAGGATTTCGACACGCCCTTCAGGTCCAGGATCGCCATGGCCGTCGTCTCCTTCGCTTAGCGGGCGGGGCTGTGGCTGACGGCGGACTGCAGCGCCAGCATCAGGCGGTCGAGCAGGAAGCCGATCAGGCCGATGGTGAAGACCGCCACCATGATCTTGGCCAGCGAACTGGAGGAGCCGTTCTGGAACTCGTCCCACACGAATTTGCCGAGGCCGGGGTTCTGGGCCAGCATTTCCGCGGCGATCAGCACCATCCAGCCCACGCCCAGCGACAGCCGCAGGCCGGTGAAGATGTAGGGCAGGGCGGACGGCAGGACGAGGCGGCGCACCATGGTGAAGCCCGACAGCTGCAGCACCTTGCCGACATTCATCAGGTCGCGGTCGATGGAGGACACGCCGACCGCCGTGTTGATCAGCGTCGGCCACAGCGAGCACAGCGTGACGGTGATGGCTGAGGTGAGGAAGGACTTCTCGAACAGCGGGTCGCTGCCCGACACGGTGGCGCTGACCACCATTGTGACCAGCGGCAGCCAGGCCAGCGGCGACACCGGCTTGAAGATCTGGATCAGCGGGTTGATCGCGGCGTTGACCGTCGGCGACAGGCCGCTCGCCACCCCCAGCGGCACCGCCACCAGCGCACCCAGCAGGAAGCCGGTGAAGACCGTCTTCAGGCTGGTGACGATCTGGTCGAGGTAGGTCGGCTTGCCGGCATAGGGGCGGGTCTTGACCTCCGCCTTCGGGTTCTTCGCCAGGATCTCGGCGTTGCGCTTCTCCTGGCGCTCGTAGAAGGCGGCTTCCTTGGCGCGTTCGGCCTTGTGGTCGGCGTAGAGGTTGGTCGCCTGCTCCCACACCTGGGCCGGGCCGGGGATGGCGCCCAGGCTGGTCTGCACCTGCGGGGCGGCCCAGCCCCAGGCGGCGAGGAACAGCAGGATGGCGGTCAGCGGGATGCCCATCTGGCGCCACAGCTCGACACCCTGCTGGCGCGGATTCTCGCCGGCGGCAAGCCGCAGCAGCGGCGCCAGCCAGCCGAGGCCGATTGTGGCCAGGGCGGAAGCGATACGGTTCAGGGTGTGCGTGCGGCGGGCCTTGCGCTCGGCGCGGGCGAGGTCGGCTGAGGTGTCGGTCAGGCTGGTCATGGAAGTCTTCCCCTTGGAAAGATCCCTTCTCCCCGCTTTCGGCTGACCGGAGGTCCGCCTGTCGTCAGCGCAAACTTCGTTTGCGCGAGAGCGGGGGAGAGGGGGAATTGGCGGGTAGTAGGGTAAGGGCGCTCAGCCCCCGACCACCTGACCGCCCTCGACTTTCTGGTCGCCCTTCAGGCCGATGGGCTGCTTGGCGAGGTAGTCGTTCGGCTTGCGGCCGTCATAGGGGATGCCGTCGATGAAGCCGTTATCGACCGGCTTGTAGCCGTCGCTGCTCCACGGGAAGTCGGCCTGCTTGACCTTGCCTTCCTCGACCAGCAGTTTCGCCGCCTGGAGATAGATGTCGGGCTTGTAGACCTTGCGCGCGGTCTCGTCGTACCAGGCGTCGGGCTTGGCCTCGGCGATCTGGCCCCAGCGGCGCATCTGGGTCAGGTACCAGACGGCGTCGGAATAGAAGGGATAGGTCGCGTTGTAGCGGAAGAAGACGTTGAAATCGGGAACGTCGCGCTTGTCGCCCTTCTCATATTCGAAGGTGCCGGTCATCGAATTGGCGATCACCTTGGCGTCGGCGCCGACATATTCGGATTTGGCGAGGATCTTCACCGCTTCGGCGCGGTTGGCGTTCTCGTTCTCGTCCAGCCACTGGGCGGCGCGGATCAGCGCCTTGACGACGGCCAGATGGGTCTTGGGGTTCTTGCCAGCCCAGTCGTCGGTGACGCCGAAGACCTTTTCGGGGTTGTTCTTCCAGATCTCGGTGTCGGTGATGACGGGGACGCCGATGCCCTTCATCACCGCCTGCTGGTTCCACGGCTCGCCCACGCTGTAGCCGTAGATGGTGCCGGACTCCAGCGTCGCCGGCATCTGCGGCGGCGGGGTGACGGACAGCAGCGCGTCGGCACCGATCTGGCCCGACACGTCGGTCGGGCTGTAGAAGCCGGGATTGATCCCGCCCGACGCCAGCCAATAGCGCAGTTCGTAATTGTGGGTCGAGACCGGGAAGACCATCCCCATGTTGAAGGGCTTGCCCTCCGCCCTGTACTGGGCGATCACCGGCTTCAGGGCATCGGCCTTGATCGGGTGGACCGGCTTGCCGTCGGCGCCCTTCGGCACATTGGGCTTCATCTTCTGCCAGACCTCGTTCGACAGCGTGATGCCGTTGCCGTTCAGGTCCATGGAAAAGGCGGTGACGATGTGCGCCTTGGTGCCGAAGCCGATGGTGGCGCCCAGCGGCTGGCCGGCCAGCATATGGGCGCCGTCCAGTTCGCCGGAGATCACGCGGTCGAGCAGGACCTTCCAGTTCGCCTGGGGCTCCAGCGTCACCGACAGCCCTTCATCCTCGAAGAAGCCCTTTTCGGCGGCGATGGCGAGCGGCGCCATGTCGGTCAGCTTGATGAAGCCGAGCTTCAGCTGGTCCTTCTCGACGTCGAGCGGGGCGGCGATGGCGGAGGCGCCCGCCGTCAGGGCGGCGACGGCAATGGCGACTGGGGCGGCGGATGCGAGAAGGTGGCGGAGGGTGGGAAGGGTCTGGGCCACGTCGGTTGCTCCATCTCTGAAATCCGGACCAGCGGTCGGGCGTGCGACACCGGTATCGATTTTCTGGGCAGATCCCGGACTGGCTGTTTTTCAGGCGATAGGGCCGTCGAAAGCGTCCAGCGGGATCGACCGGAAAGCCATTCTTTGAAAGGCTTGTCGATGCCGGGGTCGGCAACACTGCCGGGGCTGGCCCATCATTGGACGCTTGGGATGCACGCACCGTCGTTGGCGCGTCTCTGGCCCCCTTTTCGCAAGCCTCATGCCAAAGGATGGCTTTTGCCGAAGAATGGGCCGGAGCGATTGATTTTCCTGGCTATGACCTGGCGGAAGGTATGAAACGGCCGAGGCTGCCATCGCGCCGCCTGCCGATTTTTGCGGCGCACGCATGCCGGGTTGGTCATGCTTTGTGCAAGACCTAAGCATGATCCAAAAACAGGCACCTAGGTATCGGGTGCGGACCGGGGCGCGATCCCGCGGAATCCCTGGAGTTTTCCCGCGACGGCCCGCTTGCGAAGAGCTTGGCACGCGGATTGCGGAGGGTTCGGCGAGACAGCAGCGGGGACCGGCAACGTCGCCATTAACCCGCGACACCGGCCTATCCCACGCGACGACGCGCGGAATCAGCCCTGGTTCGACGACGAACCGCCCGGACAACGGCGTCCGAACAGGTTTGCACCCGCCTTCGCGATCCACTCGCGGGGCGGGGACGCAGGCCTGTTCGGACGCCTTTTCTTTTTGGCCCCGTGCCTGACCTTGCAGCAGGCCGGACACGATAGACGAGGCAGACGCGCCATGGACATGCATCTCTCATCGAACAACGGGTCCGCCGTCAAATCCGATGCCATCAAATCCGATGCCGCCGGTTCCGGTGCCGTCGAAGTCAACGAGGCCGCATTGCCGAACGGCGGCCCGGTCAAGGAACGGCTGGTGGTGGTCGGCAACGGCATGGCCGGCATGAAGGCGGTGGAAGAGCTGCTGGCCAAGGCGCCCGGCCGCTTCGACATCACCGTCTTCGGGGCCGAGCCCCATCCCAACTACAACCGCATCATGCTGTCGCCGGTGCTGGCGGGGGAAAAGACCTTCGACCAGATCGTGCTGAACAGCCGCGAGTGGTACGACGCCAACGGCATCACCCTGCTGACCGGCGAAGCGGTGGAGGGCATCGACCGCGCGGCCAAGACGGTCGTTTCGCAATCCGGCCGCGTCGTTCCCTATGACAGGCTGCTGATCGCCACCGGCTCCATGCCCTTCATCATCCCGGTGCCGGGATCGACCCTGCCGGGCGTCATCGGCTTCCGCGATCTGGCCGATGTCGAGGCCATGCTGGCGGCGGCGGCGAAGGGCGGCCGCGCCGTGGTGATCGGCGGCGGCCTGCTGGGGCTGGAGGCGGCGAACGGCTTGCGGGTCAAGGGGATGGAGGTCACCGTCGTCCACCTGATGCCGACGCTGATGGAACGCCAGCTCGACCCGTCGGCCGGCATGCTGCTGCAACGCGAGCTGGAGCGCCGCGGCATCGAGGTGCTGACCGGCGCCGACACCGCCGAGATTGTTGGAAATAACGAGGGGGATGTGCGGGTCGGCGCGGTGCGGCTGAAGGACGGGCGCGAGCTGCCGGCCGACATCGTCGTCATGGCGGTGGGCATCCGCCCGAACATGGCGCTGGGCAAGGCGGCCGGGCTGGACTGCGGACGCGGCATCCGCGTGGACGACCAGATGCGCACCAGCGACCCGTCGATCTACGCGGTCGGCGAATGCGTCGAGCATCGCGGCGTCACCTGGGGCCTCGTCGCCCCGCTGTTCGAGATGGCGAAGGTGCTGGCCGACCGGCTGGCCGGGGGGGAGGGCAGCACCTATACCGGCTCCGTCACCTCGACCAAGCTGAAGGTCACGGGCGTCGACGTCTTTTCCGCCGGCGATTTCTCGGGCGGGGCGGGGACCGAGGACATCGTGTTCCGCGATGCCGCCCGCGGCGTCTACAAGCGGCTGGTGCTGAAGGACGGCAAGCTGCTGGGCGCGGTGCTGTACGGCGACACCAGGGACGGCGCCTGGTACTTCTCGCTGCTGAAGGACGGCGCCGACGTGTCGGCCGAGCGCGACACCATGATCTTCGGCCCATATTTTTCCAATGGGGGCTTCGGCGGCGATGCCGGCAACCCCGACGCCGCCATCGCCGCGTTGCCCGATTCCGCCGAAATCTGCGGCTGCAACGGCGTGTGCAAGGGCGCCATCGTCATGGCGATCACCGGGAAGGGCCTGACCAGCCTGGACGAGGTGAAGGCGCACACCAAGGCCTCGGCCTCCTGCGGCGGCTGCGCCGGCACGGTGGAGCGGCTGCTGGCGGCGACGCTGGGCGACGGCTTCACCGCGGCGCCCAAGGTCAAGCCGATGTGCAAATGCACCCGCCACACCCATGACGAGGTGCGGGCTGCCATCGTCGGCCGGGGGCTGAAGACCATGGCCGACGTGCTCCAGGCGATGGAGTGGACGACGCCCGACGGCTGCGCCTCCTGCCGGCCGGCGCTGAACTATTACCTGCTGTGCGCCTGGCCGGGCGAGTACCGGGACGATTACCAGTCGCGCTACATCAACGAGCGCGCCCACGCCAACATCCAGAAGGACGGCACCTATTCGGTCGTGCCGCGCATGTGGGGCGGGCTGACGAACGCCGCCGAACTGCGCGCCATCGCCGATGTGGTGGACAAGTTCGCCATCCCCACCGTGAAGGTCACCGGCGGCCAGCGCATCGACCTGTTCGGCGTGAAGAAGGAGGATCTGCCGGCGGTCTGGGCCGACCTGAACGCCGCCGGGATGGTGTCAGGACACGCCTATGCCAAGGGGCTGCGCACGGTGAAGACCTGCGTCGGCTCGGAATGGTGCCGCTTCGGCACGCAGGATTCGACCGGGCTGGGCGTGAAGCTGGAACGCATGACCTGGGGCAGCTGGACCCCGCACAAGGTCAAGCTGGCGGTGTCCGGCTGCCCGCGCAACTGTGCCGAGGCGACCATCAAGGATCTGGGCGTCGTCTGCATCGACAGCGGCTACGAGCTGCATGTCGGCGGCAACGGCGGCCTGCATGTCCGGGCCTGCGACCTGCTGGTCCGCGTCGCCACGGAGGAGGAGGTGCTGGAATACACCGGCGCCTTCATGCAGCTGTACCGCGAGGAGGCCCGCTATCTGGAGCGCACCGCGCCGTGGGTGGAGCGGGTCGGCCTCGACCACGTCAAGGCGGCGCTGGTCGAGGATCCGGGGCGGCGGCGGGCGTTGAACGCGCGCTTCCTGTTTTCGCAGACCTTCTCGCAGGACGACCCGTGGGCGGAGCGTGCCGCCAAGGGCGTCGACCGTCACGAATTCAATCTGCTCGCCGAAGTGGGGTAACGGATCATGGACAGCATCATCATGGAAAACGCCGCTTCGGAAACCGTCTGGACCCATGTCGGCACGATCGACGACATTCCGCTGCTGGGATCGCGCGTCGTCCGCACCCCGGATGGGGACATCGCCCTGTTCCGCACGGCTGCCGACGAGGTCTTTGCCCTGGAAGATGCCTGCCCGCACAAGCGGGGACCGCTGTCCCAGGGCATCGTCCATGGCCGCCGCGTCACCTGCCCGCTGCACGGCTGGGTGATCGAGCTGGCGACCGGCGAGGCCGTCGCCCCGGACGAGGGCCGCGCCGGCCATGTTCCGGTGCGGGTGGAGGGGCGGAGCGTCGCCATCGCTCTCGGCGGGGTCAAGCTGTCGCGCGGCGGCTGCCGCAAGGCCTGCGGCCATGTTTGACGGAGCGGAGCTTGCCTCCGGCGGACAACGGGAGGTGAAGACCACCTGTCCCTATTGCGGGGTCGGGTGCGGGGTGATCGCGCGGGTGGCGGCGGATGGCGCCGTCAGCGTGCGCGGCGATGCCGGCCACCCGGCGAACCGGGGGCGGCTCTGCTCCAAGGGATCGGCGCTGGCCGACACGCTGGTGCCGGAGGGGCGCTTGCTCCATCCCGAGATCGGCGGCCCGGAAAATAGGTATCGGCGGGTGTCGTGGGACGAGGCGCTGGGCGAGGTGGCCCGGCGTTTTTCCGACACCATCGCCAGGCATGGGCCGGATTCGGTGGCCTTCTACGTCTCCGGGCAGCTGCTGACCGAGGATTATTACGTCGCCAACAAGCTGATGAAGGGCTTCATCGGGTCGGCGAACATCGACACCAACTCGCGGCTGTGCATGGCGTCGTCGGTGGTCGGGCACAAGCGCGGGCTGGGTGCCGACGCGGTGCCGGGAAGCTACGAGGATTTCGAATGCGCCGATCTGGTGGTGCTGGTCGGCTCCAACCTCGCCTGGTGCCATCCGGTGCTGAACCAGCGGCTGCTGGCGGCGCGGGCGGAGCGGGGCACGCGCATCGTCCTGGTCGATCCGCGGCGGACCGACTGCGTGGACGCCGCCGACCGCCATCTGGCGCTGAAGGCCGGGACCGATGCGGTGCTGTTCAACGGGCTGCTGGCCTGGCTGGACAGCCGCGGCCATCGCGATGCCGGCTTCACCGCCGCCCATGTGGAAGGGGTGGAGGAGGCGCTGGCCGCGGCCCGCGCCGATGCACCCGACGTGGCGACCGTCGCCCGTCGCTGCGGGATGGAGGAAGCGGAGGTCGCCGCCTTCTATGCCGAATTCGCGGCGACCGGGCGGGTGGTGACGGTCTATTCCCAGGGGGTCAACCAGTCCTCCCAGGGCAGCGACACCGTCAACGCCATCCTGAACCTGCATTTCCTGACCGGGCGCATCGGCCGGGCGGGCTGCGGCCCCTTCTCCGTCACCGGACAGCCGAACGCCATGGGCGGGCGCGAGGTCGGCGGGCTGGCGAACCAGCTGGCCGCCCATATGGGCTTCACGGCGGAGGAGGTGGGCCGGGTCGGCCGTTTCTGGAGCGCGCCGCGGATGGCGGACAAGCCGGGGCTGAAGGCGGTCGATCTGTTCCGCGCCATCGAGGCCGGAACGGTCAAGGCGGTGTGGATCATGGCGACCAATCCGGCGGTCAGCATGCCCGACGCCGGCAGGGTGCGCCGGGCGCTGGCGAAATGCGAAACGGTGGTGGTCTCCGACTGCATCCGCGACACCGACACCGGCCGCTTCGCCCATATCCGCCTGCCGGCCAAGGGCTGGAGCGAGAAGGACGGCACCGTCACCAACTCCGACCGCACCGTCTCCCGCCAGCGCGCCTTCATGGCCGGCGCGGGGGAGGCGCGGGCCGACTGGTGGATCATGACCCAGGTCGCGCGGCGGATGGGCTTCGCCGAGGCATTCCGTTATGAAACCGCCGCCGCGGTGTTCCGCGAGCATGCCGCCCTGTCGGGGTTCGAGAATGGCGGCGCGCGCGCCTTCGACATCGGGGCGCTGGGCGGGCTGGATGACGACGGCTACGACGCGCTGGCGCCCTTCACCTGGCCCTGGCGCACGGGGAGCGAGCCGCAGAAGCGGCTGTTCGGCGACGGCCGCTTCTTCACCGCCGATGGCCGTGCCCGGATGCTGGCGGTGACGGCGAAGCCGCTGCCGCGCGTCCTGCCGGACGGGGCGCTGCTGCTGAACAGCGGCCGGCTGCGCGACCAGTGGCACACCATGACCCGCACCGGCCTGTCGGCGCGGCTGTCCGCCCATGCGCCGGAGCCGCGGCTGGACATCAACCCGGCCGACGCCGCCGCGCGGGGGCTGGTCGATGGCGGGCTGGCCCGCATCGCCACGGCGGCGGGGGAGGCGCTGGCCCGCGTCCATGTCACCGATGCCCAAAGCGAAGGCGCCATCTTCCTGCCGATGCACTGGACCGACCGTTTCACCGGCGCCTGCGTCATCGGCCGGCTGATCGACGACGGGGCGGTGGACCCGGCCTCCGGCCAGCCGGACCTGAAGCGGATGCCGGCGACGGTGGAGCCCTGGCGGCCGGACTGGACCGCCTTCCTGCTGGCGCGCCGGCCGGTGGAGCCCGGCCATGGCGGCTATTGGGCGCGCCGCGCGGTGGCCGGCGGCCATCTGGTGGAGATGGCGGGGATGGGAGCCATCCCGGCGGTGGAGGCCTGGCTGCCCGGCCTCGACCCTGCCGGGGCGGCGGTGGAATTCCACGACGAGGCGCGCGGCGGCCTGCGCATGGCCTGGATGGACGGCGACCGGCTGGAGGCCTGCCTGTTCGTCGCCGCCGCCGGGCGTTTGCCGCCGCGCGGCTGGCTCGCCGGGCTGCTGGCGGCGGATGGGCTGGACGACGGCGCGCGGGCCGGGCTGCTCGCCGGGCGGGCGCCGGGGGTGGCGGATGAGGGCCGCATCGTCTGCGCCTGCTTCAGCGTCGGCATCAACCGGCTGGCCCACGCCATCCGCGACCGGGGGCTGACCAGCGTGGCGGAGATCGGTGCGGCATTGAAGGCCGGCACGAATTGTGGTTCCTGCGTGCCTGAACTCAAGGAGGTGCTTCGTCATGCTCATCAGCGCGAAGTGGCGTGATGGTCTAGCGGCGTTGGCGCGCCTCCTGGTCCCGCGGGTCGCGGGCGCCGGCGGAGGCGCCTCGCCCAATCTCTCTCTTCCCCCCGGGGAGAGGGTCGGGGTGAGGGGGATGCACATACTGGATTTTTGGGAAAGGGCCGCCACGCGTTCCCCTCACCCTAACCCTCTCCCCGGGGGGGAGAGGGGATCCCGTTCCGCTCGGCAAAAAAACCGCGGGCAAGTGACCCTCGTCGGCGCCGGCCCCGGCGACCCGGACCTGCTCACCGTCGCCGCCGTCAAGGCGCTGGCCGCCGCCGAGGTCGTGCTCTACGACGCGCTGGTCGGCGACGGCATCCTCGACCTCGCCCATCCTGGGGCGGAGCGCATCTGCGTCGGCAAGCGCTCCGGCCGCCATTCGCTGCCGCAGGGGGAGATCAATGCGCTGATCGCCTACCATGCGCAGCGCGGCAAACGCGTCGTCCGGCTGAAGGGAGGCGACCCGATGGTGTTCGGCCGGGCCGGCGAGGAGATCGGGCATCTCGACAGCCTCGGCATTCCGGTCCGCGTCATCCCCGGCATCACCGCGGCGCTCGGCTGCGCGGCCTCGACCGGACTGTCGCTGACCATGCGCGGGGTGTCGCGCGCCGTCACCTTCGTCACCGCTCATGGCCGCGACGGCGAGCGGTTCGAACCCGACTGGGCGCGGCTGGCCGATCCGCAGGGGACGCTGGCGATCTATATGGGGCGCGAGCAGGCCCGCTCGGTCGGGCGGGGGCTGACCGGGGCCGGGCTGCCGGCCACGACGCCGGTGCTGGCGGTGGAGAACGGCTGCCGGCCCGACGAGCGGCGTTGTTGGACGACCCTCGGCGAGATGGCGGAGCAGGGGGTCGCGGCCGGCAAGGGACCGACCCTGCTGCTGGTGGGGGAGGCGCTACGTCCGCGCCGAACCGTCGATGACATGGTGGGGACGGCGGACACCGTTGATCTCCGCGCGCTTGACGACCTCGGCCAGCGGCTCGACCACGACTGACATGGTGAAGACGGTGGCGTGCAGCAGGGTCGCCCCGTCCACCATCAGCCCGACATGGCCGGGGAAGAAGACGATGTCGCCGCGCCGGTAGGCGACATCGCGGCCATCGTCGGACATCCAGGCTCCCAGCCGCTCGTCCTTGCGCTGCATGCCGCTGCTGTGGTGCGAGACGATGCCGGCCCCCGCCATCGCGGTCAGCACCAGCCCGGAACAGTCGATACCGAAACTGCTGCGCCCGCCCCAGACATAGGGTGTCTCCAGAAAACGCAGCGCGGTGGCGATGTGGTCGGCCGCGGCGGGCGCATCCACCGGCTCCAGCCAACCCGCGAACAGCCACAGCCCGTCGTCGGTGCCGACCCAGCCATTCTCCGCCCGGCCGTCCAGCGTCACCAGCGAGCCGAAGCTGAGCGTCGCCACCGGCGGCGCCTTGTGCGTCGGTCCGGGGTGCAGGTCGGCGCGCAATGCCCGCACGCGGTGGGTGGGAGCGGCCGGCTCCCGATGCGCGGTGCCCGGCGGCAGCCAGCCGGCATGGCCGTCGAAGGCGTTCTCCGCCCGCAGCCAGCCGTCGCGCTCCTCCAGAATGCGGAAGCGCTCGCCCCGGATCATCTCGCTGGTCTGGGGAAGGCCCTGTTGCGGCTCTTCCAGCAGGACGGCGTGCGGGGCGGTCAGTTGGCGGATGGTCATGGTTGCGGGCCGGGCTTGTGAAAACCGGTTGCGACCTTAGCGCCGGCGCCGATGCCGCGCGAGGGATAAAGCGCGCCCGTCATTTCAACGGATTTGCCGTCATTCCGCCGGAAAACTCGATCCTACCCGGCGCATTGCCCGGTTCAGACCGGCCGCATCCGCCCACACCTTTTGTATGCGGGCCAACCAATCGTCGAGGCCCGCCAAAACACACACGGCTGAACAGAGGAGCGGGAGACATGGCAAGGATGAAGGTTCTGGTTCTGGGCGCCGGCAAGATCGGATCGATGATCGGCACGCTGCTGTCCGAAACCGGCGATTTCGCCGTCACGATCGGCGACCGGGACGAGGCGCTGCTGTACCGCGCCGAACATGCCGGGCTGCGGGTGACTCGTGTCGATGTGGAGGATCCGCATTCCCTGCGTGCCGCCATGGAAGGCCAGCATGCGGTCCTGAGCGCCTGCCCCTTCACCCTGACCCCGGCCATCGCCACCGCCGCCGTGGCGGCCGGCGCCCATTATCTGGACCTGACCGAGGATGTCGCCGCCACCCGCAAGGTGAAGATGCTGGCGGAAACCGCCGGCACCGCGCTGATCCCGCAATGCGGTCTGGCGCCGGGCTTCATCTCCATCGTCGGGCACGATCTCGCCCGCCGCTTCGACGAGCTGCACAACCTGCATCTGCGCGTCGGCGCCCTGCCGCAATACCCGACCAACGCCCTGAAATACAATCTGACCTGGAGCACCGACGGCCTCATCAACGAATACTGCAACCCCTGCGAGGCCATCATCGACGGCCGCCCGCACGAGGTGATGCCGCTGGAGGGCGACGAGCGCTTCGCGCTGGACGGCGTCGATTACGAGGCGTTCAACACCTCTGGCGGGTTGGGCTCCCTGTGCGAGACGCTGGCCGGCAAGGTGCGGAACCTCGATTACAAGACCGTGCGCTATCCCGGCCACCGCGACATCGTCCGCCTGCTGATCCGCGACCTGCGGCTGGGCGAGCGGCGCCACCTGCTGAAGGACGTGCTGGAGACCGCCGTGCCGCTGACCCTGCAGGACGTGGTGCTGGTGCTGGCGACCGCCACCGGCATGCAGGACGGCGAGCTGCGGCAGGAGACCTTCGCCACCAAGATCTACAGCAAGCCGATCGCCGGCCGGACCTGGAGCGCCATCCAGGTGACCACCGCCGCCGGCATCTGCGCCGTGCTGGACCTTCTGCGCGAGGGCTCCATTCCGCAGGCCGGCTTCATCCGCCAGGAACAGGTGCCGCTGGACGCCTTCCTCAACAACCGCTTCGGGCGGCACTACAAGAGTTGAGGCGATCGGGCCTCCTTACCCCACCGCCGCCATCGCCGCCGCCGGATCGGCCGTCCGCGTGGTGCCGTAGCGGCGGATCATGGCGGCGCAGAACTCCGCGAACTCCTCCGCCACCTGGGGCGGGCTGGTGTGGTGGGGTTCGACGCCGCGGTGCTCGGGGGTGAAGCAGAAGGTGACGGTCACCTCGAAATCGGCCAGCGCCTCCATCTGGCGGTCGAACCAGTCCAGCGCGTTGGGACGGAAGCTGTCGGCCCAGGACAGGCCGGTGCGCAGATGCCGCACGCCCAGCCGCTTCAGCCAGGCCACCGCGTCGTCAAGCCGGTGGTCCTCGAAATGGAACCACTGGCAAATGCCCATCTGGCCGGCATAGGGCGCGAAGGCCTCCAGCGCCGGCTTGGGCGTGCCGTCGGCGCGCAGCAGGCCCATGTGGAAATGGCGGTAGTAGGAGGAGCCCTCCGCCTCCTTGTGGCGGGTGGTGGCCTCCCAATGGCTGGGCAGGTCGTACAGGCTGTACCAGTGGATGCGCGGAACCTTGCCGATCAGCAGCTCGGCTGTGCGCTTGACGCCCCAGGCCTGGACCTCCTCCGCGCCGAAGGAGGAGACGCCAGCCTCGGTCACCCAGATCGGCTTGGTCGTGACCGCGCGGATCTCGTCGATCTTGTTCGGCCATTCGTGGATCTGCCAGAGATTCCAGTCGAGCGGGAAACCGTGGACCGCCACCACGTCCACCTCGTCCAGCACGCCGCGCTCGTCGAGCCGGCGGACGAAGGACGGATCGATGGGCGACATGCCGCCGAGTACGCGGGTGATGGTGGAATTCTCCGCCCGGATCGCCTGCCCGGCCAGGACGGTCATGCGGGCGAACAGGTCCCATTCCGGGTCGAGATTGGGATCCCAGTGCGATT